>NZ_JBEOXT010000001.1:0-399653 GCF_040296685.1 Streptomyces sp. NPDC002054
ACCCCCACCGGAACCGTCACCTTCAGCGGCCCCGGCGGCTTCACCCAGACCGTGGCACTCAACGCAAGCGGCACAGCCTGCGTCACCACCACCGCAACCACCAACGGCACGGTCACCGCCGTCTACAACGGAGGCCCCTGCCGCAGCGCCTCCGCCACCACCGCAAACCTCACCGTGAACACAGCACCCACAACGCTCACGGCCGCCCCGGCACAGGTCCGCCTGCGCACCAACGGCACCTTCGTCATCCCGTCAATGAGCGCCACACTCAAGGTCACCGCCACCGCCGCCCCGCTCGCCGGACAACTGGTCACCTTCAGGGCCAACACCCTGCCCTTCCCCACCATCCTCGGAACCGCACTCACCAACGCCGCCGGGGTCGCAACACTGGCCCCGCCGAACCTGCCGGTCCCCAGCACAGTGATCACGGCAACGACCTACACCGCAACCTTCGCGGGAACAAGCTGCTACCGCTCGTCCACCGTGACAGCACCACTGACAGCCGTCTTCTTCCCACTCCTTCCCTAACCGCACACCGGTCACCGCCCCGGGAACCACGGCCCGGGGCGGGACCGGCTGACCGAGACGGGACCCCCGCCCCGGCCAGCCGCAGACCGTGAAGACACACGTGGTGCTTGCAGATGAACCGGGGCGACGCCGACGAGGAACTCGGCGTCGCCCCGGCCCCATGTCCGGGCCGCCCTGCGCCGGCAGCGCACAGTCGTAGTGTCCCGCCTCCAGTCCGGCTGACCCACCGCGTGGGGATCTGCGGTCTCACAGCCCGGAACAAAGCCCACAGTCCCTCCGGCACCAGCCCCTCAACGAAGGCCATCGAGTACAGCCCCCTCCATCGGTGCCGAAGCCACCGAGCGGTCCGTGACCTTGCGGGGAGACCCGAATCGCGCCAGGTAGTGCCACACCTTCTTGACGGCCTGGACGTCATAGAGGCCGGCGCGTGCAGCGTCTCCGACGATCCGAGGATCGAGCACGCCGTCGATCGCGATCTGCGTGCCCAAGTCGACGTACTCCTGACCGCGGAGCCGGGATGACGTCGGATCTCTTCAACCCCGAGTCGGAAGCCCCGGTGCCACTCCACCGGGCAGCCAAGACGCCTCAATGTAGTCGTCAAGCTCGTCCTGACGATCTGCGCAAGCCCTCAGCCGGAAGTGGGCCGAGCCGAACCGCGGCGCCCCGCCGACCGGCTTGCGGCGGAAGTTCAACGCACCGTAGACGGGCCGCTCATGAGCAGTCACTGCGTCGTACGCCCCGTCGAAGATCCGGCTCTCCCAGCGTTGATTGATCACCAATCGAGACGATCTCTTAAGCGCTCAGAAGAACCCGAGCTTCTTCGGCGAGTAGCTGACCAACAGGTTCTTGGTCTGCTGTTGGTACAGCAGCTGCACCCATTCTGACCAGGGGAAACGGCAGGAGGTGCGACTCTCTGGCGGGGCTGGTCCGGAAATGGTCCGGATCTTGGTCCGGGCGGTCCTGGGGCAGGGGGGGATGGGGTGGGATGGGAGGTTCTGGGAGTGATCGGGAGCGGGCTCGCTATTGGACCCGGTCACCGTGCCGCACATGTGCGGTGACACGCTCGTGATCGATGAACGCGGTCAGCACGTCCAAAGTTGCGTCGGGCTGTTCGTCGGGAATGAAGTGTCCGGCTTGCGGGATGACGACGCCGGTCGCGTTCTCTGCCCACGGACTGACGGAGGCCGCCATGTCGGGGATCGAGCCGTGGGAGCTGGAGATTCCCAGGACCGGGACGGTCAAGTGCCCACGTTCGAGAGCGTCATGATTCCTACGCGCTGATTCCGCGGCGTCGCGGTAGTAGGCGAGAGATGCTGAAAGCCCTCCCTCGGCCGCGATGGCGGCGGCGTAATGGTCGATCTCGGCGCCGTCGAAGGCGTTCGGGGACAGGGCTTTGACCTTCAAGAACCAGCCGACGTAGTCACGCTCGCGGCCGGCGAGCAGAGTCTCGGGCAGTTCGGGCACCAAGTGGAAGGCGAAGTGCCAGGTCTTCCAGGCCCGGTCGGGGTCCGTCGGGATGGAGTCCGGGAGGGTGATTCCGGGAATGCCGGCGTCAAGCAGAGCGACACCGTGCAGGCGCTCTTCGTACTTCAGGGCCAGCGAGAAGGCAACCCAGGCTCCGATGTCGTGGGCGGCGAGCCAGTACTTCGGCACGTTGAGCGCGGTCAGCGCGGCCTGGACGCGCGAAGCGACGGTGTGCGTGTCGTAGCCCCCTTGAGGGCGGTCGGAGTGGCCCTGCCCCGGCAGGTCGATCGCGATCACGCGGAATCGCTCGGCAAGACCGGGCATCACCTTTCGCCAAGCCCACCAGGTCTGCGGGAACCCGGCGAGCAGGACGACGGTGGGACCGGCCGGCCGGCCGCCTTCCACGGCATGCAGCCGGATTCCTTCCGCGTCGACCCAGCGGTGAGTGAAACCCGCAAGGTCGTACAGCGGCAACCTGGGGACCGGGTTCTGGTCGCAGGAGCGGTTCGGGGCTACAGCGTCGGCGGTCATGTTTGAAGCCTACGGCATCTTGAACTGATCAGTTCAAGATAGGATGGGTAGGGCGGCAACGGCTGGTACAAGAGCGAGGTGCATGCGTGATGGCCGGGAAGAAGCAGTTCGACGTGGGCATCGCGCTCGACGCGGCGATGGTCCAGTTCTGGCGGGCCGGATACGCCGACACGTCTCTCGACGACCTCTCCAGGGCGACTGGACTGAACCGCAGTTCCATCTACTCCTCGTTCGGCGACAAAGACTCGCTCTACCTGCGCTGCCTGGACCGCTACGCCGCGCGGTACGGAAAGAGGTACGACCAGGCGCTTTCACGTGCGTCCGAGGAACCGCTCCAGGCGGTACGGGCGTTCTTCGACGTCACCCTGCAGCGCATCGCCGACCCTGACGTACCTGACGGATGCCTGATCGCCCAGACCGTGATGGCGGCACCGGCGCTCAGCCCCACCATCGCCGCACGCGTGATCGAAGCTCTGGACTCTCAGCATGCTCGGCTGCGGACCGCTTTGAACGCCGCGCAGTTGGCCGAAGGCGATGCTGACGACTTCGCGGTTCACATAACGGCGGTCAACCAGTCGCTGGCCGTGATGAGCAAGACCAGGGCGAGCCAGAAGCAGCTCCGCACGGTCATCGACATCAGCATGAGTGCGCTAGAGCGCGCCTTGCATGCCCGGAGCTAACCTCGCCGTTTCGCCTGGGTGCGGCGGCTGGCCGGTCTCGGGGTCGATCCCGAAGCCCTGCGCAACTGGGTGCGGGCGGTCGGCGCGAGCGGGCCACGGGGGCGCCGGGCAGGGGTCCCCGCCGAGGCGTCGATGCCGCTGGAGCGGTGCTGTGTTGACGCCGACTGTCTCGCCACTCGCATGGCGCTGACGTTCCGAACGAACGTCGCGCAGGTTCAAGTACGTGCCGTGTCGGTATTCCTAGGATTCAACGGCAGAAGGGAAACCCGGGCTGTTCAAGGACGGGTACACACCAAGGACAAGAAACTCGTGAAACAAGAGAAGTCTAGCCGCGC
The DNA here is from genome assembly GCF_040296685.1 of Streptomyces sp. NPDC002054. Lineage (NCBI taxonomy): Bacteria > Bacillati > Actinomycetota > Actinomycetes > Kitasatosporales > Streptomycetaceae > Streptomyces > Streptomyces sp. NPDC002054. The sequence goes on from NZ_JBEOXT010000001.1 coordinate 3,539, forward strand.
GGCCGTCATCGCAGGTACGGGCGCCGACATCGGCATCCCCAACAGGATGATCGGCAATGGCCGGACCGGGTGCACCCAGGCCCGACGGATCAAGGTGATCATTTGCCACCGGGCCACCTCGGTGTCCGTCAGCACCAGCAGCGCGCGCAGCCTGCCTCCGGACAGCCCTGCTCCACTGGAACCCGTTCGCTGCTGATCAGCCGGTTCCACGCCTTCTGCGCGTCGCCGAGCTCGGAGGCGGCCGAGCGAGCCACAGGGCCGACCCGAAGACAACCACCCCAACTTTTCGGCCCCTTGAGTACATGCAAGCAATCAGCTCTTTGATCGTCGAAGAGCTCTTTTCCTGAAACCCGGTGGTCGGACAGTGCTGCCGTGGGAAGCGGAGACATGATGGGCCAGAGTCCTTATGACTATGTCGTTGTGGGAGCGGGGACAGCGGGGTGCGTGATTGCCTCCCGGCTTTCGGAACGCCCCGGCGTGCGGGTGCTGTTGCTGGAGGCAGGAGCCCGGGACGCGACCGAGGCGATGGCCTCTCCTTGGGGGTTCCTGGGGTTCGCCCCGTCATCCCTCTGGCTGGGCTCCTCGACCGTGCAGGCCGGTACAGGCAGGGCCGCTGACGTGTTGCGCGGTAAGGCGCTCGGCGGATCCTCGAGCATCAACGGCCTCTACCACCTGCGGGGGCACTGCTCCGGTTACGACGAATGGCCCGGACTCGGTGCTCCGGGCTGGGGTTTCGACGATCTGCTGCCCTATTTCCGCCGCAGCGAGAGCACTCGCAGTCGTGATGCCTCCGTGCGGGGCACGGACGGGCCGGTCGTGGTCGCCCCGGTTCCGGAACCCCATCCGCTTGCCACGGCGTGCGTCGACGCCGCGGTGCAGGCTGGGTTCACACGCGCCGATGACATCGGCAGCGGGCTGCAGACCGGGTTCGGGTGGAGTGACATGAATCTGCCCGGCGGCGCCCGCCAGAGCGCGGCCGACGCCTACGTCCGTCCGTTCCTCGACCGGCCGAACCTGGACGTCGTCACGGACGCGACCGTGCAGCGGCTGCGCATCACCGCGGGCCGCTGCACCGGCGTCGAGTACACCGTGGGTGGCGAGCACCTGTCCGTCGAGAGCGCCGAGGTCATGTTGACCGCGGGGGCCATCGGTTCCGCGCACCTCCTGATGCTGTCAGGGATCGGCCCGGCACGACACCTTGGCGAAAACGGCATCGACGTCGTCGCCGACCTGCCGGGAGTGGGATCCCATCTGCAGGACCATCCGATGGCGGCAGTGGTGTACGAGGCCAGCCGGCCCGTACCGTTCGTTCCCGCCAACCCGCCGGCCGAAATGATGGGCCTGCTGTACAGCGACCCCGCCGCGGTCCGGCCGGACCTCCAGGTCTACATCGTCGCCGCACCGCTCCCGTCGGCATGGGGCCAGCCGCCGGCGGGCGGCTACTCCATCGCTTTCTCCGCGATGGCTCCGCACAGCAGCGGCACCGTGCGCCTGGCGGACGCCCATCCCGCCAGCACTCCCGTCGTCGATCCCGGCTATCTGAGCGACGAGCGTGACCTGGAGGTCATGCGCAAGGGCCTGGAAGTGGCACGCCGCATCGGAGAGGCCGACGCGTTCGCCGACTGGCGCAAGCAGGAAGCGGTGCCGGGCTCCGGTACGAGCGGCGAATCCGTGGAAGAGTTCATCCGCAAGGCTACCGGCCCCTACTTCCACTTCACCGGCACCTGCCGCATGGGAACCGACGCCGACGCCGTCGTCGACCCTGCAAACCTTCGCGTACACGGGGTCGCCGGCCTGCGGGTCGCCGATGCCTCGGTGATGCCGTCGATCCCCTCGGCCAACACCAACGCGACCGTCTACGCCATCGCTGAACGGGCTGCCGAACTGCTCGACTGAGCCTTCCCCCGCGCCCACGGCACTCCCACAACGCGCATCATCCCTCCGCCGTGCGCCGAAATGCGGCCCAGACTGCGCCTCATCGCGGCGCCGGTGACGTGCGGGCGCGTGTCAGCCCCGGCCGTACTGCCCTCCTCCGGCAGCGCGTCGAGCGCGGCGGGCAGATTCACATCCAATTGCATACGAGTAATCCTTGCCGTTCTTCACATGCATTTGAAGTTAATGATGGGCCTATATACCTTCGAGCCGAAAGCGCAAGAAGCGACACGCAGTTCGGCCCCGACCGGCCTCATCTCCCCTCCTCAGACAGGAGCACCACCATGTCCGAAACGCTTCAGACCACCGACGTCGCCACCTCCGACGCCGACCTGCTCGATCAGACCGCAGCCGCCGTACGCGCAGCCGGTGCGGCGCTGCGCGAGCGCTTCGGCGACGTAGTCCGCTACCAGACCCGCGAAGAGCTGATGCACGCGCTCGCCGCCAACGACAACACAGCCCTCGACATCCTGCGCCCCCGTCTCACGAGCCTGCGCCCGGAGGCCAGTTGGGTGGAGGATGAGCTGGACGGCGGGGCGCTGCCGCCCGGCGAGTGGTGGGTCGTGGATCCGGCCGAAGGCAACGTCAACCACCTGCACGCCCTGCCCGAGTGGGCTGTGACCGCCACCCTCGTACGGGAGAACCAGCCGGTGCTCACCGCGGTCCACCTGCCGTTGACCGGCGAGACCTACACCGCGCTCACCGGCGCCGGGGCCTACCTCGACGGCCGGCCACTGCGCGTCTCCGCGACCGCGGACCTCGGCCTGAGCATCGTGGCCACCAGCCAGGCCCGGCCGGACGAGGACGAGAAGGTCGTTCGGCGCGTCGGCTCCTCGATCACCGAGATGCTCTTCGACGCGCTCGTCGTCCGCACCGCCGTGCCCGCGACCCTGCACCTGACGAATGTGGCCGCCGGCCGGATCGACGCCTTCTGGCAGTTCGCCGGCGCCCGCGCGGACCTGCTGCCCGGGGCGTTGCTCGTCACCGAGGCAGGCGGACAGATCTCCGACGCCGAGGGCCACCCCTGGACCCCGCAGAGCGAGAGCTTCCTGGCCGCCGCGCCCGGCGTCCACGCCGCGGCCGTCGCCACGCTCTCCCGCTGACCCCGTACACCACAACCGCACCCACGCAAGGACATCACCATGACCACGATCGCAGTTCTCGGAAACGGCCGCGTCGGAGGCAATCTGGCCGCAGCCCTCACCCGCGCAGGACACGAGGTGACGGTGGCGGACCGCGAGCCGGGCGCCGCCGTTGATGCCGCCCGGATGGCCCGGATCGTCATCAACGCCACCCCGGGCGCCGGCTCCCTGGAACGTCTCGCCGCCCTGCGCAAAGAGCTGCACGACAAGATCCTCGTCGACGTCTCCAACGCCACCGTCGACGGACCGGACGGACTGCCCGCCGACCTCATTTACCCCGGATCGAGCCTCGCCGAGCAACTGCAAGAGGCGCTCCCCGAAACGCGGGTCGTCAAGACGCTCAACACCATGCTCTTCCCGGTCATGACCGCACCGGCCATGCTCACCCAGACGCCAACCGTCTTCCTCTCCGGCGAGGACCCGCTGGCCAAGCAGACCGTCCGCGAACTCCTCGTCGACCTCGGCTGGAACAAGGAATGGATCACCGATCTCGGCGGGATCCAGACCGCCCGCGCCACGGAGGCCGCGATACTGTTCGTCCCGCACGTCATTCGGTCCAGCGGATTCGAGCCCTTCGCGATCTCGATCGCCCGCTGACTGCCGAGTCGCGCCAGCTGCAGGTGACCGGAGCCGGCACCGGCACGGATGGTTCCCGGTGGGACGCGGTCGCGGCAGGCATTGTCCGACTTGGTCGCGGAGTTGACGTTGACATGAGGTCGTCGTGCATGAACTCTCCTGAAAATCAGAGTGCCGGCGTCCAGGTCGACGTCCCGGTGCGGCAGGCTGATCTGGGCCGAGACGGCTCGGCAAGCACGATGGGTGTGGCCCGCTGGCTGGAAGACGCCCGGATTCGGCTGCGGCTGCACCGTTTCGAACGCCTCATCGGTGAAAAGGGGTTCGGCCCGTTCCGGATACTGCTCGTCGGTCAACGGGTCAGCCGGCTCGCTCCGGCCGGACCGGTCGGTACCCGCGTGCAGGTGCACACTGGCGTTCGCCGGGTCGGGCGCTCCTCCGTCACCTTCGGACAGGAGGCCATGGTCGGCGACAAGCGTGTGGGCAGCGGCGACGCTACGGTCGTGCTGGCCGACAACTCGGGACCGCTCCGGCTTCCGGACGAGCTGATCGCCGATCTCGACGAGATGCAGCTGCCGGAGACAGGGGTGGCAGGAGAGTCGGCCACCACCCGTCCGCGCCCCGAGCGCCTGCACCGTGCCCACTACGCGTACTGGGTCCCACTGCGTTCGCGGATCGGTGACGTCGACTCCAACCAGCATGTCAACTTCATCGCGCTGGCCACTTGGTACGACGAGGCCGTCGCCGCATTCATCCTGGACTCGATCGGGACGGCTGTTGGGGGCTCGGTGCCGGATCTGCCGCCCCGGTCGTACCAGATCCAGTATCTGGCGAGGTGACCTACCCGGGCAACTACGAGATCGCGCTCACGGTCCGTTCCGTCGACACCGGGTCTGTGCAGTACGAACTCGGTGTCTTCCGAGGTAGCACCTGCCTGGGCGTGGCCGACGCCATCGGCCCACGCGGCAAACTGCGCGCCAGTCACTTCCCAGCAGCTCGGACTCCGGAGGGTCCTCGCTGACGAAGCGCTGCCAGTTCGGCAGCATCGTGGTCGGAACGTAGTGGTCAGGAGCCGGTCGACGAGTGACAGCCGGTGTTTCGCGCCGGCGCCGACGGCCGGCTTCCGTGACCGCGAAGCGAGCCCGGCCTGATGCCGTACCTGCCACAACGGCCGCCCTCGGCGCCGATTTCAGCGATCACGTCAGCCGACAGCCCGGCGCTCAGCTCATCTCGCCGTATCAGAAGCATCAGCTCTGCCTCTCGACCGCTGCCATGCGAGCCGTCCATAGGAAGATTGGCACGGTGTCCACATGGGTCATGGCGGGTCCTGCGGAACACGATCACCAATGATGGTGTTGAAGCATGGAATACGAGGAGATCGGAGCGGGATGCACGGCACTGGAGCGGAAGTCGACGGCAACCGCGGGGTGTTCGCAGTGGACTCGACTGCCCCGGGCTCCGCACCGCGGGGACTCGACGTCTTCCGGCGCGGGTGGGAGACGCAGGTCGGCGACGATGTCTTCCAACTGCCGGCCTTCAGCCCGGATACCATCGGTGACTTCCGGGTCAAGGGCAACGTGGCCAAGGTGCACGGCGCGGCGATCGCCGATCTTCACGCCGCGTCGGCAACCCGGACCGCGGAGGTCCCGGGCGGCGATCAGGATCTCATTGCCATGTACGTCGTGCGGCGCGGCGCATGGACTCTGGGGGGCCCGCCCGGTTACGGCGACCGGACCGTGTCGGCCGGCCAGTTCCTCGTCCGGCACCTCGGGCGTCTGACTGCCTTCGAGACGTCGGCGCACCTCACGGCGAAGTTCCTTGTCCTGCCCCCCGGCGAGCTCAAGCCCCTGCTCGGGAGCCGGGTCATCACCGGGCCGGCGGACTCGGCCGAGATGCGCTTGCTGACGGCCCTTACAGACATGATTCACACAACCGTGGCCGACCTCGGTCCGGCCGGTGTGGAAGCTGCCCAAGGCACCCTGGTCGAGCTGGCCAAGGCGGTGGCGAAGGGCCGGTTCGACGACGTGGAACCCCGGTTGGCTCCCGCGCTCGCCCAGGCGGCCAAGGACCTCGCGGACCGTCGGCTCGCTGATCCCGAACTCTCTCCGGCGATGCTTGCGCGTGAACTCAACGTTTCCGTCCGTACGCTGCACCGGGCATTCGCCGCGGTGGGTGAGCAGGTGACCACCTACATCCGCCACCGGCGACTGCATGAGGCCCGGCTCGCCCTTGTCTCGCCGTCAGGGCGCCTGAGCATTTCGGAACTCGCCGCACACTGGCAGTTCGCGGACGGCAGCCACTTCACCCGAGCTTTCAAGAAGCACTACGGTCAGACTCCCACCGAGTACGCCCGCTCGACCGGAGCAGCCTCGCTCTCGCCGAACCGGACCCCGCCGGGCCACAGTCTGGCCGAAAGGGCGTGACCAGCAGTATGGCTGCAGTTCAGCGCATGCCGCCGACCTGATCGCGCTGCGCTCCCGGCGAGCTGACGGCGAGGCCGGTCAGGAGCGGGTAGAGCGGGCGTGGTCCCACCGCTCGAGCAGCACGCCTGCGGGCAGGGCGCTGGACCGGCATGTCGTGGGAGGCGCATGCGAGCAGTTGCTCGGCGACTAGGTGGGGAACGAGCAGCGCGGTGGTGCTGGCCTTTCGGTTGAAGGCCACCTGGTAGGTGGCGATGACTGATGCCTCCCATGGGGTGAGGGGGTCTCGTTCCGGCTCGCTGTGGTGGGTTCGGTGGAGGGCGGGTGTCTTGACTGCCACCAGCTGCCGGGGCGTGGTGGCAGGGCGGCCGGCTTCTTTGCGTGCCTGGCGGATCCAGTCGGCGGTGAGCTGGCGGAAGGAGGCGTGGGCCTCGGGCTTCCCCTTGCGGCGGCGCCCGAAGGCGTCGCTGACGACGGTGTACACCGAGAAGTCCTGGTCTTCCAGGCGCTGCCAGGACCAGGTGGCTCGGTGACTCCACTCGTACCACGCTCGCCGGAAGGTCTTCTCCGCCTCCGCTCCCAATCGGTCCCCTCCACTCTGGGGTGAGTTGACGTACCAGGCCAGGCGCACGGCCGCCAGCACGATGGTCGTGCCGGACCACGTGATGAAAGCGGTGGGCCACGAAGGGCGTGCCCACGCCCGCGGGTCGCGCTGGAGAGCCGTGCCGTCCAGCTACGCCCTGCCGCCGAACGTGTCAGAGGGTTGTCGCCTGCCTCACTCCGGGCAGGAATCTGGTCCGTGACTGGTCCGGGAGGCGCGACTGAACGGCTCCGTTCCGCACTTGGCGTGACGATCGAATGTCGTTGGGTGACGCTTCGGAACCGGCTACAGGAGGGTAATTGCCCTTCCAGGAGCCCGACTTGTCACTCTAGAAGAAGCCCAGCTTCTTCGGGGAGTAGGAGACCAGGAGGTTCTTGGTCTGCTGGTAGTGGTCCAGCATCATCTTGTGGGTTTCGCGGCCTATGCCCGACTGCTTGTAGCCGCCGAAGGCGGCGTGGGCCGGGTACGCGTGGTAGCAGTTCGTCCACACCCGGCCCGCCTGGATGGCCCGGCCCGCCCGGTACGCCGTGTTGATGTCGCGGGTCCACACCCCCGCGCCCAGGCCGTACGCCGTGTCGTTCGCGATGCGGATCGCGTCCTCGAAGTCCTGGAAGGATGTCACCGACACCACCGGGCCGAAGATCTCCTCCTGGAAGATCCGCATCCGGTTGTCTCCCTCGAAGATCGTCGGCTGGACGTAGAAGCCGCCCGCCAGCTCGCCCTCCAGTTCCTGCCGGCCGCCGCCCGTCAGGATCTTCGCGCCCTCCTGCTGCCCGATCTCCAGGTACCCCAGGATCTTCTTCAGCTGCTCCTCCGAGGCCTGCGCGCCGATCATCGTCTCGGTGTCCAACGGATGGCCCGGCACGATCAGTTCGGTGCGGGCGATCGCCGCGTCGAGGAAGTCCCCGTACCGGCCGCGCTCGATCAGGGCGCGCGACGGACACGTGCACACCTCGCCCTGGTTGAGCGCGAACATCGCAAAGCCCTCCAGGGCCTTGTCCCGGAGGTCGTCGTCGACGGACCAGATGTCGTCGAAGAACAGGTTCGGGCTCTTGCCGCCGAGCTCCAGGGACACCGGCTTCAGGTTCTCCGCCGCATAACCCATGATCAGCCGGCCGGTGGAGGTCTCCCCGGTGAAGGCGATCTTCGCCACCCGCGGGCTGGAGGCCAGCGGCTTCCCGGCCTCCTCGCCGAAGCCGTTGACGATGTTCACCACCCCCGGCGGCAGCAGGTCCGCGACCAGGCCCAGCCAGTAGTGCACCGAGGCCGGGGTCTGCTCGGCCGGCTTCAGGACGACCGTGTTGCCGGCGGCCAGCGCGGGCGCCAGCTTCCACACCGCCATCAGGATCGGGAAGTTCCACGGGATGATCGCCCCGATTACCCCCAGCGGCTCGTGGAAGTGGTACGCCACGGTGTCCTCGTCGACCTGGCTGAGCGACCCCTCCTGCGCCCGCAACGCCCCCGCGAAGTACCGGAACTGGTCGATGGCCAGCGGAAGGTCCGCCGCCAGGGTCTCCCGTACCGGCTTGCCGTTCTCCCAGGTCTCGGCCACCGCCAGCGCCTGCAGGTTCTGTTCCATCCGGTCCGCGATGCGCAGCAGTATCGCCGAGCGTTCGGCCGCCGGAGTGCGCCCCCAGGCCGGGGCCGCCGCGTGTGCCGCGTCCAGCGCCCGCTCGACGTCCTCCGCCGTACCCCGCGCGACCTCGGTGAACACCTCACCGGTCACCGGGGACGGATTGGCGAAGTACCGGCCGCCGGCGGGCGCCACGTACGCGCCGCCGATGAAGTGGTCGTAGCGGGACGCGTACGACATGAGTGCGCCCTCGGTGCCGGGAGCTGCGAAACGGGCCATGACGGTGTCCTCCCCTTGCCGGGCGCCGTCCGCCGTCGGGCGGCGCTTGGTGGGGAGGCTAGGAGCGGGCAGGTTGCGGAAACGTTGCACCCCGGTCCCGGTCCCGGTCCCGGCCTCGGTCCTGGCTCCGGTCCCGGTCCTGGCTCCGGTCCCCGCCCCGGCCGCCCGCGTCCGGCGCCCCGCCGTCCGCCTGCCGGGGCGGAACGGCCCGGTGTACGCCGCCCAGTTCGGCATCGAGCGCCCGTACCCGGGCCAGCGCGGCCGGCCTGGCCCCCGGCGGGAGCGCGGCGGCCAGCGCAGCCCACACCTCCGGATCGTCCTCGCCCCACGGGGCACACACCCAGTCCGTCAGCAGCCCGATGTCCGCGCGCGCCAGCAGCGCCGCCCGCGCCTGCTCCTCGATGCGCCGCCGCAGCCGGACGATCCCCGGCGCGGCGGAGGCGGGCAGCAGCGGCCCCGGATACTCGGCGAGCGCCGCCGATGTCGCACCGGTGGCCAGCAGCCGGGACACCGACACGAAGTCCGCCACCAGCGGAGCGGCCGTCCGGTACGGCCGGGACCGCAGCACATCCGGCCCCACCAGGCCGCGCAGGCGGGACAGTTCGGCCCGCAGGGTCACCGCGGAGGCGCGCTCGTCCTCGTACAGCGCGATCAGCAGTTCGTCCCCGGACAGACCCTCCGGATGGTGCGCGAGCAGCGCCATGATCTCGCTGTGCCGACGGCCCAACCGGTGCGTGCGCCCGGCACACACCAGCAGCGCCTCGTCCCGGCCGAGCGCCTGCAGCCGGTCCGCCGGCGGCCCGGCCGCAGCCCCGGCCGCCGCCCCCAGCAGGGCGAGCTGCGATTCGGCGGCCCGCGCCACCGCCTGGACGAAGGCCAGCGAATGGGGATGCGCCAGCCCGTCACCTCCGGTGATGTCCACCGCGCCCAGCAGCCGCCCGGTCCGGGGATCGCGCACCGGCGCGGCGGCACAAGTCCAGGGATGCACGCTGCGGCTGAAGTGCTCGGCCCCGAAGACCTGCACGGCCTCGCCGACCGCCACCGCCGTACCGGGGGCGTTCGTGCCCATCGCCGTCTCGGCCCACCGCGCACCCGGTACGAAGCCGAGCCCGGCCGCCCGGTCCAGCGTCCCGGAATCGCCCTCCACCCACAGCAGGCTGCCGCGGGCGTCGCACACGGCGAGCAGGTGCCGTTCGTGCGCCGCGAAGGCCCCTACCAGGTCCCGGAACACCGGCATTACCCGGGCGAGGGGGTGCTGCTCGCGGTAGGCGTACAGGTCCGCGTCCGGCAGCTCCACCCGCGCCGAGCACTCCGGGCTCAGTCTGGCCCGCGCGCAGCGCCGCCAGGACTTCGCGATCACGGCCCGCACCGGGGCCACGACCCGTCCCTCCGCCGTGAACACGGCATGCGCCCGGCGCAGCAGCCGCGAGCGCTCCACCGGATCGGCCCCGCCCGGCAACGCCACCGCCGCCTCACTCGCCATGCATCGCTCCCACGCCCGCCCGCATCGGATGCCCCTGCGCCCGGCCTCCTCCCCGCCCGGGCGGTGCCCAAACCGGGGCACGGGAGGCCAGGTTCGGGCTCGGCCGAAAGCTGTCCCCCGGCGGCCGGAGGGTGGGGGCGGGGGGCCTTCAGGGGGCGATCGGCTTAAGACTTCGGGGCTGGGGCTGGGGCTGGGGCTGGGGCTGGGGCTGGGGCTGGGGCTGAGGTTGAGGCTGAGGCCGGGGCTTGGGCCGGTGCCGGTGCCGGTGACGCGCTGGTCCGGCGTGCCGCCGGCATCCTCGCTGGGCTCACCGCCGCCGAAGAGGAGGCGGCGGGCATCGCCGGCCTGCGGGCAGGCCGGGGCGGATGCCGGGATCGTCCCCGACGGATGCCGGTTCTGGTTCCGGTTCCGGCGTGGTCGGGGGCCGTTGCCGGGTCCGGGGGCTGATGCTGGGACCGTCCCCGATGCCGTCCCCGCCCCCGTCCCCGATGCCGATGCCGATGCCGGTTCTGGTTCTGGTTCCGGCGTGGTCAGGGCCGTTGCCGGGTCCGGGGGCCGATGCCTGGACCGTCCCCGACGCCGGCCCCGAATGCCTAAGCCGGTTCCGGTTCTGGTTCCGGCTCCGGATCCGGTTCCAGCGCGGCCAGCGCAGTTGCCGGGTCCGGGGCGCCCGGTCCCGCCGGGACCCACCGCCCCGCCTCCTTCCGGTACGGCCACCAGCGGCCCTCCCGCCCCAGCCGCAGCTGGGCCTCCCCGCCCGGTAGGGTCCAGCGCGCCCGCACCCGGCGCAGCCCGGTCCCCTCGCCCGGCCCCGCGCCGTCCGCCTCGGCCGCCGTCAGCGCGGCCGTGGCCCGGGCCAGGGCGGGCCGGTTCGGGGTCCAGTCCTCCTCCAGTACCGCCAGAGCCGCCGCCCCGCCGAAGCGCCAGGCCCGCACTGCGAGCTCCAGCGCGGCCCGGTCCCGGCCCGAAGCCCGCGCCAGGCGGGCCCGTACTCGTACGTCCGAGGCCTCGGCGGCCAGCCGTACCGCATCCTCGGCCACCGACGGCGCGCCGGCCGGCAGCGGCCGGTCGGCGTGGCCCGGCGCGAGCGCCTCGGCCAGCAGCCGGTACGCCTCCCCGGCCGCCACCTGCGCCAGGAACTCCACCGCGTCCACATCGAGCTCCGGTTCCGACTCCGCGTCCAGCAGCGGCGGCTGACCCGGCGCCGACGGCAGCTCCGGCCGGGCTGGCAGCGGCGGCAGCCCGCCCCCGGCCGCGAACACCGCCGCGGCCGGAACCCCTTCTTCCACCGGGTCGGCCGCCGGTTCCGCCTCCGCTGCGCTGCGCTCCTCCAGCTCGGCCAGCACCTCCCGCTCCGCGCGGCCCCGCATCAGCAGCAACACAAAGGGGTCCCGGTCCAGCAGCCGCGCCACCTGGTAACAGAGCGCCGCCGTATGCGGGCAGTGGTCCCACTCCCCGCAGTCGCAGCTCGGCTCCAGACCGCCGATGCCCGGCAGCAGGTCCACCCCGGCCGCCGCCGCATCCTCCACCAGTTCCGGCGGCACCTCCCGGTCCAGCAGGGCTGCGATGTGCCCCGCCTGTCCGGCCGCCATGCCCAGGACCCGGTCCCACTCGGAGTCGGTGAACGTCTGCACCAGGACGTCCGTCCGGTGGGCGGTCCCGTCCGGGTCGCGGACCACCGCGGTCAGCCGGCCGGGCCGGACGGACACCGCGCCGACCGCCCCGGAGCGCGCGAACCGGCGCCCGTGCCGCAGCTGTTCGCCGTCCAGCGCACTGTCCTCCAGCGCGGCCAGCCAGGTCCTGCCCCACCAGGTCTGCGCGAAGCCGCGGCCGGCCGCCGCCGGCAGGGCCGGGAAGATCTTCTCGTGTCCATACGTGTGGTCGTGGTCGTGGTCAGCGGTCATCGTCCGTTTTCTCCGTCCCGCTCCGCGCGCAGGGCGACGAGCTCGGCCAGTTCCGCATCGGTCAGTTCGGTCAGCGCCGCCTCGCCCCCGGCCAGCACGGCATCGGCCAGTGCCCGCTTGCGTTCCAGCAGCCGCGCGATCCGGTCCTCGAGGGTGCCTTCGGCGATGATGCGGTGGACCTGGACGGGCTGGGTCTGGCCGATCCGGTAGGCGCGGTCGGTGGCCTGTTCCTCCACGGCCGGGTTCCACCAGCGGTCGTAGTGCACGACGTGGGCGGCCCGGGTGAGGTTCAAGCCGGTGCCCGCCGCCTTGAGGGAGAGCAGGAACACCGGGACCTCGCCGGACTGGAAGCGGTCCACCAGCTCCTCGCGGCGCGGCACCGGAGTGCCGCCGTGCAGCAGCTGGGTCCCGATCCCGCGGGCCGCCAGGTGCTTCTCCAGGATCCTGGCCATGGTGACGTACTGGGTGAAGACCAGCACCGAGCCGCCCTCGGCGAGGATCGTGTCCAGCAACTCGTCCAGGAGTTCCAGCTTTCCCGACCGGCCGCCCCCGCTCCCGCCCCCGGCACCCTCCTTCGTGTACTGCGCCGGGTGGTTGCAGATCTGCTTCAGGGAGGTCAGCAGCTTGACGATCAGCCCGCGGCGTTCCATCCCGTCCGCCGCCGCGATCGCGGCGAGGGTCTCGCGGACCACCGCCTCGTACAGCCCGGCCTGTTCGGGACTGAGCGCAACGGCGTGGTCGGTCTCCGTCTTGGGCGGCAGTTCCGGGGCGATCCCCGGGTCCGACTTGCGCCGACGCAGCAGGAACGGCCGTACGAGGGCCCCCAGCCGCGCGGCTGCCTGGGGGTCACGGCCCCGCTCGACGGCATCCGCGTAGCGGTTGCGGAAGGTCCCGAGGCGGCCGAGCAGGCCGGGCGTGGTCCAGTCGAGGATCGCCCACAACTCCGTGAGGTTGTTCTCGACCGGGGTGCCGGTGAGGGCCACGCGGGCCGGGGCGGGCACCGTGCGCAGGGCCCTGGCGGTGCTCGAGTGCGGGTTCTTGACGTGCTGCGCCTCGTCGGCGACGACCAGGCCCCAGGGGGTGCCGGCGAGGGCGGGTGCGTCCAGCCGCAGCGTGCCGTACGTGGTGAGTACGACGGCGTCGGCGGGCAGGCCGGCCAGACTGCGGCCGGAGCCGTGGAACCGCTGGACGGGGGTGCCGGGCGCGAACCGGGCGAACTCCCGCTGCCAGTTGCCGAGCAGGGAGGCCGGACAGACGACGAGGGTGGGACCGGCCGTCGCCGGGTCCTGCTGCCGGTGCAGGTGGAGGGAGATGAGGGTGATGGTCTTGCCAAGGCCCATGTCGTCGGCGAGGCAGCCGCCGAGGCCGAGGGCGGTCATCCGGGCCAGCCAGGCGAGGCCGCGCAGCTGGTAGTCGCGGAGTTCGGCGGTGAGGGCGGCGGGCTGGGTGATCGTCTGCTGGGCGATCGACTGCTGTGCGTACGGCGCCGCGCGGGCGGCCGGATCCTCGGGGTCCGCGGCGAGCTCGGCGCGCAGCCGGGCCAGCGGGCCGGTCGCGGTGACCGCCACCTGCCGGCCGTCGACCTCGGCCGATCCGGTGAGTACGGCGGCCAGCGCGTCGGCGGCCGTGACCTTGCGGTCCTGCCGGGCGCGAGCCCGGCGAGCTTCGGCCGGGTCGATCAGCACCCACTGGTCGCGCAGGCGTACCAGGGGGCGGTGCGATTCGGCGAGCCGGTCGAGTTCGGCAGGGGTGAGGTCGTCGGCCCGGTCGCCGAGGGAGTGGCGCCAGTCGAAGGAGAGCAGGGCGTCGGGGGAGAGCAGGCCGGGTGTGCCGACGGGGCCGAGCGTGCCGGCGGGGGCCGGGCCGGTGCGGTCGGGGTCCGTGCGGTTTGGGCCGGTGCGGTTCGGGTCGGTGTGGTCCGGGCCGCCACCGACCACGGCGTGGGTGGTGAGGCCGTGGGCGACTCCGCGGGGCCAGTGCACCTGGACCCCGTCTGCGGCCAGGGCCTGCGCGGCCCCACCGAGCAGTTCGGTGACCTCCTCGTCGGCGAGCTCGACGGAACCGGGAACGGCGGCGGTGAGCAGCGGGGTGAGCGGGGCCCACAGGCGGGCGGCCCGGCGCAGCGCGAGCAGTGCGTCCATCCGGGCACGCGGGGCGAAACCGGCGGCTGCGGCGCCCGAACCGGCCCACACCTCGGCGGCATCGGCGACCACAGCCGCATCGGAGAGGCTGTGCAGCTGGAGGACGGCACGGAAGCCAGGGGCCTCGGGCCGGTCCGGCCGGTCCGTCAGTTCGATGCGCAGGGAGATCCGTACGCCGGCATCCTGGCCGGCCGCCACCTCGGCGACCCAGGGGCGCAGGCCGGGGTACCGGCCGGGTTCGGGCGCGGCGAAGGCCGGTCCGTCCGCGGCGGCCGGGGCGGCGGGGGAGCGGGGGAGGGTGTCGGCGACCGCGTCGAGGAAGGCGCGCAGCAGCGGCTCGGGCGCGGGCAGCCGCAGCGGGTCGCCGTCGGCGCGGGCCGGCGGCACGGCGATGCAACGGGCGGCGGGCGGCATCGCCGCGGCCAGCTCCCGCACCTGCGCGAGGTCGGCGGCGTCCAGTGGGCCGATGCGCCAGGCGTCGTGGTCGGTGGGGGACAGGCCGGGCAGCAGCAGCCCGCGGGCGGCGAAGCGCAGGGCGAGCAGGGCGGCGGCGCCCCAGAAGGCGGCGGCGGGGGTGGCGCCCGGGCCCGGCGCGGCGGTGCCGGCAGGGGTGTCGACGGGCGGGCCGGCGGGTGGGACGGCGGGTGGGACGGCCGCGGCGCGGGCCCGGGTGAGCAGGGGAAGCGCGTCCGCCACCGGCAGCACGAGCGCGGTCACGGTGGCCGGGCGGAGCGCGGGGGTGATGACGGTCAGCTCTTCGAGGGTGCCGGCCGGGCCGGCCAGGCCGTCATGGCAGTCCCGGCCATCGGGGTGCCAGAAGGCGACGCGGCCGGTGCGGGCGGGATCGGCGGGCAGGAAGACGGCGGAGCAGTGGATGAGGTCGGAGATCTCTGGGAGCACGCATTCCTCAAACTTGACTACCGGGTACAGGGCGGACGACGGTACCCCACCCGACCGCCCCGACGGGCGCGGCCCGGCCGTGACCCGGGTCACGTTGATGACGTTCACGCCCGTTTCCGCCGCCGGGAACGGCCGGCCCTACCGGTGCGTTGTAGGGAGTGTTGGCCGACGCAGGAAGAGGTGTCAGGAGATGTCGACAAGCGGGAAGGTTGCCGCCGCCGGAGTGGTGGCCGCCATCGTGCTGTTCTGGACGCTCGGGTTCTGGCCGGGACTGCTGGTCCTGATCGGAGTTCCGACTGCCGCCTATCTGCTGCTGGACTCCTCGCAGCGGCGTCGGCTGAGGCATGTCACCCGGAACAGGAAGCAGATAGGCCGCTGAAGCCGGCCGGGGGAGGGATCCACCGCGAACTGTTCGACGAGGTGACCGAGTCCGGCTTCGAGGCCGCCCCCGGCCGGCTCGGTGAGAACGTGACCACCGAGGGCATCGACCTCCTCGGCCTGCCGCGCGGCACCATCCTCCGCGTGGGCAACGAGGGCCGCATCATCCGCAAGGGCGGGATCATGGGCGTGGTGCAGCGCGGCGGAACCATCCGCCCCGGCGACCCCATCACCGTGACCCTGCCGCCCGAACCGCACGAGGCGCTGGACCGCGTCTGATCCGCGTCGCCGGCGGCGCAACCCCGGCCGCGCGGGCCGGCTACGACTGTACGGGCCGGCCCGACGGTGGGCGGGAGGTTCGGCGGGCGGCGGGCGTCGGCGCGCCCGCGTCCCCGCTGCGGCTCAGCCGACTCCGGTCAGTAGTAGTCCCGCATCAGCGTGGTCGCCCACTCCGGCTGACGGTGGGATCCGCGCGGCCCGAACTCGACCAGGTACGGCTTGAGATCGAGCACCGGCGTGCCGTCCACCGCGTCCAGCCCCTCCACATGGACGTCCAGCCCGTCAACCGTCACCACCCGGCAGCGGGACACGCCCAGCCGGTTCGGCCGGTTCTTCCCGCGCTGCGCGAAGATGCCCACCAACGGCCAGTCCGGGTTGCCCCGCGGATGCCGGGCTCCGGTCTCGATCTTCTCGGCCGGCACCCGGTCGAAGTGGAAGACGACCTCGATGTGCGAGAACTCCTCCAGCCCGTACAGGGCCTCCGGCCCGAACCGGTCCGCGTCCAGCCGGATCACCGCCGTCTCCGCGCCCCAGTCGTCGTCGGCCACCTCGGACCGGCCGCCCACCACCGTTCCCACCGGATCGCATTCCACCCGCACGATTCCCCCTCGCAGTTCGTTCTGTGGTACCTCGTTGCTCAGGACGGCCGTACGGCGACCCGGTCCAGACCCGCCAGCAGCTCCGGCAACTCCTCGTCCCGCGGCACCGGAATGACCCCACTCGGCTCCTCGTCCAACAGCACGAACGCGACATCGTCGGTGCGGGCCACCAGCGACCACCCCGGCCCGTCCACCCGCAGCATCCGCGCCTCCTCGCCCGCGAAGGAGGACCGCACCCGTCCGGGCGGCGGCGGGGTCTCCGTGTAGCCGCGTGCCTCCGCCAGCACCCGGGCCAGACCCGGATGGGCCACCGGAGCCTCTCCGTCCGTCTCGAAGCGCTCCCGCCAGTCCCCCCATTGCAGGGCGATCTGGTCCGCACCCATCCGCCGCTGCGCCGCCCCCCACACCCCGGCCGAGGGCGGTGCCAGCGGCACCCGGCCGGTGCCGTCCGCGCCCTGCTCCGGATCGTGCGGATCCGGGACCCCCGGCGCCGCGACCGCGAGCTCCAGCGGCCAGCCGCCCAGCGAGACCACGATGGTGCGCTCGTCCGGCGAGAGGTCGTACTCCATCCCGCAGTCCCAGGAGGCGATGGCCATCGCGACGAGCGAGACGTCGTCGATGACCACGGTCCAGCGGGCGCCCTCTTCGTCCTGGCCGAGCACCAGCCCGTACCCATCCGCCACCGGCCGGACGCCGAGCAGCGCACACGCCTGCGGATAGTCATCGCCCAGGATGCTGGGGAACTGCGCGGGGGTCAGCAGTACGGCGGTCAGCACGTACAGCGAGCCGTTGTCCTCCGCACCCTCGCCCGTCCCGCCGGACCCCGCCGATTCCTCGGACTCCTCGGACACATCGCCTCCCGGTCGTTCTCTCGTCGGCGCACCCTAACCAGCGGGTAACCCGCACGTCGAGAGCCTGCGAGCGGCGATTTCCAAGGCCGCTGCCTGCACGTAGAGTTGGCCCTCCGCCACAGAAAGGCAGACCCCGGTGCAGCGTTACGACCGGCTGAAGGAAATCCTCCGCCTCGACCCCGACCAGGATTTCCTCACCATCTACCGGCTCACCGCCACCTACGAGTTCCCCTGGGACTTCACCCGCGCCCTGGAGCTCGCCCTCTACCGCACCTATGCCGTCCCGAGCATCGGACGCCTGCTCGCCGAGACCGCCGAGTTCACCGACCGCCCGCAGCGCCGCTACGACGACACCGCGCTGCTCCTGGACGCGGTGGTGGAGCACGGCTTCGAGAGCGACCCCGGGCGGACCGCGATCCGCCGCATCAACCAGATGCACCGCAGCTACGACATCAGCAACGAGGACATGCGCTACGTCCTGTGCACGTTTGTGGTGATTCCCAAGCGCTGGCTGGACGCCTACGGCTGGCGCGCACTGACCGCCCACGAATGGCGGGCCTGCGCCAACTACTACGCCACCCTCGGTCGCCATATGGGCATCAAGGACATTCCGGCCTCCTATGAGGAGTTCGAAAGCACCCTGGATGCCTACGAAAAGGAACACTTCGGCTGGGACGAGGGCGGTCGCAAGGTCGCCGACGCCACCCTGGACCTGATGGCCTCCTGGTACCCCGCCCCGCTCGCCCCGCTGCTGCGCGGCGCGAGCCTGGCCCTCCTCGACGAGCCGCTGCTGCAGGCCTTCCGGTACGAGCAGCCCCGCCCGGCCGTCCGGAAGCTGGTCCGGGGAGCGCTCCGGCTGCGCGGCCGTGCGGTGCGGCTGCTGCCCCCGCGCAGCACCCCGCACTACGCCCGGCAGAACCCGGAGATCAAGAGCTACCCCGGCGGCTACGACGTGGGCGAACTCGGCACCCACCCGGTCCCCGGCAGCGGGGGCTGCCCGGTCCCGCACCAGCGCCGCGCCGAGGGGGCCGACGCGCAGCCCGGCGGGCCGGGGAGCTGACGCCGGGCCGGGCCCCGCGGCGGGCCTGAGCCGCGGATCGGAGCTGCGGGCCCGAGCCGCGGGCCCGAGCCGAGTGGTCGCAGCCGCGGGCCTCAGGCCGACCGTACGGCGGCCGACCGTACGGCCAGGGCCAGGAACCGGGCGTCCTCGTCGGCGTACGAGGTCATCTCCCAGCCCGAACCGGCCAGCAGCGGGCCGAGATTGTGCTCGGCCCGCAGATCGTCCGGGGTGAGCTCCCGACCGTGCCGAGCCGCCAGCGCGGCTCGCCCGATCGGGTGAAACAGGGCCAGCCGGCCGCCCGGGCGGACCACCCGCGCCAGCTCGCGCAGGTTCCCGGCCGGATCGGGCAGGTGCGCGATCAGCCCGGCCCCGAACACGGCGTCCAGGCAGCCGTTGCGCAACGGCAGCCGGGCCACGTCGGCGAGCAGCAGTGCCCCCTCGGCGTCCCGCCCGGCGCGCACCGCGGCGGCCAGCATCTCCGGGGTCAGATCCACCCCGATCACGGTCCCGGCGGGACCGACGGCCGCCCGCAGCGCGGACAGCGCCCGGCCGGTGCCGCAGCCGGCGTCCAGCACCCGGTCCCCGGGCCGCAGCCCGAACTCCGCCACGGCGGCGGCGAAGGCGGGCCCGTCCCCGGGGAACTTGCGGTCCCAGTCCGCGGCCCGGGCCCCGAAGAACTCCTGTACGTGTGTCCGGTCGTCGCTCATGCAGGCCATCATGCCGCCCCGGGCGATCCCTGCGGACCGTGCACAGAGAGACACCCGGTGTGATCGAACGCGAACGTATCTCTGTCATATCCCAGCAGTTCCAGCAGCTTTCGAAATGCGCCCCTTGTTCGTGACCTCACCCGGACTAGCGTCCGTTGGCCATGGGACACCTGGACCACGCAGCCTATGGCTGGCTGACACCCGCCCTCTCCTACGTGATGGCATCGATCGGCGCCGCCCTCGGGCTGCGCTGCACCGTCCGCGCGCTCGCCGCCACCGGACGCTCCCGCCGCAACTGGCTGATCACCGCGGCCTCCGCCATCGGCACCGGCATCTGGACCATGCACTTCGTGGCCATGCTCGGCTTCAGCGTCACCGGCACCCGGATCCACTACAACGTGCCGCTGACCATCCTCAGTCTGCTCGTCGCCATGACCGTGGTCGGCGCCGGAGTCTTCGCCGTCGGGTATGGCAAGGACCGCGGCCGGGCACTGGTCCTCGGCGGCCTCACCACCGGCCTCGGCGTGGCCAGCATGCACTACCTGGGCATGGCCGCCCTCCGCCTGCACGGCCGGATCTCCTACGACCCGCTCACCGTCGGCATCTCCGTCGCCATCGCGGTCGTCGCCGCCACCGCAGCCCTCTGGGCCGCGCTCAACATCAAGTCCCCGCTGGCCGTCGCCGTCGCCTCCCTGGTCATGGGAGCCGCCGTGAGCAGCATGCACTACACCGGCATGATGGCCGTCGCCGTCACCGTCGCACCCTCCGACGCGGCCCTGCCCGGCGCCACCGCCATGCAGTTCATCTTCCCCCTCGCCGTCGGCCTGGGCTCCTACCTCTTCATCACCTCCGCCTTCGTCGCCCTCTCCCCGACCGCCGACGAACGCGCCGCCTCCGCCCAAGCCCGCCGCCTGGGCGAACGCGCCACCGCTCACTAGGGGGTGTCCGGCGGACCACGGCCCGCCCGGCCCGCCCGGCCCGCCCGGCACCGCGGCTCGCCGCGTTGTCGTCGGTCGCCGACGTTCCCCAGCCACCTCCCCAGACTCCGTCCGGGGCCGGGGCACCCCACGGAGGTGCCCCCGCCGCGTGGGACCTCCCCCGGCCTTCGGCGGCGGCCCCCCACCCACCTGTCACCTTCGTCGCCCCTCCCGCAGAATCCGCACCCGGAACGAGGAACCCATGCGCACACCCCGCAGGAGACCGGCCGACCCGGTGCCCCGGCCGCCCGCTCCCCCGGCCCGCGGCCGACGGGCCCACGCCGGGCCGCCCGCCGAGGAACACGCCCCCGCGTACGCCCCCGAACGTGCCGCCGAAGCGCAGCCCGGGGGACGCCAGGCTGCGGGGTGGCCGGCCGCCGCAGGCCCGGCGCCATCCGCAGCCGAGGCCGCAGCCGCCGCGATCGGGGCCGGGGCCATGGCCGGGGCCGTGCCGCCCGGCCGCCCCGACGGCCGGGCAGCGGGCCTCCGCACCGCCCGCGGCCCCGCGCTCGCCCGCCTCCGCACCGTCCGCGCGAAGATCGTCGCGCTGCTGATGGTCCCCGTGGTCTCCCTCCTCGCCCTCTGGGCCTTCGCCACCGTCAGCACCGCCCAGGACATCGCCCGGCTCAGCCGGATCCAGAGCATCGACGCGGAAATCCGCACCCCCCTCGGCCGCGCCGTCGCCGAACTCCAGGCGGAACGCCGCGCAGCCGTCCGGCTCCTGGCCGACCCCGGCACGGGACCCGCCGCCACCTTCGAACAGCAGGGCCGCAGCACCGACACCGCCGTCCGACGGCTGCGCCTCGGCACCGGCCACACCGTCGCCGACGCCGGCGACTACCCGGCCGAAACCGCCACCCGGCTGCGCGCCTTCGTGGAGGCCGCCGAAGCCCTCGGCTCCACCCGCACCGACATCGGCGCCCGCCGGGCCACCCCCGTCGCGGCCTACGAGACGTACACCCAGGTCATCGAAGCCGCGCTCACCGCCGACGGCGCCCTCACCGGCATCCCCGGCGCGGACCTCGGCGCCGACGGCCGCGTGCTCCTCGAGTTCGCCCGGGCCGGCGAGCTCCTGGCCCGGGAGGACGCCCTCCTCGCCACCCCCGGCCAGCGCACCGCCGAAACGCTTCGCCACCTCACCGGCACCGTCGAAACCCGCCGCACCCTCACCGAAACCGCCGCCCGCGACCTGCCCGCCGCCGAAGCCGAGGCTTGGCGGAGCACCCTGGCCGGTTCCTCCTACGCCGACCTCACCGCCGCCGAGGACCGCGTGCTCGCCGCCGGTACCGGACGCGAGGCCCAGGGCGCCCCCACCGGCTGGGAACCGGCCTACACCGCCGTCGCCCAAGCGATGGCCGACCTCGAAACCGCCGCCCGCAACCACGCCGCCGACCGCGCCGACCCGTTCACCGAAGGCGCCCTCGGCCCGGCCGGAGCCGCCGTCCTGCTGGGCCTCGCCGCCGTCGCCGCCTCCCTCGTCATCTCCGTCCGGATCGGCCGGGCCCTGGTCATCGAGCTCGTGTCGCTGCGCAACGGTGCCCTGGAGATCGCCCACCGCAAACTCCCGCACGCCATGGAACGCCTCCGGGCCGGGGAGGACATCGACGTCCTCGCCGAGACCCCGGCCCCGGCCCCCGCCGAGGACGAGATCGCCCAGGTCGGCGAGGCGCTCTCCACCGTGCACCGGGCCGCCCTCTCCGCCGCCGTCGAACGCGCCGAACTCGCCAGCGGAATCTCCGGGGTCTTCGTCAACCTCGCCCGCCGCAGCCAGGTCCTCGTGCACCGCCAGCTCACCCTGCTCGACTCCATGGAGCGCCGCGCCGACGACCCCGGTGAACTCGGCGACCTCTTCCGGCTCGACCACCTCACCACCCGCATGCGCCGCCACGCGGAAAGCCTGATCATCCTGTCCGGGGCCGCCCCCGGCCGCGCCTGGCGGATGCCGGTCCCGCTCACCACCGTCGTCCGCGCCGCCGTCTCCGAGATCGAGGACTACCCGCGCGTCGAGGTCAGCCGGCTCGCCGAGGCGGCCGTCGTCGGCGGTGCCGTCGCCGACCTCACCCACCTGTTCGCCGAACTCATCGAGAACGCCACCCAGTTCTCCCCGCCCCACACCAAAGTCCGGGTCAGCGGCGAGCCGGTGGGCACCGGATACGTCCTCGAAGTGGAGGACCGCGGACTGGGCATGGGCCGCGACACCCTCGCCGAAGCCAACCGCCGCATCGAACAGTCCGAGGCGCTCGACCTCTTCGACAGCGACCGG
This sequence comes from Streptomyces sp. NPDC002054, assembly GCF_040296685.1. Lineage (NCBI taxonomy): Bacteria > Bacillati > Actinomycetota > Actinomycetes > Kitasatosporales > Streptomycetaceae > Streptomyces > Streptomyces sp. NPDC002054. The sequence continues at coordinate 25,601 of NZ_JBEOXT010000001.1, forward strand.
CTCGGCCTGTTCGTGGTCAGCCGCCTCGCCGCCCGCCACGGCATCCGGGTCCACCTGCGCACCTCGCCGTACGGTGGCACCACCGCCGTGGTGCTGCTGCCCAACTCTCTGCTCCAGGCGGCGCTCCCGGCGGGCCGTACCGAGCCGCAAACCGCTGCCCCGAGGCCGGAACCGGAACCGGAGCCAGCGCCGGCCGCCGTGTCCGGCGTACCGGAATCCGTACGCCGGTCCGTTCCTGCCACGCCGCAGCCCCGCGCGATACGGGAACCCGTACGCGGCGCCGGCCCGCCCCGGCCCCGACCGGAACCGGCCCCGGCCCCGAAGGCGGAACCCGAACCGGCAGCAGACCGGGCCCCGGAGCCGGCGCCCGTACCCCGGCCCGCCCCGGTGACCACCCTCCGGCTGCGCGGCCCCGCCGGCCCGGCCTCCTCCCGTACCGGATCCACCGCAAAGACCACCACCCCCCTCGCCGAGGTCACCGAACTGCCCCGGCGGGTCCGGCAGGCCAGCCTCGTCCCCCAGCTGCGCGAGGCCCCCGACCGGTCCGCCGCCCCGGCCGGCCCCCGCACCCCGCAGGACCCGCCCGGCCGCAGCCCCGAAGAGGTCCGCGACCGGATGACGGCCTACCGGGCGGGCTGGACCCGCGGCACCGAGGACGCCACGACGCACGCACACAGCAGCGAAGGAGAAAAGCCGTGATCGAACACCGCAGAATCGACCTCGACGGCGCCCGCCGCGGGGGCGAACTGGACTGGCTGCTGGACGACCTGGTGCACCGGGTCCGCGAGGTCCGGCACGCCGTCGTCCTGTCCACCGACGGTCTGGCCGTCGGATCCTCCAGCGCGCTCAGCCGCGAGGACGCCGAACACCTGGCCGCCGTGGCCTCCGGATTCCACAGTCTCGCCAAGGGCGCCGGCCGGCACTTCCACGTCGGCGGCGTCCGCCAGACCATGGTCGAGATGGACGAGGGCTTCCTCTTCGTCGCTGCGGCCGGCGACGGCTCCTGCCTCGCCGTGCTCAGCTCGGCCGCGGCCGATATCGGGCTGATCGCCTACGAGATGGCGCGCCTGGTCAAACGGGTCGGCGAGCACCTGTACACCCCGCCGCGGTTTGCGGCGCACCCCCCGACCGCGGGCTGAGGACGGACCGGAACATGAACGGCCAGTGGTACGACGCCGACGCGGGCCCGCTCGTCCGTCCGTACGCCATGACCGGCGGGCGCACCAAACCCGGACCCCACGGGGTCCGGTTCGACCTGATCGCACTGGTCGCCGTCGACCCCGCCGGCACCGGCTCCGACGAGTCGCTGCTCGGCCCCGAACACCGGGCCCTGCTCGGCCTGTGCCGCGCCGAAACGCAGTCGGTCGCCGAACTCGCCGCCGACGCCGACCTGCCCGTCGGCGTCGTCCGGGTGCTGCTCGGCGACCTGCTCGAAGCGGGTCACGTCCGGGTCAGCCGCCCCGTACCGCCCGCCCAGCTGCCGGACGAGCGGATTCTCCGTGAAGTCATCGAGGGATTGCGAGCGCTGTGATGGGACCCCAACACCCTGAATCCTCCGTACCCCCAGAGACCACCGACGACGAACTGGCCGCCCTCGCCCTGAAGATCCTGGTGGCCGGAGGCTTCGGCGTCGGCAAGACCACCCTCGTCGGAGCGGTCAGCGAGATCAGGCCGCTGCGCACCGAGGAGCTGCTCAGCGAGGCGGGCGAACTGGTCGACGACACCGGCGGCGTGGACCAGAAGACCACCACGACCGTCGCCATGGACTTCGGCCGCATCACCATCCGCTCCGGCCTGTCCCTCTACCTGTTCGGCACCCCGGGCCAGGACCGCTTCTGGTTCCTCTGGGACGAACTCTCCCAGGGCGCCCTGGGAGCGGTGGTCCTCGCCGACACCCGCCGACTGGAGGACTGCTTCCCGGCGGTCGACTACTTCGAACACCGGCGCATCCCCTTCGTGGTCGCCGTCAACTGCTTCCCCGGGGCCCGCGGCTACGGCGCCCACGAGGTGTCCCGAGCACTCGACCTCGAGCAGGGCACCCCGGTGGTCCTGTGCGACGCCCGCGACAAGGACTCCGGCAAGGAGGTGCTGATCCGCCTGGTCGAATACGCAGGCCGCGTCCACACGGCCCGCCTCCTCGACTCGGTCTCCCCACAAACCGACCCGGCCTAGGGGGTGTCTGGCCGTAGCCTTCGGTCATGGACCACGTCATCCTCTTCCTTGCGGTGCTGCCCGTCACGGTGGCCGTGTACGGGGTGCTGGGCACCCTGCACATGCGGCGCCTGCGCAGCCGGCGCCGGATCGAAGCGGTCCTCGAGGCCGGGGGAGTCGACCCGTACTACGCGGCGGGCGAGACCGGCAAGGATGCGCCGGCCGCGGCGGCCGAGTTGCTGCTCGCCGGGCTGCTGGAGATCGACAACCACTACGTGCTCCGCCTCACGGAAGCAGGCGCGGACCGGGTCCCCGGACACCCGGTGCCCGCCGCCCTGCTGGAGGCCGTACGGCGGCGGCATCCCAAGCCCGTCCCGCTCGGCCGGATCGTGCAGCGCGACGCACAATACGCGGAGCGAATACGCGCCTTCCGGGCGGAGCAGGAGGCGCAGCTGCCGCCCCGGCCCGACGCTCGCGGCGGTTCGGGCTGTCTCGGCTGCCTGGGCGTGCTGTTGATCGGCGTCTTGATCGCCTTCATGGCTTTCACGGCGCTGGCCCTCGTGAGCGAGGCGCCCCGGGGCGCCTCCGAATGGGTGGCCGCGACGGGCACCGCCTTCGCGCTCGCCCTGATCGGAGCCGCGCAGACGGTCTGGGAGCGACTGCCGTTCCCGTCGGAGCCAGACCCCCTGGGCGCGTACTGCCGAGGGCAACAGCACCCCGCGCTCACCGCCCTGGACGAGCGGCGGAGCCGACGCCTGAACCGGAGCCTGTTCCTGGGCCGCCGCCCGCTCGTCCGGCCGGCTCCGGGCCGGCCGAAGCGGCCGTGGCCGGCCCGCCTGCGCAGCCGCCTCCGCCGGCGCCGCCTAATCGGCAACCCCCGACTCTGAGATCACCTTCTCGATACGGACCCGGACCAGCAGTTCCCCCGGCACCGCATTGCGGCGGCCGACCGCCTCCGCCCGCTCCGTGCCCATGTACCGGCCGGCGATCCGGCTCGCCCACCGCAGCATCCCCTCCGGGTCGGCGTCGTACTCGCCGACCTCGGCCCGCCCCTGCAGCACGACGTACGAGAACGGCGGCCGGTCGTCGTCCACGCACAGGGCGACCCGGCCGTCCCGGATCAGATTGCGGCCCTTCACCGTCTCCTTCCCCGTGGTGAACAGGAAGGAATCACCGTCCAGGACGAACCACACCGGCGCGGTGTGCGGGCTGCCGTCCGCCCGGACCGTCGCCAGCTTGCCGGTGCGCGTGGAGTGCGAGACGAACCCCCGCCATTCCTCTTCAGTCATCTTCTTCGCCATGAGGACATCCTCCTTGCCGGAAAGCCCCTGGTGGGGAAGGCTTGCGGAACGACGACGCGGGGCGGGAACACCGCGTGAAGGGGGAGGGACTCAAATGGCACTGGACAAGCAGCTTGACTGGCTGCTGGACGATCTGACGCGCAGGGTCCAGCAGGTCCGGCACGCGGTGGTGCTCTCCAACGACGGGCTGGTCACCGGCGCGAGCGCCGGCCTGGCCCGGGAGGACGCGGAGCACCTGGCCGCCGTATCGGCCGGCCTGCAGAGCCTGGCGAAGGGCTCCGGGCGGCACTTCCGGGCCGGTGAAGTCCGGCAGACCATGGTCGAATACGACGAGGGCGTGCTCTTCGTCATGGGCGCCGGCGCCGGCAGCTGCCTCTGCGTCCTCAGCGCTGCCGAATCCGACATCGGCCAGGTCGCGTACGAGATGACACTGCTGGTGAACCGGGTGGGGGAACACCTGGGAGTGGCGGAGCGGCGCACCACCGGAGGCTGAGGGAGGCGCAAGGGGCGGTCAGGGGCGGCTCAGGGTGCGGCCGGGGCGGCGAGGAGTTCGGCGAACCGGGCCGGATCGATGTTGCCGCCGCTGACCAGGACGCCGACGCGCCGGCCGCGCAGCGCCTCCGCATGGGTGCGCAGCGCGGCCAGGCCCAGGCAGCCGGTGGGTTCCACGATCAGCTTCATGTACGTGGCGAACATCCTCATGGCGTCGACCAGTCCGGCGTCGTCGGCCGTGACGACTTCCGGCGCGGCGGCCCGCAGGATCCTGAAGTTCAGTTCACCGATGTGGGTGACCTGGGCGCCGTCCGCGATGGTGTGCGGCGTGGGGATGCGCACGATCCGGCCTTCGCGCAGTGACTGCTGGGCGTCGTTGCCGGCCTCCGGCTCCACTCCGAACAGCCGGCAGCCGGGGGCCAGCGCGCCCGCCGCGAGCACGGTGCCGGAGAGCAGCCCCCCGCCGCCCAGCGGTACGAACAGTGCGTCCAGCGGACCCGTTTCCTCGAAGAGCTCCATGGCCGCCGTGCCCTGCCCGGCCACCACATCGGGATGGTCGTACGGCGGCACCAGGGTGAGGCCGTGCCGCTCCACCAGGGCTGCGCCGATGGCCTCCCGGTCCTCGCCGTAGCGGTCGTACGTCACCACCCGGCCGCCGTACCCCTCGGTGGCGGCCACCTTCACGGCCGGGGCGTCCCGAGGCATGACGATCGTCGCCGGAATGCCGAGGATGCGGGCGGAGAGTGCGACCGCCTGCGCATGGTTGCCGGAGGAGTAGGCGACCACGCCCGCGCGGCGCTGTTCCGGAGTGAACCGCGAGAGGGCGTTGAAGGCCCCGCGGAACTTGAATGCGCCCATGCGCTGCAGGTTCTCGCACTTGAACAGCACCTGGACGCCGAGCTGTTGGTCGATCAGCCGGGACCGCAGGACCGGTGTGCGGTGCGCCTGGCCGGAGATCCGGGCGGCGGCGTCGGAGACGTCCTCGAAGGTGGGCAGGGGGCTCGTCATGAGCGCCAGGATAGGCAGCCCCGTGGAGTCGCCGGAGTTGTCCACAGGGCTCGCGGGGTGTTGTCGCAGCGGGTTACGTTCTTCACGCAGAGTAATCGATGTGGGGTGCGGCAAGGGGAGGACCGGCATGCAGACGAGTGCGGACACCATGATGGGCGGCGCCCGGGCGGCGGGGGAACTGGGTTTGCGGCGCGGCGAGTTCGCCTGGGCCGTACAGCTCGGAATCGTCCGGGCCGGACCGCCCGGGCCGGCCGGGACCAACCGGTTCACCCGGAAGGAACTCGACCGGATCAGGGCGGGCCAGGGATTCCCGGAGGCTCTGCGGGAACAGATCAGGACGCTCACGGCAGCCGGCGCGGCGGAGCTGCTCGCCGTCAGCCCCGGCCGGTTCACCCGGCTCGCCCGCTGCGGCCATGTGACTCCGGTCGGCTATCGGATCAACCGGTACCGGGCCGTGGTGTGGCTCTACCTCGCCGACGACCTCAAGGAGTTCGCCGCCCGCCGCCCCGACCTGCTGCGCGGTGCCGCCCCCGACGAGGACCGGGAGCGGCTGGCCGCCCGGGAGGACCAGAGGCCGCGCCGGTGGCGTGGCCGGCACGTCGGGCTGTTGCTGAGACGAACCGCGGATCCCTGGGAGCGCGCGGCGGTGCTCGCCTCCGTCCTCCCCGGCGAGCAGCTGGACGAAGCCGTGCCCGATCCGGCGGAGCGGACCCGGCTCGCCGGGCTCGCGCCGCCACCGCCGCATGGCCATCCGCACCACCCGGCCGCTGTTGCCGTGGCCCAGCGGCTGCTGCGCGCGGAGCAGGAGGAAGAGATCCTCTGGTACCGGACCAGCCTCGACTTCGCCCTCACCGGGGCGCGCGCTCAGTCGAAGACGACGGGGGAGAGGGGGCCGACATAGACCCAGGCGCCGCCCTCCCGGACGAAGCTGCTGTGCTCGTGCAGCGAACCGGCGTGCCGGCCCTCCCGGTAGTGCGCCCGGAACTCCACCGCGCCCTCCGTCTCGAACATCCCGCCGCGCTCGGTTCCCAGAATCTCCAGCCGCTCCCACCGCTGCCCCGGATCCAGATCCAGCACGGCCGGGCGGGTGGAGGAATGCCAGGACCGCAGCAGATAGGCGGTGTCCCCGACGGCGAACGCGCTGAACCGGGAACGCATCAACAGCTCCGCGGTGGGCGCCTGCTGGGCCCCGGAATGGAAACGGCCGCAGCAGTCCGGGTAGGCGGCGGGCAGCCCACAGGGGCAGGGGAGTGGGGTGGGCACGGCGGAATCAGCCCTTCAGGGAAGCGTACGGACGGAACAGGCCCTCCTGCACCACGGACACCAGCAGCCGGCCCTCGAGGTCGTAGATCCGGCCGCGGGCCAGGCCACGGCCGCCATGGGCGACGGGCGACTCCTGGTCGTACAGGAACCACTCGTCCGCCCGGAAGGGCCGGTGGAACCACATGGCGTGGTCGAGGCTGGCCATGTCGAACCCGCGGACCCCCCACAGCGGTTCCACGGGGATGCGCACGGCATCGAGGAGGGTCATGTCACTGGCGTAGGTGAGGGCGCAGGTGTGCACCAGCGGGTCGTCGCCCAGCGGGCCGACCGCGCGCATCCACACCGCGCTGCGCGGATCGGCGTCCTTGAGCTGCTCGGGCGTCCAGCGCAGGCGGTCCACATAGCGGATGTCGAACGGCTGGCGGCGCGCCATCCGCTCCAGTGCCTCGGGCAGCGCGCCCAGGTGCTCGCGGATCTCGTCCGCGACCTTGGGCAGCGTGTCCGGGTGCGGGAAGTCCAGACGAGGAGGCAGCTGGTGCTCGATGCTGCCCTCCTCCGGCTGATGGAAGGAGGCGGTGAGATTGAAGATCGTACGGCCCTGCTGGACCGCGGTGACCCGGCGCGTGGTGAAGGAACGCCCGTCCCGGACCCGCTCCACCTGGTACACGATGGGCACCCCGGGGATGCCCGGGCGCAGGAAGTACGCGTGCAGCGAGTGCACCGGCCGGTCGCCCTCGGTGGTGCGGCCGGCCGCCACCAGAGCCTGGCCGGCCACCTGGCCGCCGAACACCCGCTGGAGCGACTCCTGCGGGCTGAGGCCACGGAAGATGTTGACCTCGATCTGCTCCAGGTCGAGCAGATCGACGAGTCTCTCGGCGGGGTTCGTCATCAGAGCTTCTCCACTGCTGTCGGTTGCGGCGGTCCCGGGGCGGTCAGAGCTGGCCGACCGAGGTGACCCGGACCACCGCCCGGCCCTCCTCGTCGGAGGCCGCGAGATCGACCTCGGCGCTGATGCCCCAGTCATGATCCCCGTTCGGGTCGGCGAAGGTCTGCCGAACCCGCCACAGACCGTGCGCCGGATCCTCCTCGATCATCAGCAGCTTCGGACCGCGGGCGTCCGGGCCGGTGCCCAGATCCTCGTACTCGTCCCAGTAGGCGTCCATCGCCTCGCCCCAGGCGTCGGCGTCCCAGCCGGATTCGCCGTCCAGCTCGCCCAGCTCCTCGACGTGGTCCAGCGCCGCCAGCTCCACCCGCCGGAACATGGCGTTGCGGACCAGCACCCGGAAGGCGCGCGCATTCGCGGTGACCGGCTTGACCTGGTCGGCCTTCTCCTGCGCCTGCTCCGCCGTCTCGATCTCCGGGTTGGCGAGCTGCTCCCACTCGTCGAGCAGGCTGGAGTCGACCTGGCGCACCATCTCGCCCAGCCACTCGATCAGGTCCACCAGGTCCTCGGACTTGAGGTCGTCCGGGATGGTGTGGTCCAGCGCCTTGTACGCGCTCGCCAGATAGCGCAGCACGATGCCCTCGGTGCGGGCCAGCTCGTAGACGGAGGTGAACTCGGTGAAGGTCAGCGCCCGCTCGTACATGTCCCGGATGATCGACTTCGGCGAGACGGGGTGGTCGCCGACCCACGGGTGGCTCTTGCGGTACACGCCGTAGGCGTGCAGCAGGAGCTCCTCCAGCGGCTTGGGATAGGTGACCTCCTGCAGCCGCTCCATCCGCTCCTCGTACTCGATCCCGTCGGCCTTCATCGCACCGACGGCCTCGCCCCGCGCCTTGTTCTGCTGGGCGGCCAGGATCTGGCGGGGGTCATCCAGGGTGGACTCGACCACCGAGACCATGTCCAGCGCGTAGGAAGGCGATTCGGGGTCGAGCAGGTCGAAGGAGGCCAGTGCGAAGGTGGACAGCGGCTGGTTGAGGGCGAAGTCCTGCTGAAGGTCGACGGTGAGCCGGATGGTGCGGCCCTCCGCGTCCGGGGTGTCCAGCTGCTCCACCACGCCGCCGTCCAGCAGCGAGCGGTAGATGGCGATGGCCCGGCGGATGTGCCGCAGCTGGTTCTTGCGGGGCTCGTGGTTGTCCTCCAGCAGCCGGCGCATCGCCTCGAAGGCATTGCCGGGCCGCGCGATCACCGACAGCAGCATGATGTTGGTGACCTTGAACCGGGAGGTGAGCGGTTCCGGTTCGGAGCCGATGAGCTTCTCGAAGGTGGTGTCGGACCAGGCGACGAAACCCTCGGGGGCCTTCTTGCGGACCACCTTGCGGCGCTTCTTCGGGTCGTCGCCCGCCTTCGCGAGCGCCTTCTCGTTCTCGATCACATGCTCCGGCGCCTGCGCCACCACGAAGCCCGCCGTGTCGAAGCCCGCCCGCCCGGCCCGGCCGGCGATCTGGTGGAACTCGCGGGCCCGCAGCGTCCGCACCCGGGTGCCGTCGTACTTGGTGAGCGCCGTGAACAGCACGGTGCGGATGGGGACGTTGACACCGACCCCCAGGGTGTCGGTGCCGCAGATCACCTTCAGCAGACCGGCCTGAGCCAGCCTCTCCACCAGCCGCCGGTACTTGGGCAGCATGCCCGCGTGGTGCACGCCGATCCCGTGCCGCACATAGCGGGAAAGGTTCTTGCCGAACTTGGTGGTGAAGCGGAAATTGCCGATCAGCTCGGCGATCCGGTCCTTCTCCTCGCGCGAGCACATGTTGATGCTCATCAGCGACTGGGCCCGCTCCACCGCCTGGGCCTGGGTGAAGTGCACGATGTAGACCGGGGCCTGCTTGGTCTGCAGCAGCTCGGTCAGGGTGTCGGTGATCGGGGTGGTGACGTACTCGTAGGACAGCGGGACCGGCCGGGTCGCCGAGCGGACCACCGAGGTGGGCCGGCCGGTGCGCCGGGTCAGGTCCGCCTCGAACCGGGACACGTCGCCGAGGGTCGCCGACATCAGGACGAACTGGGCCTGCGGGAGCTCCAGCAGCGGAATCTGCCAGGCCCAGCCCCGGTCCGGCTCCGCATAGAAGTGGAACTCGTCCATCACGACCTGGCCGATATCGGCGTACTTGCCATCGCGCAGCGCGATGGAGGCCAGCACCTCGGCGGTGCAGCAGATCACCGGGGCATCCGCGTTGACCGAGGCGTCACCGGTCAGCATGCCGACGTTCTCGGTCCCGAAGAGCTTGCACAGGTCGAAGAACTTCTCCGACACCAGCGCCTTGATCGGCGCGGTATAGAAGGTGACCTTGTCCTGGGCCAGCGCGGTGAAGTGCGCCCCCGCCGCCACCAGGCTCTTTCCGGAGCCCGTCGGAGTGGAAAGGATCACATTCGCGCCGGAGACCACCTCGATCAGCGCCTCCTCCTGAGCCGGGTACAGGGCGATGCCCTGGCCCTCCGCCCACGAGGAGAAAGCCTCGAAGAGGGCATCGGGGTCGGCATTCGGCGGAAGCTGATCAATGAGGGTCACGCCCCCATCTTGCCTGGCTTCCGCCCCGAAGAGGGAACCGGCGGCCGAATGAAGATCACCGCCGGTACGCTGGGCCGTCATCGATCAACCACAGACTGGGGCGGGAACGAGCATGATGGGTCCGGCGCACTCACTGTCCGGGGCGGCAGCCTGGCTGGGGGTGGGAGCGGCGACCGCAGCCGCGGGACACCCGATGCCATGGCCGGTCCTGGTCGTCGGCGCACTCATCTGCGCCGGCGCGGCCCTCGCACCGGACCTCGACCACAAGTCCGCGACCATCTCGCGCGCCTTCGGACCGCTCTCCCGCGGGCTCTGCGAGGTCGTGGACAAGATCTCCTACAACGTCTACAAGGCCACCCGCTCGCCGCGCGACGCCCGGCGCTCCGGCGGCCACCGCACGCTGACCCACACCTGGCTCTGGGCCGTCCTCATCGGTGCCGGCGCCTCGATACTGGCGATCACCACCGACCGCTGGGGAGTCCTCGCCCTGCTCTTCGTCCACCTGGTGCTGGCCGTCGAGGGACTGCTGTGGCGGGCCGCCCGGATGTCCAGCGACATCCTGGTGTGGCTGCTCGGCGCCACCAGTGCGTGGATACTCGCCGGAGTCCTGGACCAGCCCGGCAACGGCTCGGACTGGCTGTTCTCCGGCCCCGGCCAGGAATACCTCTGGCTGGGACTGCCGATCATGCTCGGTGCCCTGGTCCACGACATCGGGGACGCCCTGACCGTCTCCGGATGCCCGATCCTGTGGCCCCTCCCGATAGCCGGCAAGCGCTGGTACCCCATCGGCCCGCCCAAGGGAATGCGCTTCCGGGCCGGCAGCTGGGTCGAGCTCAAGGTCCTCATGCCGGTGTTCATGCTGCTCGGCGGAGTGGGCGGCGCCTCCGCCCTCGGATTCCTCTAGGCCCACACCGTAGGAACGCGAAGGGCCCGCACCCCTGTCGGGGTACGGGCCCACCGAGGCGGAGCCGGACGGCTCAGCCGTGCCAGGACCGCCACAGCGCCGCGTACGCGCCGTCCGCCGCGACGAGTTCGTCATGGCTGCCCAGCTCGCTGATCCGGCCGTTCTCGACCACCGCGATCACATCGGCATCGTGCGCGGTGTGCAGCCGGTGCGCGATCGCGATCACCGTCCGCCCGTCCAGCACCCTGGCCAGCGACCGCTCCAGATGGCGGGCCGCCCGCGGGTCCAGCAGCGAGGTGGCCTCGTCCAGGACCAGCGTGTGCGGATCGGCCAGCACCAGCCGGGCCAGCGCGATCTGCTGGGCCTGCGCCGGAGTCAGGGCCGTACTCCCCGAGCCCACCTCGGTGTCCAGGCCCTCCTCCAGCGCCCGGGCCCAGCCGTCGGCGTCCACCGCGCCCAGGGCCGCCCACAGTTCGGCGTCCTCGGCACCCGTCCGGGCCAGCCGCAGATTGTCCCGCAGGGTGCCCACGAACACATGGTGTTCCTGGTTCACCAGGGCCACGTGCTCGCGGACCCGCTCCGCCGGCATCTCCGACAGCCGCGCCCCGCCCAGGGTGACCTCGCCCGCCCGTGGCGCGTAGATGCCCGCCAGCAGCCGGCCCAGCGTGGACTTGCCCGCGCCCGACGGTCCGACCAGCGCCATCCGGGTCCCCGGCGGCACCGACATCGACACGCGGTGCAGGACGTCCACACCCTCCCGGTAGCCGAACCGGACCTCTGCCGCCCGGACATCCCGGCCGCCCGGGACCACCGCGGGGTCACCCGCGTCCGGCTCGATGTCCCGGACGCCCACCAGCCGGGCCAATGAGACCTGCGCGATCTGCAGTTCGTCGTACCAGCGCAGGATGATGCCGATCGGGTCGACCATCATCTGCGCCAGCAGGGCGCCCGTGGTCAGCTGACCCACCGACATCCAGCCCTGGAGCACGCACCAGCCGCCGATCAGCAGCACCGACCCCAGGATCGTCACATAGGTGACGTTGATGACCGGGAACAGCACCGACCGCAGGAACAACGTGTAGCGCTCCCAGGCCGTCCACTCCTTGATCCGCTGCTCGGACAGGGCGATCCGGCGCCGGCCGAGCCGGTGCGCCTCCACCGTGCGGCCGGCGTCCACCGTCTCGGTGAGCGCCGCCGCGACCGCCGCGTACCCGGCCGCCTCCGAGCGGTACGCCGACGGCGCCCGCTTGAAGTACCAGCGACAGCCGAACACCAGCACAGGCAGCGCCACCAGCGCGGCCAGTGCCAGCGGCGGCGCGGTCACCGTGAGCGCCCCGAAGAGCAGCCCGGCCCATACCACACCGATGGCCAGCTGGGGCACCGCCTCACGCATCGCGTTGGCCAGCCGGTCGATGTCGGTGGTGATCCGCGACAGCAGATCGCCGGTACCGGCCCGCTCCAGCACGCCCGGCGGCAGCCCCACCGACCGCACCAGGAAGTCCTCCCGCAGGTCGGCCAGCATCTCCTCGCCGAGCATGGCCCCGCGCAGCCGGACCATCCGGACGAACAGCGTCTGCACGACGAGCGCCAGCGCGAACAGCAGCCCCACACGCCCCAGATTCAGATCGCGCGCCCCCGACGCGAGATCGTCCACCACCCCGCCCAGCAGGTACGGGCCGACCATGGAAGCCACCACCGCGATCGCATTGACCGCCACCAGCAGGACGAACGCCCGCCGGTGCCGGCGCAGCAGGCCGCCCACGTAGCCGCGTACCGTCGCCGCCGTCCCCACCGGGAGGGTGGCGGAGGTCTCCGGGGCCGCCGGATCGTATTCCGGCGCTGCCACGCCGATCATGCCGACTCCTCGATCTCTGTGAGTGCATCCTCGAGTTGGGCCAGTCGCTGTTCCTCGTCGGTCTCCCGGGTGACCACGGCCCGGTAGCGAGGTTCGTCGCGCAGCAGCTCGCGGTGCGTGCCGACCGCCGCGACCGTGCCGTCGTGGACCAGTACCACCCGGTCCGCGCGGTCCAGCAGCAGCGGTGAGGAGGCCAGGACCACGGTGGTCCGGCCGGCCCGCAGGCCGGCGATCCCCTCGGCGATCCGCGCCTCCGTGTGCGAGTCGACCGCCGAGGTCGGCTCGTCCAGCACCAGTACCTCCGGGTCGGTGACCAGCGAACGCGCCAGTGCCAGCCGCTGCCGCTGCCCGCCGGACAGCGACCGCCCGCGCTCGGTGATCCGGGCGTCCATCGGGTCGGTGACCCCGTCCGGCGCGGACTGGAGCAGGGCGTCCAGCACGTCCCCGCACTGGGCCGCGGCCAGCGCCGACCGGGCCTCGACCGTCCGGGAGGCTGGTACGTCGAGCAGCTCGCGCAGGGTTCCGGACAGCAGCACCGGGTCCTTGTCCTGGACCAGCACCAGGGTGCGCGCGGTGTCCAGGGCGAGGTCGTCCAGCGCCACCCCGCCGAGCAGCACCGAAGGCCGGTCCGCCGGCTCCTCGTCCTCGGCGGGGTGCCCGCCGAGCCGCTCGGCGAGCCGGCCCGCGAGGTCCGGGTCCCCGCACACCACGGCGGTGAACAGGCCGGCCGGAGCCAGCAGTCCGGTCTGCGGGTCGTACAGGTCCCCGCCGGGCTGCGGGGCCTCGGCCTGCTCGGCCGGGCCGCCCTCCGTCCGGACCAGCGAGAGCACCCGGGCGGCCCGTTTCGCCGACGGACGGGAGAAGGAGTACGCCATGGCGATCTCCTCGAAGTGCCGGAGCGGGTACATCATCGTGGCCACCGCGCTGAACACCGCGACCAGTTCACCCACCGCGATCCGACCGTCCAGCACCAGCGTGGCGCCGTACCAGGCCACCGTGATCAGCAGAATGCCGGGCAGCAGTACCTGGATCGCCGAGATCAGCGCCCACATGCGGGCGCTGCGGACGGCGGCCCGGCGTACCTCCTGGGAGGCCTCGCGGTAGCGGCTGAGAAAGAGTTCCTCGCCGCCGATACCGCGCAGCACCCGCAGACCGGCCACGGTGTCCGAGGCCAGTTCGGTGGCCCGGCCCGCCTTCTCGCGCTGGATGTCGGCCCGTTTGGTGGCGAGCGGCAGCAGCGGCAGGACCGCAAGGGCCAGGGCGGGCACCCCGATGGCCACGACCACACCGAGCGCAGGTGCGTAGAGCAGCAGCCCGACGCAGATCACCACGACGGCGAAGGCGGCGGCGAGGAAACGGGACACCGCCTCCACGAACCAGCCGATCTTCTCCACGTCACCGGTGGACACGGCGACCACCTCGCCGGCGGCCACCCGCCGGGTCAGGGCGGAGCCCAGTTCGGCGGTCTTGCGGGCGAGCAGCTGCTGCACCCGGGCGGCGGCGGTGATCCAGTTGGTCACGGCGGTCCGGTGGAGCATGGTGTCGCCCAGCGCGATGCCGATGCCGATCAGCACGAGCAGGGCGCCCACCAGGAGCAGCCGGGTGCCGTCGCGGTGTACGACGGCCTCCACGCCCATGCCGACGGCGAACGGGAGCCCGGCGATGCCGCAGAAGTGCAGCAGCCCCCAGCACAGACACCTGACCTGGCCGCCGAGTTGGTTGCGCCCGAGCCAGAGCAGGAAGCGGGGGCCTGAACGAGCATCCGGGACCCCGGGGTCCGGATGCGGAAGATCGCTGATCTGCATGACGCCCCATGGCTCGGTGAGTGGTTCAAACCGTGCAAGGTTCGCCTTCCGGGGTGCCGTCAGGCAATCGATTTTCCGTACGGCAAGGGGCATACCGGCCAGTTTCGGCACGGTTCAGGGGCGGGTCGCGCGCTCCAGTTCCAGCAGGACGGAGTGGTACGAGCGGCCGGTGGCCCGGTCCATGCCCACTTCGCACATCCGGTTGGCCGACAGGTGCGCGTCGAACTCCCGGGCCGTGACCTCGGCTGCCTCCCGGGCGGTCGCCGAGGCGGTCAGTTCCGGGTGCAGCATGCCCCGGTCGCCTGCGAAAGCGCAGCAGCCCAGGTCGTCCGGGACCACCACCTCATCGGCACAGGCCTCGGCAACGGCCCGGAGCCCGCCCTCGTCCCCCAGATGGCGCATCGAACAGGTGGGGTGCAGGACCGCCGAACCCACCGTGCGAAGAATGTCCAGATCGGGCAGCAGTTCCTCGGCGGCCCACACCACCGAGTCGACGACGGTGAGTTCGGCGTGCAGGGCGCGGTTGTCCTCGGTCAGGTACGGGACGACCTCTTGGGCGATGCCGAGGGTGCAGGAGGAGGCGTCGACCACCAGCGGCAGCCGTCCGCCGGCCGTCCAGCCCCAGGCCGCCTCCACGATCCGGTTGGCCATCACCCGGGTGCCGGCCTCGTAGCCCTTGGAGTGCCAGATGGTCGCACAGCAGGTGCCCGCCACGTCCCGGGGGATCCACACGGGCTTTCCGGCCCGCGCCGAGACCGCGACCACCGCCTCGGGGAGGGACGGCCGGGACCGCCGGTCCGGCCCCTGCCGTCCGTCCGGCCCGCCGAAGATGCGGTTGATGCAGGCCGGGTAGTAGACCGCCGCGGCACCCGCCCGCCGGGTCGCGGGAAGCCCGGGGGCAGCCGCGCCCGGGATCTGCGGCAGCCACTCGGGCACCAGATCGGGGCGGACGGCCTTGCGCGCGGCCCCGGTCACGGCCCGCAGCGGCCCGTCCCCGATCCGGCCGCTGATCCGGTCCGCGGCGGCGACCGCCAGCCATGCCGCCTTCTCGACAGTGGCGAAGTGCCGGGCGGTGAACTCCGCCGCCCGCTCCTCGCGGGCGCTGTGCCGATGGTGCCGGAACTCCTTCATCAGTGCGCCCGTATCGATGCCGACCGGGCAGGCCAGCCGGCAGGTGGAGTCGCCGGCGCAGGTGTCCACCGCGTCGTACCCGTAGGCGGCCAGCAGCCCGTCCAGCACCGGGGAGCCCGGCGGCTGCCGCATCATCTCCCGGCGCAGGACGATCCGCTGGCGCGGAGTGGTGGTCAGGTCCTTGCTGGGGCAGGTGGGTTCGCAGAACCCGCACTCGATGCAGGGGTCGCCGATCGCCTCCACCCGCGGGATGGTCTTCAGCCCGCGCAGATGCGCCTGCGGGTCGCGGTCGAGCACGATCCGCGGGGCCAGCACCCCGTCCGGGTCGATGATCTTCTTGGTGCGCCACATCAGTTCGGTGGCTCGCGGACCCCATTCCAGTTCGAGGAAGGGGGCGATGTTGCGGCCGGTGGCGTGCTCGGCCTTCAGCGAGCCGTCGAAGCGTTCCACGGTGAGCCGGCAGAAGGCGTCCATGAAGGCCGCGTACCGCTCCACGTCGGCCGGCCGGGCGGCGTCGAAGGCCAGCAGGAAGTGCAGGTTGCCATGGGCGGCGTGGCCGGCGACCGCGGCGTCGAACCCGTGCTCGGCCTGCAGCGCGAGCAGGGCCTCACAGGCCTCCGCGAGCCGGGCGGGCGGTACCGCGAAGTCCTCGGTGATCAGGGTGGTGCCGGGGGCGCGGGCGCCGCCGACGGCGGCGACGAAGGCCCTGCGGGCCTTCCAGTACCCGGCGATGGTGTGCGGGTCCCGGGTGAAGGCATTGGTGACCGAGGGAACCGGGGCGACCAGGGGCAGGCCCGCCACGATCGCGCCGGCGGTCTGCTCACAGGCCGCCAGGGCGGCTTCGTCGGGGACCCGGAACTCCACCAGCAGGGCGGTGGTGTCCTTGGGCAGGTCCGCCCAGTCGGCCGGAACGCCCTCGACGGCCACCGAGGCGCGCAGGGTGTTGCCGTCCATCAGTTCCACGGCAAGCGCACCGGCTTCGTTGAACTGCGGGACGGCGGCGGCTGCCAGCGGCAGGGAGGGGAAGAACAGCAGCGCGGAGCAGACCTCGCGGTCCAGCGGCAGGGTGTCGAAGACGAGCTCGGCGAGGAAGCCGAAGGTGCCCTCCGAGCCGACCATGAGTCCGCGCAGGATCTCGACCGGTGTGTTCCCGTCCAGATAGGCGTCCAGCCGGTACCCGTTGGTGTTCTTGATCTCGTACTTGGCGCGGATCCGGGCGACCAGTGCGGGATCGGACTCGATCTCGGCCTTCACCGCGAGGAGACCGTGGCACAGGGCCGGTTCGGCGCGTGCGAGCTCCTCGTCGGCCAGCGGGTCGGCGGTGTCCACCACGGTGCCGCCGGGCAGCACGAAGGTGAGGGAGGACAGGGTGCGGTACGAGTTCCGGGTGGTCCCCGCGGTCATGCCGGAGGCGTTGTTGGCGACCACCCCGCCGAGGGTGCAGGCGAGGGCGCTGGCCGGGTCGGGCCCCAGCACCCGGCCGTGCCGGGCGAGCGCGGCATTGGCCCGTACGACGGTGGTGCCGGGCCGGATCCGGGCCCGGCGGCCGTCCTCCAGCACCTCGATGCCCGCCCAGTGCCGGCGTACGTCGACCAGGATGTCCTCGCCCTGGGCCTGCCCGTTGAGCGAGGTGCCGGCCGCACGGAACACCACCTCGCGCTGTCTGCCGTGCGCGTACGAGAGGACGGCGGAGATGTCGTCGATGTCCTCGGCGATCACCACCACCTGGGGTACGAAGCGGTAGGGCGAGGCGTCCGAGGCGTAGCGCACCAGGTCGGAGACCTTCCACAGCACCTTCTCGGCGCCGAGCAGGTCGGTCAGTTCGGTGCGCAGCACCTCGGGGGTGCCGGCGGCCCGGTGTTCGGGCAGCCGGTCGGGGGAGGGGCCGCCGAGGGTGCGCGGACGCAGAGCTTCCGGTTTTGGCTCCAGCAGCGGCATTGCATGCCCCCTCGGCTCGGCGCTCCGCTCAGCAGCTGCGCTCCGCCGGGACGTCGGCCAGAGCGTTCAGCAGGCCGCCGAGCACCTCGCGCTGATCGGCGGTCAATGGAGCCAGGATCTCCTCTGCCGCGTCGGTTCGCGCGTTGCGCAGCCGGCGCAGCGTGGCGCGCCCGGTGTCGGTGAGCTCGATCCGGATCACCCGCCGGTTGGCGGGGTCGGGTACCCGGCGCACGCAGCCGGCCGCCTCCAGGCCGTCGACCAGCGTGGTCACCTGGCGCGGGACCACTTCCAGCCGGGCCGCGATATCGGCCATCCGGGGCGCCTGCCCCCGCTCGTCGTGGGCGACCACGCGCAGCAGGCGGCTCTGGGCGGGAGTGATGCCGATCGGCTCGATGTGCCGCTTCTGGATGCGGTGGAGCCGGCGGGTCAGACGGAGCAACTGCTCGGCGAGGAGACGGTCGGCGTCGGCGCTCTCCGGGCCTGCGCTCTCTGGGCCTGCGCTCTCTGCGTCTGCGCTCTTTGGGGCGGTGCTGCTCATGCCGGGAACCTTATCAGGATCCCGTTCATTGTGAGTATAGGTAACAATGAACTATGCTCCAATGGACACAGCGACCGAGAATCCCGAGGGAGCCCATGCGCCCGGAAGAACCGAACTGGACCCCGTCCAAACGCCCGCTCGATCCCAGCCGTCCCGCCCCGTCCGAGCAGCCGCGCGAGCTCCGGCGCATCGTGCGCCTGTTCAGTCCCTATCGGGGGCGGCTCGCCGTCGTCGGCCTGCTCGTCGGAGCCTCCTCCCTGGTCGGCGTCGCCTCGCCGTTCCTGCTGAAGGAGATCCTCGACACCGCGATCCCCGAAGGCCGCACCGGACTCCTCAGCCTGCTCGCCCTCGGAATGATCCTCACCGCGGTGGTCACCAGCGTGTTCGGCGTGCTGCAGACCCTGATCTCCACCACCGTGGGCCAGCGGGTCATGCACGACCTGCGCACCGCCGTCTATGCGCAGCTGCAGCGGATGCCCCTGGCCTTCTTCACCCGGACCCGCACCGGCGAGGTGCAGTCCCGGATCGCCAATGACATCGGCGGCATGCAGGCCACCGTCACCTCCACCGCCACCTCGCTGGTCTCCAACCTGACCGCGGTGATCGCCTCCGTGGTCGCGATGCTCGCGCTCGACTGGCGGCTCACCCTCGTCTCCCTGTTGCTGCTGCCGGTGTTCGTCTGGATCAGCCGCCGGGTCGGCCGCGAGCGCAAGAGGATCACCACCCAGCGGCAGAAACAGATGGCTGCGATGGCCGCCACGGTC
Organism: Streptomyces sp. NPDC002054; assembly: GCF_040296685.1. Lineage (NCBI taxonomy): Bacteria > Bacillati > Actinomycetota > Actinomycetes > Kitasatosporales > Streptomycetaceae > Streptomyces > Streptomyces sp. NPDC002054. The sequence continues at coordinate 44,197 of NZ_JBEOXT010000001.1, forward strand.
ACCGAGTCCCTCTCGGTCAGCGGCATCCTGCTGGGCCGCACCATGGGGCGGGCCGACTCCCTCACCCGGTCCTTCGCCGAGGAGTCCGAGAAGCTCGTCGGCCTGGAAGTGCGCTCCAGCATGGCTGGACGCTGGCGGATGTCGACCATCGGCATCGTGATGGCCGCCATGCCCGCCCTCATCTACTGGGCGGCCGGCCTGGCCCTGCAGTCGGGTGCGCCCTCCCTCTCGGTCGGCACCCTGGTCGCCTTCGTCACCCTCCAGCAGGGTCTGTTCCGGCCGGCGGTGAGCCTGCTGTCGACCGGTGTGCAGATCCAGACCTCGCTCGCGTTGTTCGCCCGCATCTTCGAATACCTCGACCTGCCGGTGGAGATCACCGAGCGCGAGGACCCGGTGCGACTCGACCGGGCCAAGGGCGAGGTCCGCCTCGAAGGGGTCGACTTCGCGTACGACGCTGGGCAGCCGGATGCGCGCCACACCCTGTCCGGCCTCGACATCACCGTCCCGGCCGGTACCTCCCTCGCGGTGGTCGGCCCGACCGGCTCCGGCAAGAGCACCCTGAGCTATCTGGTGCCCCGGCTGTACGACGTCACGGACGGGCGGGTCACCCTCGACGGGGTCGACGTCCGGGACCTCGACTTCGACTCGCTCGCCCGCTCCATCGGAGTGGTCTCCCAGGAGACGTACCTCTTCCACGCCTCGGTCGCCGACAATCTGCGGTTCGCCAAACCGGACGCCACCGACGAGGAGATCGCCGAGGCCGCCCGGGCGGCCCAGATCCACGACCACATCGCCTCCCTGCCCGATGGGTACGACACCCTGGTCGGTGAGCGCGGGTACCGGTTCTCCGGAGGCGAGAAGCAGCGCCTGGCCATCGCCCGGACCATCCTCCGCGACCCGCCGGTGCTGATACTCGACGAGGCCACCAGCGCCCTGGACACCCGCACCGAACATGCCGTTCAGCAGGCCATCGACGCCCTCTCGGCGGGCCGCACCACCATCACCATCGCCCACCGCCTCTCCACCGTCCGCGATGCCGACCAGATCGTCGTCCTGGACGCCGGCCGGATCGCGGAGCGCGGCACGCACGAGGAACTGCTGGATGCCGGCGGACGGTACGCGGCCCTGGTCCGGCGGGACGCCCGGTCGGCCCCGTCACCCCATGAGCGTGTGATCGTATGACTGGCACGCGGCTCGGATGCCGGGAATATGGCGCTTCGCAGGTTAGCGTGCCCATATGTCCTACGAGTACCGGCCGAAGAAAGGCCGGACCCGCCTTACCCGCCGCGGCCGGCTGGCGATCTTCCTCGGCCTGCTCCTCGCGACCGGAGTGGCGGTCCTGGTTCCGCTGCTGCTGCCCGACGAGAAACCGGAGCAGCCGCGCCGGTTGCTGATCCCCGAAGGCTGGCGGGCCTCCCAGGTGTACGCGGCGATCGACCGCGAACTCAAGGTGCCGCCGGGCACCGCCAAATCAGCCGCGCGCACGGCGGGGCTGGCCCTTCCGCAGGAGGCGAAGGGCAACCCGGAGGGGTACCTCTTCCCGGCCACCTATCCCGTCACCTCCGAGACCACCCCGGCCGAACTGCTGGCGTACATGGTGCAGACAGCGGGCCGGAACCTGGCCACCAAGGCCGTCGCCGACGGAGCCAGGGCGCACGGCATGACCCCCTACCAGACGGCAACCCTCGCCAGCATCGTCCAGGCGGAGGCCGAATCCACCGCCGACATGGGCAAGGTCTCCCGGGTGGTACACAACCGGCTGGCCCGGTCCATGCCGTTGCAGATGGACTCCACCCTCAACTACGCGTTGAACCGCAGCACTGTGGACACCACCCTGGCCGACACCCGGATCGACAGCCCCTTCAACACCTACGAGCGGCAGGGCCTCCCGCCCACCCCCATCGACAGCCCCGGCCTGCACGCCATGGCCGCCGCCGTTGCGCCCACCCCGGGGAAGTGGCTGTTCTTCGTCACCGTCAAGCCGGGCGACACCCGCTTCTCGGCGACCTACGAAGAACACAAGCGCCATGTCGCCGAGTTCAACCGGTTCCGCGCGCAGAACCGCAGGACGTAGAGGCGGCCGGCTCGCCGGCCGGACCGGATCGGCCTCACCCGGCCGCCACCGCCGCCACGGCCGGCTCCCGGGTCAGCAGTCGGCGGATCTCGCGGACCGCCGCGCCCCCGGCGCGGTTCGCGCCGATGGTGCTCGCCGAGGGTCCGTATCCGACCAGGTGGACCCGCGGATCGCGGACCGCGCGGGTGCCCTCCACCCGGATTCCGCCGCCCGGCTCGCGCAGCCGGAGCGGGGCCAGGTGGTCGATCGCGGCCCGGAAGCCGGTGGCCCAAAGGATCACGTCGGCCGCGACCGTGGACCCGTCCGCCCAGGCCACCCCGTCCGGGGTGATCCGGTCGAACATGGGCCGCCGGTCCAGCACCCCGGACTCCAGCCCGGCCCGGACCGCCTCGTTGAGCGGCAGCCCGGTCACGCTCACCACGCTCTGCGGCGGCAGCCCCTGCCGGACCCGGTCCTCCACCAGCGCCACCGCCGCCCGCCCCTCGGCCTCGCCGAAGGAGCCGTCCCGGAACACCGGCGGCCGGCGCGTCACCCAGGTGGTCTCCGCCGCCACCCCGGCGATCTCCAGCAGATGCTGCACCCCCGAGGTGCCGCCGCCCACCACGACCACCCGGGCTCCGGCGAAGGCCCCCGGACCGGGATAGCCCGAGGTGTGCAGCTGGCGTCCATGGAAGGTTTCCTGACCCGGATAGCGGGGCCAGAAGGGCCGGTCCCAGGTCCCGGTGGCGTTGATCAGGGCCCGCGCGGACCAGGTGCCGGCCGAGGACTCGACCAGCAGCCGGTCCCCGTCGCCCGCGCGCACCGCGCTCACATCCACCGGCCGCCGGACCGCCAGCCCGAAGGTCCGCTCGTACCGGTCGAAGTACTCCCCGATCACCTCGGCGGAGGGCCGCAGCGGATCGGCCCCGGTCAGTTCCAGCCCTGGCAGGGCATGCATCCCATGCACCCTGCCGTAGGTCAGCGTGGGCCACCGGAACTGCCAGGCCCCGCCCGGCCGCGGAGCATGGTCCAGCACCACGAAGTCCAGCCCCGCCCGCTTCAGGTGATACGCGCTGGACAGACCGGCCTGTCCGGCGCCGATGACCACCACGTCCGCATCCCGCACCAATTCGTTCACGGTTCTACTAACTCGGGCGGGTCCCCGGATCTTCCCGGGCCCGGGCGGGCCTACCGGTGCCTACTCGGCGCGCCGTCCGGTCACATACGTGTACGCCGCCTCCGCGCTGAACTCCTGCTGCCCGGCGCGGAACAGCAGCCCGGCCGTCGCGAACGCCGGATCGTCGGCCGTGGCGGCGACATAGGGGAGGGCCACGCAGTCCATGCCGGCCGCATGGGCGGCCAGGGCCCCCGGGGCGGCGTCCTCCAGTACCACGCAGGTGGCGGGTGCCACCCCCAGCCGGCGGGCCGCCTCCAGGAACACGTCCGGGGCGGGCTTGCCGTGCGGGACCTCCTCGGCCGAGACCGTCGTGGTCAGCAGGGTGTCCAGGCCGGTGCCGGCCAGGACCGCGTCGATCGCCTCCCGTGAGGAGCCGGAGGCCACCGCCATCGGCACTCCCTCCGCATGCAGCCGCTCCACGAACTTCCGCATCTCCGGGTAGGCCTCGGTCTCGGTGCGGGCCAGTTCCAGATAGGCCGCGTTCTGCTCGGCCAGCAGCTGTTCCACCGGCGCCGGGATCCCGTACCGCTCGCGCAGGATCTCCAGCGTCTCCAGGGTCCCGATCCCGATGAAGGCGGAGTGCTGTTCCCAGGTGAAGTCCGGGACGCCGTGGCGCTCCAGGGTGCGCCGTCCGGACTCGTAGTAGTGGGGCTCGCTGTCCACGAGAGTGCCGTCGAGATCGAATATGACGGAGATCATCCGCTGCGCCCGTTCTGCCGGTTGTATACCTTCCCGGCCATCCTGTCAGGAAATGCGGGCAGCCCGTCCCACCGACTCCACCAGCGGCAGCAGCCGGTGCGGCACCCGCTCGCGCAGCGCCACCTCGGTCCGGGTGCGGACCACGCCGGGCAGCCGGATCAGCCGCTGGATGACGTCCTCCAGATGTGCGTTGTCCCGGGCTGCCACCCGGGTCAGCAGATCCCCGCCGCCCGTGATCGAGAAGGCCTCGATGATCTCCGGTACGGCCGCCAGTGCCTCCCCGACCTCGTCCAGGTGGCCCTGGGTCACCTCGATGTGCACGAAGGCCAGCACCGGATGGCCCAGCGCGGCGGGCGAGATCACCGGCCCGGTCCCGGTGATCACCCCGGTCCGCTCCAGCCGGTCCAGCCGGGCCTGGAGGGTCCCGCGCGCGATGCCCAGCAGCCGGGCGTACTCGCGCACACTGGTGCGCGGCTGCTCGATCAGCAGCCGCAGGATGCGGGTGTCGAGCTCGTCCACCGTCATGCCCGCCATCGTACGGTCCGTCAGGATTCGTCAGTACTCGTGAATAGTCGTCAGTACTCGTTGCGGATCCGCAGGCCCAAGGGCCGGCCGTCCGGGTCGACCAGGAGGTGGTGCAGCGGGCGGGCGAGTGTCCTCGCCGGGTACGACAGGGCGGGCGGGACGTACGCGCGCAGCCGGCCGGGCGGCCTGGGCCCGCGGCAGCCGCCCGCGTACCAGCCGTCCAGCGAGGCGGCGGTCGCCGCGAAGGCATCGAAGGCGGCCACCGGATCGCACAGCGCCGCGGCGGACTCCCCAGGGGCCTCCAGGTGCTCGAGGGAGAGATCGAGGCGCAGCTGCCGGGCGAATGAGCGAGCGCCGTCGGCCAGGCCTGCGGGGTCGGACGGCTGCCGCGGGTCCGGGCTCTCGTCGAGCACGGCGCAGCCGAGCTCCGAATCGTGCGTCCAGGAGCGCAGGTTGACGTTGTCGGATCCGACCGAGGCCCACACGTCGTCGATCACGCACACCTTGGCGTGGACGTAGACGGGCGTGCCCTCCGGATTCTCCAGCCCGTAGACCGCGACCCGCCCGCCGGCCGCCCGGCGCAGCCGTTCCAGGGCGGTGATCCGCCCGATCAGGTGCATCGGCAGGGCAAGCCGGCCGTCCTCCTCGGGGACCGAGGGGATGACCGCGATCAGCCGCAGCTCCGGATGCTCGCCCAGCGCCCGGGCGAAGTGCTCCACCACCCGGGCCGACCACAGGTACTGGTCCTCCAGATAGACCAGCGCCCGGGCCCGCCGCAGGGCCTTGAGATAGCCGCGGGCGATGCTGCGTTCACCGTCGGGGGCGAAGGGGTACCCGCGGAGCAGCCGGTTCGGATACGTGCGCAGCAGCTGCACGGTGTGCGTGCCGCAGGGCGCGGGATCGGGCAGCTGCGGCGGCAGCCGGTCCGCCTCGATGTCCTCGTGGTGCAGCAGCTCCCGCAGCCGGGTGAGCGGGCTGCGGGTCAGCGGGGAAGGATCGTCCCAGCGCTCGCGGAAGCCCGCCTCGACATCGCCGACGACCGGTCCGCGCAGCGCGAGCTGGACGTCGTGCCAGGGCGGGTGCGATCCGTAGACGGCGGCCATGGCCAGCGACTGGCGGTCGCCGCGGTGGGCGGCATCGTCGTTGCGGTTGTGGCACAGGTCGATCCCGCCGACGTACGCCACGTCGAGCTCGGGGCGGCCGGGGTGGCGCAGCACCACCAGCTTCTGGTGGTGCGAGCCGCCGGGGCGGACCCGCATGTCGAGCAGGCATTCACCGCCCGCCGCCTGGATCTCCTTGCCGAGGTGGCGGTTCTCCCGCTGGCTGAACTGCAGACTGTCCAGGTGGGACCGCCAGAGCAGCCCTTTGACGATCACCCCGCGCTCGGCCGCCGCCGCGAGGACCGCCCCGATCTCGGTTCCGGGTCCGTCGAGCCGTTCGTCGGGATCGCCGCGCCAGTCGGTGAACAGGAGCAGGTCTCCCGCCCGCATGGCCCGGATCCCTGCCAGGAGCTCCTTGAAATAGGTGGCACCGTGTACCAGGGCGCGGGCCTGATTGCCCCGTGACCACGCCGTGCCATCGGGGTGGCGCCTGTCCAGGCGCGTCGCGGGGTTGCCGCGTTCCCCGGCCGCCAGCAGCCAGTCGGTGTGTTCCACACCCGCCTCCTCCGGCCCGCAGTCCGGCCCGGCGTCTACCCGCTGCGCGCCGCCCCACCCGGACCACCGGCCGTTGGCGCATCGCCGGCCACCTACCAGCCGGTTCGACTGGGCCAATGGCCCACTCGATCCGGTGCGGCTTGAGCCAATGCTCTCTACATGTTTATCTGTGTCGTATCCATGTATCTTCGGCGCCGCGCAGCGCCGGGTCGGCGACGAGGCCGGACCGGACCGCGGTGCCTTCGTCGTGCCTGCGGGCCGCCCACCACCCCGGGCGGACGCCGGGACGGCGCGCATCACCTGCAAGGGGGGCGGCACACCGCCGTGAAGAGGATGTTCGTGGCTCCGGATCCGGGGCTGTTCAGACTGAGGAACTCGGCCCGTGCCGTGATCGGCGTCGCGCTCGCCGTCACCCTGGCGGAACTCGCCGGGCTCTCCCTCACCGCCTCCATCACCGGAGGACTCGCGGCCCTGCTGGCCCTCTTCACCGTCACCGACGCCACCGTGCGCGCCCAGCGGGTGACCACCGCTCTGCTGCCCGCCGTCGGCTTCCCCGTGCTGGCCCTCGCCACCACCCTCCACGGCACACCGCTGCTGCGCGACGCCGCCTTCCTCGCCGTGGTCTTCTGCGGGGTCTACGCCCGCCGCTGGGGCCCGCGCGGCCATGCACTCGGGATCTTCGCGTTCATGCAGTTCTTCGTGACGCAGTTCCTGCACGCCGCCCCCGCCCAGCTGCCCGAGCTCTACAAAGCCGTCGCCCTGGCCCTGATTGCGGCCGGAGCCGTGCGCTACCTCCTCTGGCCCATCGAGCGGCGCACCCCGCCCGCCGCCGCGCCTCCCGGCCTGCCCGGCACCGGACTGGCCCGTCCCACCACCCGGCAGGCCTTCCAGGCCACCGCCGCCTGCGCCTTCGCGCTCACCGTCGGCCAGCTCGTCTCCGCGGACCGCTGGTACTGGGCCGTCGGCACCGCCTGGTGGATCTTCGTCAACACCGCCTCCCGCGGCGAGACGCTGGTCCGCGGCTTCCGCCGGGTCCTCGGCACCGTCACCGGAATCGCCGCCGGCCTGCTGATCGCCGTCCCGCTGCACGGCGCCCCCACCCCCACCGCCGTCCTCGTCGCCGTCTGCGTCTTCGGCATCTTCTACACGGCCGCCCCCTCCTACTCCTGGATGATGTTCTTCGTCACCGTGATGGCGGGCCTGCTGTACGGGCTGCTCGGCGTGCTCCACCCCGGCCTGCTGCTCCTCCGCTTCGAGGAGACCGCGCTGGGCGCGCTCGGCGCCGCCCTCGCCGTGGCCCTGATCCTGCCCGTCACCACCCATGCCGCCAACGACGCCTGGATCCAGCGCGCCCTGCACTGCGTACGGGCGGCCACCGCGGCCTCGCTCCGGCGGCTGGACGGGGACCCCGAGGCCGACCCGGCCCCGCACGCCGCCGAGCTGGAGCTGCTGCTCGGCCGGGTGCGGATGGCCCTGGCCCCGCTGGTGCACCCGCTGAGCCCGCTGCGGGCCCGCAAGGCGCGGGCCCGTCAGGTGCTCGCCCTGCTCGACGACTGCGCCCGCGAGGTACGCGGCCTGGCGGCCGTCGCCGCCGACCCGCAGGCCTCCCACGACGCCCGCCTGGCCGCCGCCTGCTGGCGGGTGGAGGCGGCCGTGGAGGCCCTCACCGGCGACGGCACCCCCGCGGTACCACAGCAGCGGCCCGTTGCCGACGCCCCCGCCCTGGCCCACCTGCACGGCCTGGAGCACGCCCTCGCCGCCCTGGCCGACCCGCTGCGCACCGACCCGAGGTCCCCGCTGGTCGGCGCCTGACCTGAGCCCGGCCCGCGCCCCCGGGCCAGGGCCCCGGACTCAGCCCAGGCCCGCCGGGAGCCGACCGGTGTGCAGCACGCCCAGCCGCTGGGTCGCCCGCGTCAGGGCCACGTACAGATCGCTGGGCTGCTGATCGGCCGGCTCCACCACGATCACCGTGTCGAACTCCAGCCCCTTGGACTGGCGCGGATCCAGCAGCACCACGCTCCGCGTCAGATCCGGCTCCTCGCCCGCCCGCACCCCCGGCAGCGCCCCGGCCAGTACGCCGTGCAGCGGGCGCGGCGCAATCACCGCGAGCCGCCCCTCGGCCGGCATCCCCTCCGCGACGGCCGCCGCCACCGCCCCGGCCAGGTCCGCGGCGGCCGGCACGGCCCGCACCCACGGCCGGACCCCGGTGGACCGCACCGAGCTCGGCGGTTCGAAACCGGGCTGCCGGGCCCGCAGCACACCCGCCGCCAGCTCCATGATCTCGGCCGGCGTGCGGTAGTTCACGGCCAGCCGCACCATCTCCCAGCGGTCCCCGACGTACGGGGCGAGGATCCGCTCCCAGGAGCCCAGCCCCGCCTCGTCACCGGTCTGCGCCGGATCGCCGACCAGGGTCATCGACCGGGTGGGGCAGCGCCGCATCAGCAGCCGCCACGCCATCGCCGACAGCTCCTGCGCCTCGTCCACGATCAGGTGCCCGAAGGCCCAGGTGCGGTCGGCGGCGGCCCGCTCGGCCGTGGTGCGGTGGTCCGCCTCCTCCTGGCGATCGGCCATCCGCTCGGCGTCGATGATGTCGTGCGCGGCCAGGTACTCGCTCTCCATGTCCTCGAACTCGTACGACTTCGAGCCCTCGGACAGATCGAGCACGCCCTGCGCGTAGGCGATCCGCTCCTGCCGCTCCCGCTCGGCCGCCGCCTGCTCCGCACTGTCGTCGTACCCGAGCAGCTCGGCGGCCTCGTCCAGCAGCGGGATGTCGGCCACCGTCCACCCGCCCCGGGCACCCTCGACGCCGCCGCCGGCCGGCCGCCGGATCAGCTCCGCCTCCGCCGCCGAGACGTGGGTGGGGTCCGCGAGGAACTCGGCGACCAGCTGCTGCGGGGTGAGCGCGGGCCACAGGGTGTCGATGGCGGCATGGACGGTGGCGCTGGTCGCGATCTCCTTGCCGAGCTGGGCGATGTCGTCCGGGCCGAGCAGATTGGGCCCGCCGTACGGGTCCGCGCCGAGTCGGTCGGCGAGCTGCTCGGTCAGCGAGTCGATGATCCGGAAGGCGAAGTAGGGGCGGGCCAGGTTGTGCGGCAGTCCGGTGGACCGGGCCCGGTCCCGGGCCTCGTACGCCATCGAGCGGTCCAGCAGCAGGGTCCCGTAGTCGTCGTGGTCGATCTCCAGGGCCGGCTCCGGCAGCACCTCGCTGTCCTCGCCCGCTCCGGCGGGCACCGTCTCCGGCAGGGTCTGCCGGTCGCGCACCACCGCGGCCAGCACCTCGGCCATCGAGGCGCGGCCCTTGACGGCCGCGGCGCCCGGCCGGTCGGTCCCGGTGGCCCGGACCCCGGGGAACAGCTCGCCCAGGGTGGCCAGCAGCACCCCCGTCTCGCCGAGGGCCGGCAGCACCTCCCCGATGTAGCCGAGGAAGGCCGGGTTGGGGCCGACGATCAGCACCCCGCGCCGGGCGAGGGACTCACGGTGCGCGTACAGGAGGTAGGCGGCCCGGTGCAGGGCGACCGCCGTCTTCCCGGTGCCCGGCCCGCCCTCCACCACGAGCACCCCGCGGTGCGGGGACCGGATGATGTGGTCCTGCTCGGCCTGGATGGTGCGCACGATGTCGTGCATGCGGCCGGTCCGGGCGGCATCCAGCGCGGCGAGGAGCACGGCGTCCGCGTCGGCCCCCTCGTGGCCGGTGCGCTCGGCGTCGGTGAGGTCCAGGATCTCGTCGTGCAGGGCCGTCACCTCACGGCCCCGGGTGGTCAGGTGCCGGCGCCGGCGCAGGCCCATCGGGGAATAGCCGGTCGCCAGATAGAACGGCCGCGCGACATCCGCCCGCCAGTCCAGTACGAGCGGGGTGCGCTCCGCGTCGTCCTGCCTGATTCCGATACGTCCGATGTGGTGGTCGCGACCGTCGGAGAAGGTGAGCCGGCCGAAACAGAGCCCGTTTTCGCCCGCATTCAGCGCGGAAATCAGGCCGGATTGCTCGGCCACCAGGACATCGCGTTCCAAACGCGCCTGAAAGCCCTCGCCGTCCGTCAGCAGAGCCTCGCGCATCGCCCGTTCGGCCTGGTCACGCAGGTCGTCGAGGCGTGCGTAGAGCTCCGTGATGAAGTGCTGCTCATTCCGGAATTCCTCGGTTGACAATTCCACTCCCGCCGCGATACAGTGTCCTCGTAAGCCTCTTCACATCCCCGTTTCTGGCAGGGTGTGAAACATCAAATATACGCAGATGATTGCCCTGGCCGTCAATATCGGTCGGGGTATTTTTGTGCCGCGGGACCCGGGAGTATGCCGATGGTGAGCCATGTCCACCAGCCGCTCGAGGACGCCGAATTTGAGTTCGTCCTCACCATGGCGGCCGGCACCCCCGTCCTGGCCTTCTTCCGCGGCAGTTGGCCCAAGGCCGTGGAGGCCTGCCGCGCGATGGACCCGGTGCTCCGCGACACCGCCCGGGACTACGACGGCCGGCTGACCGCGATCCGGGTGGACATGACCCGCTGCCCCGCCGCCACCCGGCGGTACGAGGTGGCCTCCGCACCCACAGTGGTGCTGATCAAGGACGGCGCGGCGGTGGCCACGCACGCCGGCCCCCTGGACCGCGCCGGACTCGCGGAGTTCCTCGACGCCGCCCTGTGACCGGTACGAGCGCGGAGGCGAGCGCGTACGGTCGTCGGATGACCACCGCACCGCTCATCAGCTACCGGCTCGCCCGCCCCGAGGACGCGGCAGCCATCGAATCCCTCGACAGTTCCTTCACCACCCGCAGCGTCTTCGAGGCCACCGCCTCCGACACCGGGTTCGTGCTCCGCGAGGTCCCCGTCGATCCGCCCCTGCACAAGGCGTTCCCGCCCGAGGAGCACGACGAGCAGGAGATCGGCGAGGACACCGCCGCCGACCGCCGCACCTTCGTCGCCGTCGACGAGGCCGACGGCGGCCGGCTCTGCGGATTCGCCGCGGTCGGCTACAGCCCCTGGAACCGCCGGCTGACCGTCGAGGACATCGAAGTCGCCCCCGCCCACCGGGGCATCGGCATCGGCCGCACCCTGATGGAGCACGCCGTCGGCTTCGCCCGCGAGCGCGGTGCCCGCCACCTCTGGCTGGAGGTCTCCAGCGTCAACGCCCCCGCCGTGCACGCCTACCGGCGGATGGGGTTCGTCTTCTGCGGCCTCGACACCACCCTCTACGACGGCACCCCGGCGGCCGGTGAGCAAGCCCTGTACATGGCGCGCCCCTTGGGCTGACCGTCACTCCAACGGGTGGTCCGGTCAGGTCTGCCCGGCGGCTCTGACCTGCGGGATGTGCAACGGGTGATGGCGAACCGCACATTCATCCGGCATGTACAGGGTGGATCTGGCCGGACAGGGGGTATCGGCCCGGAATGGAAATGCTGCAACAGCTCTCGACGACCGCTCAGGTCTGGGCAGAGGCCGAGGAATTCATCCGCCTCTTCCACCGCGAGAACCCCGGCACGGGCGATCCCCGGGACCGGCTCGCCGCCGTACGCCAGGAGCTCGAGGACACCGGAACCTACCGGCACACCCACGAAGAGCTCGTGCACGGCGCCCGGGTCGCCTGGCGGAACAGCAACCGCTGCATAGGCCGCCTGTACTGGAACTCCCTGCGGGTACGCGACCGCAGGGAACTCACCGGCGGCGACGAGATAGCCGCCGAGTGCGTCGAGCACCTGCGCGACGCCACCAACGGCGGCCGGGTCCGGCCCACCATCACGGTCTTCGCCCCGGACGTCCCCGGGCGGCCCGGCCCGCTCATCTGGAGCGAACAGCTCATCCGGTACGCCGGATACGGCGACCACCCCTCCGTCACCGTCGGGGACCCCCGCAACCGGGAGCTCACCGAGGCCCTGCGCGAACGCGGCTGGCCGGGCGGCCCGGGCACCCCCTTCGACCTGCTCCCCCTGGTCGTCCAGGGCTGCGACGACAAGCCCCGGTGGTTCGAACTCCCCGCCGACGCTGTCCTCGAAGTGCCCATCGAGCACCCGGACGACGACCACTGGACGGACTGGGGACTGCGCTGGCACGCGGTGCCCGCGATCTCCAACATGTGTCTGGAGATCGGCGGCATCCACTATCCCGCGGCCCCCTTCAACGGCTGGTACATGGGCACCGAGATCGGTGCCCGCAACCTCGGTGACGAGGACCGCTACCACCTGCTGCCCGGGGTGGCCCGCCGGATGGGGCTGGACACCTCCAGCGACCGCTCGCTGTGGAAGGACCGGGCGCTGGTCGAGCTCAACCGGGCCGTCCTGCACTCCTTCGACCGGGCCGGGGTGACCATCGCCGACCACCACACCGAGTCCCGGCGCTTCCTCACCCACCTGGAGCGGGAGGAGCGCAGGGGTCGTGAGGTGGGGGCCGACTGGTCCTGGATCGTGCCGCCGATCTCCGGCTCCGCGACCCCCGTCTTCCACCGGACCTACGAGGACCGGCAGCAGAGCCCGGCCTATGTCCATCACGAGGGCGCGGAGGACCGGGCCCGGGGGCGGGATTTGGTCTAGACCTTCTGTTACCGTCGGCTCCTGACATCCACCGGTGGAGAGGGGCGCAGGGTGACTGGACGGGAAGGTCGGGCCCGGGTGGGCCAGGTGCAGGAAGGCCGGGTCTACATCGGCTCGTTCACATCGGCGGGCGGTCGCGGGATCACCACCGCGGCCGTCGACGGCCGGACCGGGGCGCTCACCGTCCTCGGCAGCACCGATGCCCTGCCCGACCCCTCGTACCTGGCCCGCGGGCCGCACCGCCTCTACGCGGTGAGCGAAGCAGAGCACGGCCTTGTACAGGCCTTCGCCCTCGACGCGGCCGGGCTTCCGCACCCGGCCGGCCCGCCGGTCCCGGTGGCGGGCGCCGGCCCCACCCACCTCGGCCTGGCCGGGTCCTGGCTGCTGACCGCGAACTACACCTCCGGCAGCGTCAGCGCGCTCCCGGTCCGGCCGGACGGCACCCTCGGCGGACCCGCCGCGGTGCTCACCCACCGCGGCTCCGGGCCCGATCCGGAACGCCAGCAGAGCCCGCACGCCCACCAGGTGCTGGCCGACCCGTCCGGCCGCTGGGTGCTGAGCGTGGACCTCGGCACCGACTCGGTACGGATCTGCGCCCCGGTCGCCCCGGACCCGGGGGCCGGTGCGCCGAGCGTGCACGCGGAGGTGCGGCTGCCGCCGGGGAACGGCCCCCGGCACCTCGCCTTCCACGCCTCCGGCGCCCTGGTCTACGTCCTCAATGAGCTGAGGCCGCTGCTGACCGTCTGCCGCTGGGACGCGACTGCCGGGTTCCTGGAACCGGTCGGAGAGGTTCCGGTGGCTCCAGAGGGCGCTCCAGGGTCTGCACGGGCCTATCCCTCGGCGATCGTCGCCTCGCCGGACGGCCGGTTCCTCTGGGCGGCCGTCCGCGGCACCGACACGATCGCCGTGCTCGCCACGGCCGGGAACCCGGCGGAGCCGCAGCTCACGGCCACCGTGCCGGTCGGCGGCCGGTGGCCCCGCGACCTGGCCCTGGACCCGTCCGGGCAGCGGCTCTACGCGGCCAACGAACGCTCCGGAGACGTCACCTGGTTCGCGGTGGACCCGCAGACCGGGCTGCCGCACCGGGCCGGATCGGTGCCGGTGCCCGCCGCGAGCTGCGTGCTCTTCGGCTGAGCCGGCCCGCCGGCCCCACCGGCACCCCGTACGTACGAGGGCCCGCCTCCGGAATCCGGCGGCGGGCCCTCGCAGGTCTGCGGGCGGCGGGGTCAGTGCGCCCCGGAGCCCTGGGTGATGCCGAGCGCGGCGGAGTACTGGGCCACCGCCAGCTTGCCGAGCGCCGGGTAGGCGCCGAGCACCTCGGCGGTCGCGCAGTCGGCCTCCTTGCAGGCCGTGTCCAGCAGGCCCTCGGCGGCCTCGGGGCCGATCAGGTACGGGGCCAGCGCGAGCTGGGTCGAACCGGAACCGCGCAGCTGCTCGGCGACCGCGGCCACCGAGCCCTCCTGGTCCAGGGCAGCCGCGATGACCGGCACCGCGAGGCGGGCGGCCAGCAGCATGCCGGTGATCCCGGCGGCCTGCACGGCCTCCTCGCCGCCGGTGGTGGCCAGGATGATGCCGTCGGCGGCGGTCGCGACGGTGAACAGCCGGGCCCGGTCGGCGCGGGCCAGGTCGGCCTCGGACAGCCGGACGTGCAGGGCTTCGGCCAGCAGCGGGTGCGGGCCGAGGACGTCGGTCAGCTCGGCGGCGGCCGTGGAGTCCATCAGCGCCCGGCGGATCCGGCGCAGCAGGTCGCCGTCGGGGCCGGCCAGCAGCGGCACGACCACGGCGTCCGGGCCGGTGGGCGCGGGCACCTCCTGGCCGGTGGCGCGGGCGAACTCGGCGCGGGCGTTCCGCTCGTCCGCGACCGCGGTCAGCACGGCCGAGAGGGCCGGGAACTCCGGGGTGCCGTTCTCGTCGGGCAGGTCACCGTCGAGGTAGCCGATGCGGGCGTCCAGCCCGGGCAGCTCGGAGCGGCCGATGCTGAGGATCTCCTCGGCGAGGCTCCGCGAGGCGGCCGACGGGACACCGGGCACGGCGAGCACCAGCGCGGGCGCGTTCTCGGGCGCCACCGCGGGCTCGGGACGGCGGTGCCGTCCGCTCGGGCGGGGTCGCGGCATTCGTACGGGCAGGCCGTTCGCGGGGCCAGTGGGGGTGCTCATGGCGCCGCATGCTACTGGCTTTCCCGGATTGACTGTTCGGGCAGGGTTCATATGAGCGGCATCTGTCCGTATTTATCCGGTGAATATCACATACGGTCAAGAGTTCAACGGTCAACCGACGGGCGGCAGGCCCCAGTCCACCGGCTGGGCACCCTGACGGACCAGCAGGTCATTGGTCCGGCTGAACGGCCTCGACCCGAAGAAGCCGTAGTCGGCGGACTTGGGGGAGGGGTGCGAGGACTCGACCACCGGCAGCTCGCCGAGCAGTGGCCGCAGATTGCGGGCCGCCCGCCCCCAGAGGATGGAGACCAGCGGCTTCCCGCGGGCGGCCAGCGCCCGGATCGCCTGGTCCGTGACGGCCTCCCAGCCCTTGCCCTGATGGGCGTTGGACCGGCGCGGAGCGGTGGTCAGCGAACGGTTCAGCAGCAGCACGCCCTGCCGGGTCCACGGGGTCAGGTCGCCGTTGGCGGGCCGTCCGGTGCCGAGGTCCCGGTGCAGTTCCAGGAAGATGTTGTCCAGGCTCGGCGGCACCGGGCTGACCTCGGGGGCCACCGAGAAGGACAGTCCGACGGCATGGCCGGGGGTGGGATAGGGGTCCTGGCCGACGATGAGCACCTTCACCTCGTCGAAGGGCTGCTGGAAGGCGCGCAGGACGTTCGCGCCGGAGGGGACGTAGGTCCGGCCGGCCGCGATCTCGGCGCGCAGGAAGTCGCCCATCGCGGCGATCTGTCCGGCCACCGGTTCCAGGGCGCGTGCCCAGCCCGCTTCGACGATTTCGTTCAGAGGTCGTGGTGCCACGGACGATCACTCTAGTGGCCGATCACCGCTGCCCGCACACACAGGACGTCGGGCAGGTGCGAAGCGAGCAGCTGCCAGCTGTCCCCGTCGTCCGCGCTCGCGTACAGCTCGCCGTTGCGGTTGCCGAAGTAGATGCCCGCCGGGTCGGCGTCGTCGGTGCAGAGCGCGTCGCGCAGCACCGTGCCGTAGTGGTCCCCGGCCGGCAGCCCGGCGGTCAGCGGCTCCCAGGTGGCGCCCGCGTCCCGGGTGCGGAAGACCCGGCAGCGGTGCCCGGCCGGGACCCGGTCGGAGTCGGCGTTCAGCGGGAAGACGTACGCCGTGTCCGGGCGGTGCGGGTGGGCGGCGACCGCGAACCCGAAGTCAGAGGGGAGCCCCGCCCCGATGTCGGTCCACTTCAGGCCGCCGTCGTCGCTGCGGTAGACGCCCCAGTGGTTCTGCAGGTAGAGGCGCCGGGTGTCCCCGGCATCCTGGGCGATCTTGTGCACGCACTGCCCGTACTCGGGGTTCGGGTCGGGCAGGAACACCGCGGACACCCCGCGGTTGGACGGGGTCCAGCCGGCCCCGCCGTCGGTGGTCCGGAAGACCCCGGCGGCAGACACCGCGACGGTGACCGCGTCCGGGTCGGCGGGGTCGGTGATCACCGTGTGCAGGCCCTCACCGCCGCCGCCGGGCACCCAGTCCTTGCGGCTGGGGTGCTCCCACAGGGGCCGCACCAGCTCGAAGGACGCGCCCCGGTCGGTCGAACGGAACAGCGCAGCCGGCTCCGTCCCGGCGTACACCACGTCCGGGGCCTCCGGCCCGGCCGGGTGCAGCTGCCAGACCCGCTCCAGGGAGGCGCCGGTGTCCTGGGGGAACTTCACCGCCGGGGTCGACGGCTCCTGCCAGGTCGCGCCGAGGTCGTCGGAGGTGAACACGGAGGGGCCCCAGTGCGCACTGTCCCCGCTGGCCAGCAGCCGTGGCACCGGACCGCGCCGGTCCACGGCTACCGCGTAGACGGCCTGGGCGTTGAAGTGGGGGCCGTCGAACTCCCAGGGCCCGCCGTCCCTGCGGCGCCCGATGAAGAGTCCTTTGCGGGTCCCCGCGAGCAGCAGTACCTCGGTCATGGCCGGTACACCTCCGGACGTCCTCGCCCCCCCGGAACCCGGCCCAGCCTAGCCAGCCGACGCCGGGTCCGCCGCGTGGAGCAGGGTCGGCCAGTCGGGGATCTTGACCGAGCGGCGGCCCAGGGAGCTGCCCAGATCCGCCTCCGCCCGTTCGATCGCCAGCCAGCCCGGCCACTCCACCGGGTGCAGCCCGGCCGCGCGCAGGGCGGGCAGCGGGTCGGCCGGGAGCTCCCGGGCGGCCAGCGCCGGGGCGTCCTGGAGCAGCGAGGAGGCCGTCTCCTTCGCGCACGGGCGGTTGGTGCCGATCACCCCGGTCGGGCCGCGCTTGATCCAGCCCGCCACGTACTCGCCGACCGAGGCCCGGCCGTCCCGCAGCACCCGCCCCGCCGCGTGCGGCACCGTGCCGCGGCCCGCGTCGAACGGCAGGCCCGGCAGGGCCACGCCCTGGTACCCCACCGACCGCAGCACCAGCTGGGCCTCGATCTCCTCGTATGTGCCGGTGCCGGTCACCCCGCCGCGTCCGTCGGCGGCCGGCACGGTCCGCTCGAACCGCACGGCGCGGACCTGGCCGGATCCGTCGCCCAGCAGTTCCACCGGGCGGAGGAAGAACCGCAGCTCGATCCGCCGGTCCGCGTCACCGGGCGGGTCCTCCGCCCAGCCCCGCAGCACCTCCACATTGCGCCGGTTCACCGCGGGCAGCGCGGCGGCCGGGTCCGCGTACGCCGGATCGAGGGCCAGCTCGGCCGGGTCCACCCCGACCGCGACCCCCGGCAGGGTGCCCAGCTCGCGGAGCTCCTTGGTGGTGAACTTGCCCTGGGAGGGCCCGCGCCGGGCGACCATCCGGACCGCGCGCACCCCGCTGCCGGCCAGCGCCCCCAGGGCCGGCTGGGGCATGTCCGTGGGCAGCAGCTCCGCCTCGCCCCGGGCCAGGATGCGGGTCACGTCCACCGCGACGTTGCCCGCCCCGATCACCACCGCCGACCGCACCCCGGGCAGCCGGAAGTCCTCCCGCTCGGCATCGGGGTGCGCGCTGTACCAGTTGACGAACGCGGTGGCCGAATGCACCCCCGCCAGGTCCTCGCCGGGAATGCCGAGCAGTCGGTCCCGGGCCGCGCCCACGCAGTACACCACCGCGTGGTACAGCTCCAGCAGCCGCTCGGTGGGCAGCTGCTCCCCGCCGACCTCGACATTGCCGAGGAACCGGATCCGCTCGTCCTCCAGGACCCCGCGGAGATTGCCCTGAAGCGACTTGATCTTCTCGTGATCGGGGGCCACCCCGTACCTGACCAGGCCGTACGGGGCCGGCAGGCGGTCGAGTACGTCGACCCGCACGCCCGGCACCTCGCGCTGCTGGACCAGCGTCTGCGCGGCATAGACCCCGCTCGGGCCGGAACCGACGACGGCGACACGAAGCACGGCGGAGCTCCTTTTCGCAGGTGTCTCCCAGCATGACACCGCGGCCCCGGCGCGTCAGCCCGCCGGACCGGACCGGAGGCGACGGGTTCGGTCCGGTCAGGTCAGCCCATGCCCCGCATCCGGTGGATCTCCGCGCTCTGCTGGGCCACCACGTCGTTGGCCATCTCCTCCACGGCCACGTTGTTGCCGCCGGACAGCGCCTCGCCCGCCATCTTCAGCGCCCCCTCGTGGTGCGCGATCATCAGGCGCAGGAACAGCCGGTCGAAGGCCTCGCCCTTGGCCGCCCGGAGCTCCGCCAGCTGCGCCTCGGTCGCCATGCCTGGCATGCCCGCATGGTTGTGACCGCCAGCGCCGCCGCCGGGGGCCGGATGCTTCTGCAACCACCCTTCCATGGCCCCGATTTCGGGCTTCTGGGCCGCCGCGATCCGTTCCGCGAGCCGCTTGACCGGGTCCGCCGAGGCCCGCTCGGGCGCCAGCGCGCTCATGGTCAGCGCCTGCCGGTGGTGCTCGATCATGCCCTGCACATAGCCGAAGTCGGCGGCATTGGGGCTGTCGTCGGGGCGTTCCCGGGCGGCCTGTTCGGGGGAGAGGGTGCGGGACTTCTCACCGGGCTTGCCCGGGGCGATGACCGCAGGCCCGGAGGCGTCCTTGCGGTCCTCGTCCTGGCATGCAGTGAGCCCGAGCACGAACAACGCGGCAGCGACCGCACCTGTGAAACCCCGGAGAAACCCCTTTGCCATGTCCATGAAGGGGAAGATACTGCCGGGGTCCACGTTCCGTTCCCATGAAGAACGGATTGAAGGGACTCTTAGGGAGGGCACAGTGACCTCGACGCACCACACCCGTGTGCGACGCAGGAGGCTGGGGGTGGCCGCCTCGGCGGCCGGTCTGCTGGCCACGCTCCTGGCGGCCGGACCGGCGTCCGCGACTCCGGACCCCGGCGATGCACAGCGGTCCCCGGGTGCGCGGATCGCCGCCGGCGAGACGCCCGGCGTACCCGGCCAGGACGAGATCGTCCACAGCCGCAACATCAAGCACCTCGCGAACATCCCGAGCACCAACCCCGACGGCATCGAGACCGACATCGCCTTCCAGGGCGCGTACGCCTACGCGGGCAGCTACGACGGTTTCACCATCTACGACATCCGCAATCCGAAGACCCCCAAGACGGTCACCCAGGTGCTCTGCCCGGGCGGCCAGAACGACATCTCGGTCGCCGGGGACCTGCTCTTCCTCTCCACCGACTCCTCGCGCAGCGACGACTCCTGCAACAGCGTCTCGCAGCCCGCCACCGAGAAGTCCTCGTGGGAGGGCATCAAGATCTTCGACATCAGCGACAAGAAGAACCCCAAGTACATCAAGTCCGTCGAAACGGCCTGCGGTTCGCACACCCACACCCTGGTGCCGGACGGCCGCGACATCTACGTCTACGTCGCCTCGTACTCGCCCAACGACGCCTTCCCGGACTGCAAGCCCCCGCACGACGGCATCTCCGTGGTCAAGGTCCCGAAGAAGGCCCCGACCAAGGCCGCGGTCGTCGGCTTCCCCGTCCTCTTCCCGGACGGCGGCAACCCGGGCGCGCCCACCAACCCGGGCGTGTCGAAGACCACCGGCTGCCACGACATCACCGTGCTGCCCTCGAAGAACCTCGCGGCCGGCGCCTGCATGGGCGACGGCATCCTCTTCGACATCAGCAGGCCGGAACAGCCCCGGGTCATCGACCGGGTGCAGGACAACACGAACTTCGCCTTCTGGCACTCGGCCACCTTCAACGAGCGTGCCAACAAGGTGGTGTTCACCGATGAGCTCGGCGGCGGTGTCGGCGCCACCTGCAACGAGGCCACCGGCCCGAACCGGGGTGCGGACGGCATCTACGACATCACCGGCCGCGGGGACGCGCGCAAGCTCGTCTTCCGCAGCTACTTCAAGATCCCGCGGCACCAGGCCGACACCGAGAACTGCGTGGCCCACAACGGCTCGCTGATCCCGGTCGGCGGCGGTCGCGACATCATGGTCCAGGCCTGGTACCAGGGCGGCCTGTCGGTGTGGGACTTCACCGACTCGGCCCGGCCGAAGGAGATCGCCTTCTTCGAGCGCGGACCCGTCGACCCGAGCGCGCTCACCCTGGGCGGCTCCTGGTCGGCGTACTACTACAACGGGCACATCTACTCGAACGACATCGCCAAGGGCCTCGATGTGCTGAGGCTCGACGACTGGCGCACCGACAGCGCCAAGCGGGTGCGGCTGGACCGGCTCAACGTCCAGACGCAGCCCGACTACCGCTGGTAGCGCGGCCGGCCGACCCGGCCCGTTCCACCGGGAGCACGATCACCGGCGGAACGGGTCCGGGGAGGCCGCCGCCCCACCCTGAGGCAACGTTCCGTCAGGCGGGCAGCACCCGTCCGGCGGAACCCCCATCCCCCAGTCCAGCCCGTAGCGCTGGAACAGCTCCGCCCGCAACCGGGCCGCCTCCATCGCCGCCCCCGGCAGCAGGACCGCGAACACCGCGCCCATCAGCAGGGCGCGGAGCATCGGATAGTCCCGATCCGCGTCCGCCGAGCCGTGCCGGGCCACCGTGTCCCGCAGCAGCTCCGCCAGCCGCTGCTGCTCCGGGCACTGCACGAACCCCTCGGCCTGCAGGATCCCCGCCATGTGGGTGCGCATCAGCAGCGGCTGCGCCAGGGCCAGCCCCAGGATCGAGTCGATCGCCCGGGCCAGCCGCTCCCGCCCGCACTCCGACCGGGGCTCCCGCTCCAGGGCCGCATAGAGGGTCTGGTGCATCAGCCGGTGCACCGCCGACTGCAGCAGCTGCCGCTTGCCGGGGAAGTAGTACGAGACCAGGCCCCGGGCGGAGCCCGCCCGGTCGGCGATGTCCCCCAGGGTCGTGGCCTCGTACCCCCGTTCGGCGACGAGCTCGACCGTGGCCTGGAGCAACCGCTCCCGTGAGCGTCTCCGCAATTCTTCATTGACCGGTGCGCTGCGCGGGACCATGCTTACTCCTGCGTTGACTGGCTCCCAGCCAATATACTCAGCGCACCGGCCCATCGGTGCTCGGCGACGCGGGGGATCGCCGAGCACCGGTGCGTGCCGTTCCGGCCTGCCCCGACAGCGCCAGTGCTGCGATCGCCGCTCCCAGCAGCCAGCCGCCCAGCACATCGGACGCCCAGTGCACGCCGAGGAAGATCCGGGTGAACCCGACCCCGAGGACCGACAGCACCGCCGCCGCCCCGGCCGCCCACACCACCCAGGCACCGCCCCCGTCCGCCCGGGCCCGCGGCACCAGCCACAGCAGCAGTCCGCACACCATGGTCGCGGTCAGCGCATGCCCCGAGGGGTAGGCCGCATAGTCGGCCGAGTCCACCGGGTCCGGCCACACCGGCCGCTCCCGTGCCACCAGCAGCTTCACCCCCTGCTGCACCACCGCCGCCACCACCATGGCCAGCAGGAACCGCACCGCCAGGGCCCGTTCCCCGCGCCACCACAGCCAGCAGCAGGCCGTCAGCAGCACCGCCCGCATGGTCCACGGGTCCCAGACCCAGTCGGTCAGCACCCGGCTGGCCGAGACCAGCCCCGGATGCGCGACCGCCTGCGCATGCCAGGCCACCGCGATCCGCCCGTCGTACCGGACCAACGGCCGCCACTCCAGCGCCACCAGCAGCGTCAGCACGGCCGCCGCCACCGCCGCACACCACCCGGCCGCGGCCACGGTGCCGGCCCCGGCCCACCGCAGACCTCCGCCCCGCGTCCCAGGGAATCCCATGGGGCGGATCCTCGCACCGGCCGGCGACCGCACCCCTACGTCAGCGCCGACAGCCCCGGCACGAAAGCCACCAGCAGCGGCACCGCGGGCACCAGGGCCGCCGTGGCCGTCAGACCCAGCCGGCGGCTCGCCGTCAGCCGCGGGGCCGCCGACAGCAGCCGGCGCACCCGCTGCGGGACATGCGCCTCGGGAGTCCCGGAGGGCCCGAACACCCCCCGGTCCTCGTTCAGCCCGACCAGGGCCAGCGCCACGGTCAGCCGCCCGAACCGGCGCGAGGCCACGTCGTCGGCCGCCAGCTCCACCAGGTGGTGCATCCCGTCCCGGAACGCCGCGAACACCGGCACCTGGGGGAACGCCCCGGACAGGGCCCGTGAGCAGTGCAGCAGCCAGTCGTGCCGGGCGGCGGCATGCCCCTGCTCGTGCGCCAGTACGGCATCCAGCTGACGGCCCTTCAGCCGACGCAGCGCAGCCGTGGTCACCACCAGCTGCGGCGCCGCACCCGGCAGCCACCAGGCATCCGGCCGGTCGCCCTCCAGCAGCACCAGCCGTACCCCGTCCGGGTCCTCCCCGGGCAACAGCGGGGCCCGCAGCAGCAGTTCGGAGTGGCGGGCCCGGCGCCGGGCCCGGGCCCGCAGCACCTCACCGGTCAGCATCGCCGCCGTCCATGCCGCCCCGCCGGCCAGCACCAGTGCGGTGACGGCCGCCCACGGCCCGCCCGGATCCAGCGCATAGGCCTCGACCACCCCGTGCGGGGCGGAGGCGAACAGCCGCCCCCGCACCGCCTGCCAGGCGGCGGCAGCACTCAGCACCATCGACAGCCCCAGGCACAGCAGCACCGCGGCCACCACGCACTGCCACACCCACAACGCCACCACGGGTTCCCGCTCGGGCCAATCGGCCCGGGCCAGCAGGCGCGGAGCCAGCACAGCGGTCAGCAAGCCGAGCAACAGGAGAACGGCGGGGACCATCATGGCCGCCAGCCTACGAGCGCACGACTACCTCCCGGTACGGCACGGACGCATTGGTGACGCAGGACACGTTTGCCCCACCGGGCCTCCGGGCCGCGCCCCGGGCCGCCCCGCCGGGCCCCGTCCTCACAGCGTGAGCAGCATCGCGAACATCCCGATCCCCATGGCGAGCCGGCAGGCCCCGGTCAGCCCGGCAGGCCCGCCCGCCAGCCGGGAGCCGCCCCACAGCACATAGCCGGAGTAGTAGACCAGCAGCCCCCCGGTCAGCGGCGGCACCTCCGGCCACAGCGTCATGTGCACCATCGCCAGCGAACCCACCAGATGGTGCGCATGGTGCCGGCCGTGGCGCAGCTGCCACACCGCCTGTACCGAGGCCGCGCAGAACACCGCCCCCAGGGCCAGGTGGACCGCCCGCCCCGCGCCGCCCAGCGGCAGGGCCATCGCCGCCATCCCGAAGCCCATCACGGCATCCGCCCGGCCCTCGGCGCTGCGCCCGCGCAGCAGGCAGTACCCGCCGCTGACCGCGCACAGCAGTGCCAGCAGCCAGGACAGCACGGGGGCGACGGAGCCGACGGAATGGTGCACGGCAGAACCTCCCGGTTCGACGGTGACACCGGAAGAGATGCCCGCACGGCGTCGGCCGCACGCCGGGCCGGGTTAGGCTTCGGCGAGCCGGACCGCACGAACGGAGCCACCGATGACCACTCCCGCCGCCCTCACCTTCCGCAGCGCCGTCGACGCGGACGTATCGGCCCTGGTCGGGCTGGTGGAATCGGCGTACCGGGGCGAGGCCAGCCGGGGCGGCTGGACCACCGAGGCGGACTACCTGGACGGCCGGCGCACCGACGAGGCGGGGGTGCGCGAGGTCATCGAGAAGCCGGACTCCCAGCTCCTCGTGGTCGAGCGGGACGGCACGCTGGTGGCCTGCTGCCAGCTCGAACACCGCGGCGACCACGTCTACTTCGGCATGTTCGCGGTCCGCCCCGGACTCCAGGGCGCCGGCCTCGGCAAGGAGATCCTGGCCGAGGCCGAGCGGCGCGCCGGGGAGGACTGGGGCGCCAAGGAGATGCGGATGACCGTCATCAACGTCCGGGAGGAGCTCATCGCCTACTACGTGCGGCGCGGGTACCGCCGCACCGGCGAGCTGAGCCCCTTCCCGTACGGGGACGAGCGGTTCGGCCTCCCGCGCCGCGAGGACCTCGCCTTCGAGCTGCTGGTCAAGTCGCTCTAGACGCAGACGCAGACGCAGGCGGAGAGGCAGGCGGAGCGGCTCAGGCGGTGAAGCGGCCGGTCAGCCGGATCTCCGGGAAGTCGGTGGCCGCACCGTCCAGTTCGAGGGCCCGCACCAGCCGCAGCTGCTCCTGGGTGTTCACGGTCCACCCGGTCACCCGCAGGCCCGCCGTGTGCGCGGACTCCACCGTCTCCAGGGTCAGCCGCCGGATGTTGAGAGCGACGGTTTCCGCACCGGCGGCCAGCGCCCGGTCCACGATGTCCTCGCCGTACCGGCTCGCGGTCAGGGTGGTCCGTACGCCCGGCACCAGGCGGGCGATCTCGGCGATCGAGGCGTCCTGGACGGAGGAGACCTCCACCCGGGTGGTCAGGTCCCGGCGCAGCATCAGCGTGGCGAGGGCCCGGGCCGCGGTCCGGTCCGCGATCCCCACCTGAAGCGGGGCCCGCACCGCGTCGAGGACCTCCTCGAGCAGCGGGACCCGCTCACCGAGCCCGGCGTCGAGCTCCCGGAGCTCGGCGAGGGTCAGATCGGCGACGGCGCCCGAACCGTCCGTGGTGCGGTCCACCTCGGGATCGTGCAGGACGACCAGCGCGCCGTCCTTGCTGAGCTGCACATCCAGGGCGATGACGTCCATGCCGGAACGTTCCGCGCGAACGAAGGACCGCAGGGTGTTCTCCGGTTCGACACCCATGACCCCGCGGTGACCGATGGTGAGGAAAGTCAAGGTTCTCTCGCTTCCGTCGACGGCGGCTCCCGGGAGCGGGCCGGTGTCCCGACCGGTCCGCCCCATGGAGGAGGCATGCTAGTGCGCCCGGCAAGCGATGAGACCGTGCGTGCAGCGGCCCGACAGGGCCGTCCGGCCGGTTCCCGCCAAGGGCTTCCCGCCCTCGGCACGGCCCCGGAGCCGCCCCGGCGGCCCGACCGTGTCACCCGGCCGTGGGCGCGTCCCCACCGCCTTGACCCGGACCCGCGGAAGCCTCCAGCCCTGTGATGTCGGAGAGCAGTGCCTCCGCCAGTTCCAGCTCGGCCAGATGCTGCCGCTCGCTCCAGCGCAGCGCGAGCACCGGGAACGCCCATTCCTGTACATCGGCCGCCTGCTCCAGGGCCTCGCGTACGGCTGCCAGCTCGGCCAGCGTGCGCTCCCGGTGCTCCGCCACCATGGCCCGCAGCCGCTCCGGCTCGGCCAGGTGCCCCAGCCAGACCCGCAGCAGCAGCCCGTGCTTGAGCACCGGCGGGCCGGCCTCGGCGGTGTCCGCCGCCCAGCCGGCCAGCGCCTCGCGGCCCGCGTCGGTGACGGCGTAGCGGCGCTTGGCCCGGGCCTCCTCGGGGCCGGAGCGCTCGGAAGCGGCGTAGCCCAGCTCCTCCAGCCGGCGCAGTTCGGCGTAGATCTGGCTGATGGCCGGCGACCAGTAGAAGAAGCGGAGGGAGGAGTCGGCCCACTTCTTCAACTCGTACCCGGTCCGCGCGCCCGGGAAGGAGAGCAGGCCGAGAACGGCCCAGGCGGTCGGTGGAAGGTCTTGCTTCTTCGACTTCTGACTACTAGTCATATGACGAATTGAAGTAAGGCGGGACGTGGGACGCAACCCTGGAGGCACCGTTGAAATTCTCCGTCATCTTTGAGGCTCAGCTGGCCGACCCGACCGTCGAACGCGAGCACCAGGTCATCCGCGACTGCGTGGAGCAGGCCGTCCTCGCCGAACGCATGGGCTTCGACCGCATCTGGGCGGTCGAGCACCACTCGCTGAAGTGGTACTCACACTTGAGCGCTCCGGAGATCTTTTTGACCTGGGTCGCGGCCAGGACGCACACCATACGCATCGGCCATGGCGTGGTGTGCATGCCCTTCAACTTCAACCATCCCGCCCGGGTGGCCGAGCGGGCCGCCATGCTCGACCTCCTCTCCGGCGGCCGGCTCGACCTCGGAGCCGGCCGGGGCGGCACCGAACAGGAGACCTCCCTGTGCGGGGTCGACCGGAACCGCACCGCCCAGGAGGTCGAGGAAGCCCTGCGGATCATCGGCAAGGCCTGGCAGGAGGAGGAGCTGGAGTACCACGGCGAGCTGATCGACATCGGACCGCACCCGATCCTGCCGCGCCCCGCCCAGACCCCGCACCCGCCGCTCTTCCTGGCCTGCAGCCGCGAGGAGACGCTGGTGCAGGCCGCCGAGTTCGGCATCGGCGCCCTGGTCATGGGATTCGCGGGACCGGAATCGATCGCCGGGATGCGGGCCGTGTACGACCGGGCGATTGCCGGGCGGGACGGCAGCCGACAGGTCTCCACCGTGGTCAACGACCACTTCTCGGTGCTCTGCCCGACCATCGTCCTCGACGATCCGGCGGAGGCCCGCCGGATCGGCATCCGCGGCCAGCGCTTCTTCGCGCAGTCCATCGGTCACTGGTACGGGGGTGCCGGGATCCCCGACGAGGCGGTGGTCCCCGGCACCGACGAGGCGGCCGTCCTGCGGCAGGCCGCGGAACAGGTGGTGGCCCGGCTGCACGAACAGAACATCCCGGTCCGCCCCACCGCCACGGCCACCTTCCACGCCGACCACGCCTATGGCAGCGCCGAGGAGGCGATCGCCTATGTGGAGCGGCTGCGGGAGGCGGGCGCCGACGAGATCATGTGCCTGATCCAGATGGGCACGGTGCCGCAGGAAGCCTGCCTGGAGACCCTGCGGCAGTGGGGCGAGAAGGTCATCCCACACTTCCGCGAACCGGTCGCGACCACCCCCGGGAGCCGGGCATGAGTGGGCTCGGGCGTCCCGGCGGGGCCGATCCGGAAGGGGGTGCCGGAGGCGGCCGGCTGGATCCGGGGGCTCGGCCCTTTGTCGCGGCGCTCAGCGCCGTCTTCCCGGACGTGGGGGGAAGCGTCACCGACGCCGGCGAGGCCCGCCGGATTCTCGCCGCCGCGCCCCGGCTGCCCGGGCGCCCGCCCCAGGTGGGTGCTGTGGAGGACCGGACTGTGCCCGGGCCGCCCGGTGCCCCGCCGGTGCCGGTCCGGGTCTACCTGCCCGACCCCGACGAGTGGCCCGGTCCCCGCCCGACCGTGGTCTTCGCCCATGGCGGCGGCTTTGTCCTCTGCGACCTCGACACCCACGACGGCACCGCCCGCACCCTCAGCCGGGCGGCCGGCGCGGCCGTGGTCTCGGTGGACTACCGGCGCGCCCCCGAGCACCCCTTCCCGGCCCCCGTCGAGGACGTCCACGCCGCCCTCTGCTGGGCCGGGGCGCACCTCGGGGAGCTCGGCGGCGACCCGGACGCCCTGGTGGTCGCCGGGGACAGCGCCGGCGGCAACCTCGTCGTGGCCGCGCTGCTGCTCGCCGCCGAGCGCGGCGGACCGCCGGTCGCGCTCCAGGTGCTGATCTACCCGGCACTGGCCGCCGCCATGGATTCCGCTTCGTACGTCCGTAACGCCGTGGGCTACTACCTCACCACCGCCCACCTGCGCTGGTTCTGGCGGCAGTACCTCGGCCCGGCGGGCGACGGCCGGGACCCGCTGGCCTCCCCGCTGAACGCCGGGCCCGAGGCCGTCGTACGACTCCCTCCGGCGCATGTGGTGGTGGCCGGATGTGATCCACTCCAGGACGACGGGCAGGCCTGGCACCGACTGCTGCTCGCCGCCGGCGTTCCGTCGGCCCTTGACGCCCACCCCGGGATGTTCCACGGTTTCCTCGCGCTGCCCCGCGCCCTCCCGGCAGCCCGGGCCGCATGGGAAAGGCTGGGCGGAGCCATCGCTTCCACCGTGAAACACGGGAAGACTTCCGGTGGATCTGGGGGGTCAGCAGGATAATTTTCGGCTTCCCCCCTTGAGAAGGAGAGCCTCGCATGCATACGCTGTCTTGACGTGAGGTTCTCCTGTGGAGGAAGTGACATGACGGAAACTCTTGTGCCGGGATTCGGCGGGGCCGCGATAACCGCCGGTGCGCGCGTGGTGGACCACCCCGCGTGGCCCGCGCTCAAGGCCGCCGTGGAAGAGATTCGGCCTTGGCAGTCCAAGGACGGTTCGATCGACTTCGAGGCGGAGGGCGCCCCCGCCCTGTCCGTCGCCCAGGACGCCGTGATCCGCGTGATGGCCGCTGTCGAGGAGCTCTCCCCGCTGCTGCCGCACGCCACCGCGTACCACCAGGCCCTCGTCGCCGACCTGCGCAAGTGGGCCGAGGGCGGGTTCCGGGTGCCGGACTTCCTGGACTCCCTGCTGGCCTTCCACCCGGCCGCCGAGCGTGCCGACGGCCTGCAGCACCTCGTCGTGTTCCCCATGTACACGCAGAACGGCAACCCGGACCGCAACATGGAGGCCGTCGTCCTCAAGATGGTGTGGCCCGAGTGGCTCGCCGAGCTGGAGCGCACCCGGTACGACAACCCGCTCTTCCTCGGCATCACCTTCGAGGACTTCACCGCGGGCTACGACACCAACTCCGCCGTGCTGTTCCCGGAGACCATCGCCGTCCGCGAGGCCCCCGAGCGCTTCACCTGGGGCGGCATCTTCTGCGACCGCGAGGCCGCCCGCTTCCGCAAGGTCACCGAGGCCGCCGTGGACACCCTGGGCATCGAGCTGCCGGCCGACATCGCCGCGATGATCACCGACCAGGAGCGCTGCGAGAAGGCCTTCGTCCTGTGGGACATGGTCCACGACCGCACCCACAGCCACGGCGACCTGCCCTTCGACCCCTTCATGATCAAGCAGCGCCAGCCGTTCTGGATGTACGGCCTGGAGGAGCTGCGCTGCGACCTCACCGCCTTCAAGGAGGCCGTGAAGCTGCAGGCCGAGGGGAATGAGCACGGCCGCGACGTGCAGTACGCGGTGCTCTTCGACCGGATGTTCCGCTTCCCGCTCTCCGGCGACCGGGTCCGCAACTACGACGGCCTCGGCGGCCAGCTGCTCTTCGCCTACCTGCACAAGCACGACGTGGTCCGCTGGACGGACAACAAGCTGCGGATCGACTGGGAGCGCGCCCCGCAGATCACCAACCAGCTGTGCGGCGAGATCGAGGACCTCTACCGGGCCGGCATCGACCGCCCGAAGCTGGTGCACTGGTTCAAGGCGTACGAGCTGGTCTCCACCTACCTCGCCCCGCACCCGGGCTCCAAGTGGGCCAAGGGTCCCGACGCCCTCGACCTGACGCAGCCGCCCCGGAAGCTTGTGGACGACGTGCTTCCGGACGAGTTTCCGCTCAGCATGTTCTTTGAGGCGCTCGCCAAGAAGCTCAAGGGAGTGATCGCCTCCACGAAGGGCATCACTGCGCGCACCGACGAGAAGGCCGAGGCCGCCGCGTGAGCCCTCGCCCTCAGGAGGCTGACAGCATGAACGGCTCCGGCAACGGGAACGGGAAGCTCAGCGGCGCAGTGGTGGCGGTGGCCGGGGCCGGCGGGCCCGCGGGCCGCGCCGCCCTGATCCGGCTCGCCGAGGCGGGCGCCGTGGTCGTCGCGTCCGACGCGGACCCGGCCCGCCTGGCCGAGGCCGTGGACGCGGCCCGCTACGCCCACGGTGGCGCCACCGTCACCGGGGACACCGTGGACCTCCTCGACCTCGAGGCGACCAAGGAATGGGCGGCCCGTACCGAGAAGGAATTCGGGCGGATCGACGGCCTGGTCCACCTGGTCGGCGGCTGGCGGGGCAGCAACTCCTTCACCGAGACCGACCTCGGGGACTGGGACTTCCTGGAGAAGCTGCTGATCCGCACCGTCCAGCACACCTCGATCGCCTTCCACGACGGCCTGCTCCGCAGCGACCGTGGCCGCTACGTCCTGGTCAGCCAGTCCGGCGCGCACAAGCCGGTGGCGAACAATGCGGCGTACAACGCGGGCAAGGCGGCGGCCGAGGCGTGGACCCTGGCCATGGCGGACTCCTTCCGCAAGGCCGGGGGCGAGGACGGCCCGCGCGCCGCTGCTGCGATCCTGGTCATCAAGGCACTCGTGCACGACGCCATGCGCGCCGAGCGTCCGAATGCGAAGTTCGCGGGTTTCACCGACGTCAAGGAACTGGCCGAGGCCATTGCCGGCGTCTGGGAGCGGCCCGCCCCGGAAGTGAACGGACAGCGTCTGTGGCTCACCCCGCAACCCTGAAAACCGATGCCCGCCGGCACCACGACCCGGCGGTGCGCGGTTTCGCGAGCGACAACTACGCGGGAGTCCACCCCGAGGTCCTGGCGGCCATCGCCCTCGCCAACGACGGCCACCAGGTCGCCTACGGCGAGGACGAGTACACCGAGCACCTGCAGAAGATCATCCGCAGCCACTTCGGCCCGTACGCGGAGGCCTTCCCGGTCTTCAACGGCACCGGCGCGAACGTCACCGCCCTGCAGGCGATGACCGACCGCTGGGGTGCGGTGATCTGTGCCAAGACCGCCCACATCAACGTGGACGAGGGCGGCGCGCCCGAGCGGATGGCCGGCATCAAGCTGCTGGCCGTCCCCACCCCGGACGGCAAGCTCACCCCCGAGCTGATCGACCAGGAGGCCTGGGGCTTCGAGGACGAGCACCGGGCCATGCCGCAGGTCGTGTCGATCACCCAGAACACCGAACTGGGCACGGTCTACACCCCGGAGGAGATCCGGGCGATCTGCGAGCACGCGCACGCGCTGGGCATGAAGGTGCACCTCGACGGTGCCCGGATAGCCAACGCCGCGGCCTCCCTGGACGTGCCGATGCGCGCGTTCACCAACGCCGTGGGCGTCGACGTGCTGTCGTACGGCGGCACCAAGAACGGCATGATGTTCGGCGAGGCCGTGGTCGTGCTCAACCCGGACGCGGTCCGGCAGATGAAGCACATCCGCAAGATGTCGATGCAGCTGGCGTCCAAGATGCGCTTCGTCTCGGTGCAGCTGGAGGCGCTGCTCGCCAAGGACCTGTGGCTGCGCAACGCCCGGCACGCCAACGAGATGGCGCAGCGGCTGGCGGCCGGGGTGCGCGCGGTGGACGGGGTGGAGATCCTCTACCCGGTCCAGGCGAACGCGGTGTTCGCCAAGCTGCCGCACGAGGTGTCCCGGCGGCTGCAGCAGCGCTACCGCTTCTACTTCTGGGACGAGGCGGCGGGGCACGTCCGCTGGATGTGCGGCTTCGACACCCAGATCGAGGACGTGGACGGCTTCCTCCAGGCGCTGAAGGAAGAAATGGCTCGCTGAGCCATCGAAAAAGTTGTGCATAGGTATGCTCCTGGATCGTGGAACTGATCCAGGAGCATTCCCATGTGTCCGCCTACCTGGCAGCGGACGTGTGGCCTTCGAGTTCGTCCGCGACACCGTCCCGCACTCCGCCGATTCCGGGGACCTGAGGGTCAGCTGGCGCGGCTCCGAGGTCCTGGCCACCCGCAACGGCATCTGCCACGCCAAGGCCCATGCGCTCGCCGCCCTGCTGCGGGCCAAGCCCGGCGTGGACGCCCGGTTCGCCCTCGACCGGGAACAACTCGCCTTCCCGGTACGCCCGGAGCTCGGCGAGATCGACTACCCGGAGCTGTACGCGGCCCCGCACCCGGCCGTGCTCAGGGCGCTCCGGGAATCCGCCGACCGGCCGCAGCTGTGGCGGAACCTTCCGACGGGGCTGTAGCGGCACCCGAGGCGCGGATCGCCCCGGGCCGCACCGACACGTGCAGGACCGCGGCGGCCAGCTGGAGCGCGGCGACAACGAGCAGCAGCACCTGGGGCGGCGCTCCGGCGGCGAGCCCCGCCAGGGCCGCGCCGGCCGAGGCCGCGGTCACCTTCAGTCCCGCGCCGAGGGTGAACACCTGGGTCCGCACCGCCTCGGGGGCGTACGCGGCCCGGATCCGCAGCGTGGCCGTCAGCAGCGGCCCGTCGCACACCCCGGCCACGGCGAATGCCGCAGCGGCCACCGGCAGCGAGGGCGCGAACGCCGCCCCGGCCAGCGCGACCCCGGTTCCCGCCAGGGCCCAGCGGGCCAGCAGCCCGGGGGAGAAGGGAGCCCGGGCCGCGCTCAGCCGCGCGACGCCGAGCGAGCCGGTGAGGGCGCCGAGGGCGAAGGCCGTCATCAGGACCCCGCCGGCGCCGGGGCTGCCCAGCGCCGTCGCGAACAGCACCGATGTGGTGGTCAGTGCCCCGATCCCGACGAAGGCGAGGGTGGTCGCACCGGTGATCGCCCGCAGCTCCGGGACCCGCCACAGGGCCACCAGCCCGGCCCCGAGCCCGGGACCGCGTGGAGCCCGTTCGGGCATCGCGTACCGCAGGGTGGTGGCGCATACGGCGGCCAGCGCGCCCGCGCCCGCCAGCAGGCCCATCGCCGGCCCCGCCGAACCGGTGGCCGCGACCAGGCTCACCACCGCCGGGGCGGTCACCGCGGCTGCGTTGTAGGTGGAGGCGTCCCAGGCGTAGGCGCGGTCCCGCCCGGGTCCGGCCGGGACCAGCCCGGCCACCAGGCTGGACAGGCCACCGGTCACCATCGGGCCGCAGCACCCGCCGGCCACCGCCACGGCCAGCACCACCGGGGTGGGGGCCCGGCCCAGCAGGACGGCCAGCGTCGCCACCGCGGTGGTGAACCCGGCCAGCGCGCCGACGTAGAACAGCCGTGGCCGCCGCACCCGGGCCGCCGCCGCGCCCGCCAGCGGGGCGGCCAGGACGTGCGGTGCCAGCCAGGCGGTCAGCACGAAGGCGCCGTGCGCCGCGTCGCCCGTGCGCTCCAGGGCAAGCAGCACCAAGGCGATGCCGACCCCCTCCGAGGCGAACCGCGCGGCCAGGGCGGCTGCCAGATAGCGTCCGAATCCGGCGTCGGCGTCCCCGCCGCGTATGGATAACGTCTTCATGACGAACGACGTTACGGATCCGCAGGCCCCCCGGGAGTGCCGCTGATAGGAAACTTTCTTGTCGGATAACGTTGTCAGCTTGGCATGAGCATGAGTATCTTCGGGCCGCCGGAACCCCTCCTACCGGAAGGCCCCCCATGCGTTTCGGACTCCCGGCCGGGCTCGCCGCCCTGGCCCTCGGATTAGCGGCGACCCTGGTCCCCGCACCCACCCTCGCGGCCCCCACCGCCGCAGCCCCCGCCGCCCCCGCGCAGTTCACCCACCCCGGCGTTCTCAGCAGCCGGGCCCAACTGGACTTCGTACGCGGCAAGGTGCAGGCCGGGGAGCAGCCCTGGAAGGGCGCGTTCGACCAGATGCTCGGCAGTGAGTACGCCTCGCTCTCCCGTACGCCCAAACCGCGGGCGGTCGTCGAGTGCGGCTCCAGTTCCAATCCCAACCACGGCTGTACCGACGAGCGCCAGGACGCCGTCGCCGCCTACACCCAGGCCCTCGCCTGGTACATCACCCGCGACGCCAAGTACGCCAAGAAGTCCATCCAGCTGATGGACGCCTGGTCGGCGGTCATCAAGGACCACACCAACAGCAACGCCCCGCTGCAGAGCGGCTGGTCCGGCTCCACCTGGCCGCGCGCCGCCGAGCTCATCAGGCACACCTACACCGGCGGCTGGCCAAACCAGGCCCGCTTCGCCACGATGCTGCGGAACGTCTACCTCCCCGAGGTGATCAACGGGGCGCCGGGCAAGAACGGCAACTGGGAACTGATCATGATGGACGCGGCCGTCGGCATCTCCGTCCACCTCGACGACAAGGTGAGCTACGACAAGGCCATGGGCATCTACCTCGGCCGGCTCCCCGCCTACCTGCACCTGAAGACCGACGGTGCCCAGCCGAAGTACCCGCCGCGCTCCTCGATCGACACCAGGAGCGAGCTGATCACGTACTGGCACGGCCAGGACACCTTCGTCGACGGTCTCGCCCAGGAGACCTGCCGGGACTTCGGCCACACCGGATGGGGCATCGCTGCCGCCCTGCACGTTGCCGAGACCTCACGCATCCAGGGCCGCGACCTCTACCCCGAGCTCAAGGACCGGTTCCGGCACGCCCTCGGCTTCCACGCCCGCTACGCGCTCGGCGAGGCCGTGCCGTCCTGGCTGTGCGGCGGCACGGTCACCCGGAGCCTCGGCCCGACCACCGAGGTCGGCTACAACGCCCTCGGCAACCGGCTCGGCATCCCCATGGAGAAGACCCGGCAGCTCACCGAGAGCCGCCGCCCGGCCGGCGCCGACAACTACTTCGTGGCCTGGGAGACCCTCACCCACGCCAAGAACCCGCACTAGGGGCGGAGTCAGGACGCGCCCGCCTCCTTGACCTGCTGGGGGGTGGGCGCGGTGCCGCCCAGGTGGGCCGGCAGCCACCAGGAGTCCTCGGGGCCCTTGGGGCGGGCCGGGTAGGCGCGCTGGGCCGCGTCCAGCAGCTCCTGCACCCGCTCGCGCAGCCGCCGGGTGATGGCCCCGGCGTACTGGTCGGCCGGCGCCTCGATGGGCTCGCCGACCCGCAGCGTCACCGGGATGTGGCTGCGCTTGAGGTCCTTGGGCCGGCCCTTGGTCCACAGCCGCTGGGTGCCCCAGAGCGCCACCGGAATCAGCGGAACGCCCGCCTCCTGCGCCATCCGCGCCGCACCCGACTTGAAGCTCTTCAGGGTGAAGGACTGCGAGATCGTCGCCTCCGGGAACACCCCGATGATCTCCCCGCTGCGCAGGGCGGTGAGCGCCTGCTGGTAAGCGGCCTCGCCCTGCGAGCGGTCCACCGGGATGTGCTTCATCGCGCGCATCAGCGGACCGGACACCTTGTGCCGGAACACCGATTCCTTCGCCATGAAGCGGACCAGCCGCTTCGACGGCCGCGCCGTCAGCCCCGCGAAGATGAAGTCGAGGTAGCCGATGTGGTTGGAGACCAGGACCGCCCCGCCCTTGCGCGGGATGTTCTCCGTGCCCTTCATGTCGATCCGGACGTCCAGCGCCCTGAAGAGGGTGTGCGCGGCGCCGACAATCGGCGGGTAGACGAGTTCAGCCATCGTGGGGACATCCCGCTTTCTGCCTGGGGAGGTGGGAGGTGCTCCCAACAAGTTACGCAGACGTAGGTTACGTGCATGGGGATCGTGCCCCATACACGTCCGCCTGGCCAGTCCAGGCGTCGGTACCAGGGGAGATTCTTGTCACGCCGGGAATGCGGCGCGTGTCGGGAGCGCTCGGATCACCGTACGAGCAGACCGGCGGCAAAGAAGGGTGGCGGACGTGCGGACGCAGCGGGACGAACGGCGGCTGGGGGCCGGCGAGCTCGGCGCGGACCCGGGGGAGCGGGCCACCCTGGTCCAGTTCTCCAGCGCCTTCTGCCGGCCCTGTGTGGCCACCCGGCGGATCCTCGCCGAGGTCGCGGCCATGGTCGACGGCGTCGCCCACATCGAGATCGACGCCGAGGAGCGGCTCGCCCTCACCCGCGACCTCGGGATCGAGCAGACCCCCACCGTGCTGGTGCTCGACGCGGCCGGCCGGATCGTCCGCCGGGCCGTGGGCATGCCCCGCAAGGCCGATGTGATCGCCGCGCTCGGCGCCGCCGTGTGAATTCCGATGCGCGACCGCCGGTGCACGCGCCCGCGCCCCTAGTGACACGCCTGACATCTGCCAAGAGCCGCTTGACGACGCGTGTCGGTGATCGCCAGGCTGGCGGGACGCGGTACGAACAGAAGGAATTTCAGATGACGGCGCCGTCCGTGCTCGCCACCACCCAGCAGGGCTCGCCCGAGCTGCTCCGCTCGGTCTTCCGGCAGCATGCCGCCGGCGTTGCGGTGATCACGGCCGTCGATGCGGCCGGCCGGCCCGTCGGCTTCACCGCGACCTCCCTCAACTCGGTCTCGGCCGACCCTCCGCTGTTGTCCTTCTCCGTCGGCACCGGCTCCTCCAGCTGGCCCGCCCTGTCCGGGTCCGAGCACCTCGGCGTCCACATACTGGGTGAGCACCAGCGCGACCTGGCGCAGCTGTTCGCCCGTAGCGGAGCGGACCGGTTCGGTCCGGAGACCGCATGGCGGGCCGGACCGCACGGAGTGCCGCTGCTGGACGGGGTGTTGGCCTGGCTGGTGTGCCGGGTGGTGGCCCGGGTTCCGGCGGCGGAGCACCGGGTGGTCATCGCAGAGGCGGTTGCGGGCGATCCGCTGGGGGAAGGCCGAGGTCAGGGACGTCCGCTGCTCTACCACCAGGGTCGCTTCAACGCTCTGCGCGACTGAATCGTCCCGTTGCCCAGGTCACAGTCGATCGAGCTTGCAACCTGGCGAAACGCACGATGTACTGACGAGTAACATTTCGGTCGGAGCGTGGACCGCCCCGACCGGGAGACGGCCGACAAGGCGCCTATGCTGCCCCCACAAGGCAGCAGCCAGAAAAGACGATGCAGTAGGAGAGCCGGCGTGAGCTTGAGGATCGTTGTCTGTGTGAAGTACGTGCCCGACGCCACCGGCGACCGGCACTTCGCCGATGACCTGACCGTGGAACGCGACGACGTCGACGGCCTGCTGTCGGAGCTCGACGAGTACGCCGTCGAGCAGGCGCTGCAGATCGCGGAAGAGGCCGACGACGCGGAGATCACCGTGCTGACGGTCGGTCCCGAGGACGCCAAGGACGCCCTGCGCAAGGCGCTGTCCATGGGCGCCGACAAGGCCATCCACGTCGAGGACGACGACCTGCACGGCACCGACGTCATGGGCACCTCGCTGGTGCTGGCCAAGGCCATCGAGAAGGCCGGCTACGACCTGGTCATCACCGGCATGGCCTCGACCGACGGCACCATGGGTGTCCTCCCGGCGATCCTGGCCGAGCGCCTGGGCGTCCCGCAGGTCACGCTGCTCTCCGAGGTCAAGGTCGAGGACGGCACCGTCACCGGCCGCCGTGACGGCGACTCCGCGAGCGAGCAGCTCGAGGCGTCCCTGCCGGCGCTGGTCTCCGTGACGGACCAGTCGGGCGAGGCCCGCTACCCGTCCTTCAAGGGCATCATGGCCGCGAAGAAGAAGCCGGTCGAGTCCTGGGACCTCGAGGAGCTGGAGATCGAGGCGGACGAGGTCGGCCTCGAGGGCGCCTGGACCGCGGTGGACTCCGCGGCGCAGCGTCCGGCCCGCACCGCCGGCACGATCGTCAAGGACGAGGGCGAGGGCGGCAAGCAGCTGGCCGAGTTCCTGGCCGGCCAGAAGTTCATCTAAGAGCTTCGGCCATCACCACCACCGCCCCCTCATACTTCGCAATCGCAGGAGAGCAGTCCAATGGCTGAAGTTCTCGTCTACGTCGACCACGTGGACGGCGCCGTCCGCAAGCCCACCCTCGAGCTGCTGACGCTCGCCCGCCGCATCGGCGAGCCCGTCGCCGTCGCCCTGGGCGCCGGTGCCGAGGCCACTGCGGCGACCCTCGCCGAGCACGGCGCGGTCAAGGTCCTCACCGCCGACGCGCCTGAGTTCGCCGAGTACCTCGTCGTCCCGAAGGTGGACGCGCTCCAGGCCGCGTACAACGCCGTTTCCCCGGCCGCCGTGCTCATCCCGTCCTCCGCCGAGGGCAAGGAGATCGCCGCCCGCCTGGCCGTCCGCATCGGCTCCGGCATCATCACCGACGCCATCG
This sequence comes from Streptomyces sp. NPDC002054, assembly GCF_040296685.1. NCBI lineage: Bacteria > Bacillati > Actinomycetota > Actinomycetes > Kitasatosporales > Streptomycetaceae > Streptomyces > Streptomyces sp. NPDC002054. Next base: position 81,655 of record NZ_JBEOXT010000001.1, read on the forward strand.
ACCTGGAGGCGGGTGACGAGGGCCCGGTCGCGACCCAGTCCGCCTTCGCCGCGTCGTTCACCACCAAGTCCCGTGTCTCCAAGGGCACCCCGGTCATCACCGTCAAGCCGAACTCGGCTCCGGTGGAGGCCGCCCCGGCCGCCGGCGCCGTCGAGGCGCTCGCCGTCACCTTCGGCGCCCTGGCCACCGGCACCAAGGTCGTCGCCCGCACCCCGCGCGAGTCGACCGGCCGCCCCGAGCTGACCGAGGCCGCGATCGTGGTCTCCGGCGGCCGTGGCGTCAACGGTGCCGAGAACTTCCACATCATCGAGGAGCTCGCGGACTCCCTCGGTGCCGCCGTCGGCGCTTCCCGCGCCGCCGTCGACGCCGGCTGGTACCCGCACTCCAACCAGGTCGGCCAGACCGGCAAGTCGGTCTCCCCGCAGCTGTACATCGCCTCCGGCATCTCCGGCGCGATCCAGCACCGGGCCGGCATGCAGACCTCGAAGACCATCGTGGCCATCAACAAGGACGCCGAGGCCCCGATCTTCGACCTGGTCGACTACGGCGTGGTCGGCGACCTCTTCGCGGTCGTCCCGCAGCTGACCGAGGAGATCAAGGCGCGCAAGGGCTGAGCACCTGCTCAGCTGATCGTCTGACCTGCGCAGATCGTGAGCCCCGGGGCCGCGTGGTGACACTCACCACGCGGCCCCGGGTCGTTTCCTGCAAGCATTGACTGAGCGGAATGCCCTGACTAAATTCTGCTATGCGGATCAATGCTTCCGTGAAGCGGAAAAGAGGAGAGTGCACGATGGGTCAGCAGGAGAAGGTGGCGACGAGCCTCGCAGGAGCGGTCAGCGAGGGCATCAGCGCTTCCCTCGCCCCGGTGGACGCGGAACTCGCGCGCCGGTACCCGGGCGACCCCGGCACCCGTCAGCCGATCCACACGGTCTACGTCCCGGGTGACGTCTTCGCCGCGGACACCATCCGCAGCTGGGGCGACCAGGCCCTGGCCGCCCTGGACGAGCACGCCCCCGACGCCGGAACCTTCGGCAAGGTGCTCGGCATCGACGACGCGCTCGCCGCGACCGTCTACGAGCGCGTCCGCGCCAAGCTCGCCAACGAGCCCATCGAGGACCTGCGCATCGACTTCGAGGACGGCTTCGGCGTCCGCTCCGACGAGGAGGAGGACCAGGCCGCGGCCCGCGCCGCCCGCCTCGTCTCGGAGGCCTACTCCAACGGCACCAACGCGCCGTACATGGGCATCCGCATGAAGTGCATGGAGTCCAACGTCCGCGACCGCGGCCTGCGCACCACCGACGTCTTCCTCTCCGGCCTGCTCGCCCACGGCGGCCTCCCGGAGAACCTGGTCCTGACCCTCCCCAAGGTGACCTACGCCGAGCAGGTCTCCGCCTTCGTCAAGCTGCTGGAGGCCTTCGAGACCGCCCGCGGCCTGCGCCCGGGCCGGATCGGCTTCGAGATCCAGATCGAGACCAGCCAGTCCATCCTCGCCTCCGACGGCACCGCGACGGTGGCCCGGATGATCGACGCCGCCAAGGGCCGGGCCACCGGCCTGCACTACGGCACCTTCGACTACAGCGCCTGCGTCGGAGTCTCCGCCGCCTACCAGTCCAGCGACCACCCGGCCGCCGACCACGCCAAGGCGATCATGCAGGTCGCCGCCGCAGGCACCGGCGTACGGGTCTCCGACGGCTCGACCAACGTCCTGCCGATCGGCACCACCGAGCATGTCCACGAGGCCTGGAGGCTGCACTACGGCCTGACCCGCCGCGCCCTGGCCCGCGCCTACTACCAGGGCTGGGACATGCACCCGGGCCACCTGCCGACCCGCTACGCGGCCGTCTTCACCTTCTACCGCGAGGGCCTGGAGGCCGCCGCCGCGCGCCTGAAGGCGTATGTGGCCAAGATCGAGGGCGATGTCATGGACGAGCCGGCCACCGCGAAGGCGCTGGCCGGCTACCTGGTCCGCGGCCTGGACTGCGGCGCGGTCGGCTCCGACGAGGTCACGGCCCTGACCGGGCTGTCCCGCGCGGAACTGGACGCGTTCGCGATCCCGCGCCGCTCGGCGACCCTGACGGCGACCGCGTGAGGCGCGGCCGGCCCGGCGTTCGGGTCAGCGGGCGTTGACGTAGAGCATGGGCGACCAGGTGGTGCAGTTGGTGTTGTTGCACGCCCGGACCTGGAAGTTGTAGTCATTGCCGGGCGCGTTGAGGGTCCACTTCATCCGCTCGCCGGCCTTCAGTCGCTGCGACGTCCAGGCGTTCCTGTCCGAATTCCAGTTGAGCAGGTAGTGCGTGGTGTTCGTGGTGTATCCGCCGTAGTACACCGTGATGGTGTTGCCGCACGACTCGTAGCGCCCGCCGATGTAGGGGCTGTTGCTGTATTCGTACTTGGGCGGCGTGCCCCCGATGTTGTTCCCGCTCTTCTGCGGCGGGAAGCCGTTGCGGTTGTAGCACTGGGCGGCGGGGGCCGCTGCCTCCGCGGCGGCGGGCACCACGACGGCACCGGTCGTGAGGAGCACGGCGGACGAGACCGTCGCGGCCGCACGACGCAAGTTGAGCATGCTCATGGTTCACTCCGTCCTCGGATGAGGAACTTCTGCCGGTTCGCCGCCGGGTGTGACTCAGCTCCACCCATGTGCACGGCCGTGGCGGGCATGTGACGCCCCGCATGCCAGAGAGGTTCGGGCCGTGGGCCCGGCGGGACACCCGCTTCCCCTCTTCAGGCTAGTCCCGGCGGCTCGATCCGGCCTGCCGAAGCCGGTCAGCGAACCCGGTCAGTCGGCCGGGCGGATCTCGCCCGAGCCGCGGGGGATCAGCCGCGTGGGGAGCTCGATGCGCTCCGGGGGTAGCTGTACGCCCTCCAGGCGCGTGAAGAGGCGGTCCGTGGCCACCCGGCCCAGGGCCGCCGCGTCCTGGGCGACCACGGTGACTCCCGGGCGCAGCAGGTCGGCGAGTTCGAAGTCGTCGAAGCCGACCAGGGCGACCGGGCGGCCGGCGCCGGCCAGCACCCGTACCACCGTCACTGTCACCCGGTTGTTGCCCGCGAACACCGCGGTCACCGGGTCGGGCCCGGCCAGCATGGCCTCGGCCGCCGCCGCGACCCGTTCGGCGGCGGTGGAGCCGAGTGCGACCCAGGCCTCGTCCACCGGCAGGCCGGCCCCGGCCATGGCCGCGCGGTAGCCGCGCAGCCGCTCGGTGGCGGTGTGGATGCGGGGGTGGTCGCCGATGAAGCCGATCCGGCGGTGGCCGTGGGCGATCAGGTGGGCCACCCCGTCGCGGGCGCCGCCGAAGCTGTCCGAGAGCACCACGTCGGCGTCGATCCGGCCGGCCGGGCGGTCCACGAACACGGTGGCCACCCCGGCCCGGATCTCCGGCTCCAGATAGCGGTGGTCCTCGCCGGCCGGGATCACGATCAGGCCGTCCACCCGGCGCGCACACAGCGCCAGTGCCAACTCCCGTTCCCGGTCCGGGTCCTCGGCGCTCGAGCCGTTGATCAGGAGGGCGCCGTGGGCCCGGGCGACCTCCTCCACGGCCCGGTTCAGCGGGCCGTAGAAGGGGTCCGCGAGGTCCTCCAGGACCAGGCCGACGGTGGCGGTGCGCCCCTTGCGCAGCACGCGCGCGCTGTCGTTGCGGCGGAACCCCAGTGCGTCGATGGCCTCTTGGACGCGCCGCTCGGTGTCCGGGGTCACCCCCGGCTCGCCGTTCACCACCCGGGACACCGTCTTCAGGCCCACCCCGGCGCGGGCCGCCACGTCCTTCATCGTCGGCCGGTTGCCGTAGCGGGGCTCGGACGGGCGGCGGGAGTGCGGCACGGTACGTGAACCTCCGGGAAGGGCGGGGAGAGGGGCGGGGACGGGCGGGGCCGGCGAGGGCCCCTGACCTTGAGGATAAGCACTCCGCCGGTCATCGGGTTTCCGTGGCAGGGTGTTCCGGGCAAGCCACTGGGGGCATCGGAAGAGGGGTAATCGTGATTGTCTGGATCAACGGCGCCTTCGGCGCCGGGAAGACCAGCACGGCTCGCGAACTGACCGGGCTCGTCCCGGACAGCGTCCTGTACGACCCCGCGCTGATCGGCGACGCGCTGCGCGCGCTGCTGCCGCGCAAACGGCTCGACGAGGTGACGGACTATCAGGAGCTGCCCAGCTGGCGGCGGCTCGTGGTGGAGACGGCGGCGGCGGTGTTCGCGGAGGTCGGCGGGGTGCTGGTGGTTCCGATGACCCTGCTGCGGCAGGAGTACCGGGACGAGATCTTCGGTGCGCTGGCGGCTCGGCGGATACCGGTCCGGCATGTGCTGCTCGCCCCTGCGGAAACGATCCTGCGCGAGCGGATCGCCCGCCGCGAGGAGGCCGGGCAGAGCGACCGGCCCGGCGGCCACCTCGCGCCCTACCGGGAAGCCCTGGGCTGGCTCACGGCCGACGCGTACGTGGTCGACAACGGCGGCCTCACCCCTGGGCAGACAGCCCGGCGGATCGCCGAGGCGATCCGCACGGACACCGCCGCGGTCTGCGAGATCGTGCAGACCCCGGAGCCCACGCGCGAGACGGTGGCGGCCGGGGTGTTGTTCTTCGACGCGCAGGACCGGGTGCTGCTGGTCGATCCCACGTACAAGCCGGACTGGGAGTTCCCCGGCGGCATCGTCGAGGCGGGCGAGGCCCCCGCCCGGGCCGGGGTCCGCGAGGTCGCGGAGGAGCTGGGTCTCGTACTCGACCGGGCACCGGGACTGCTGGTGATCGACTGGGAGCCGCCCTGCCGTCCCGCGTACGGCGGTCTGCGCCTCCTCTTCGACGGCGGCCTGCTGCCGGCGGAGGCGGCGGCGCAGCTCCGGCTGCCGGGACCGGAGCTGCGCGAGTGGCGCTTCGTGACGGAACAGGAGGCGGCCGGGCTCCTGCCGCCGCAGCGCTTCGCCCGACTCCGCTGGGCCCTCCGGGCCCGCGAGCAGGGCACCGTCCTCAATCTGGAGGCCGGCACCCCGGTTCCCTGACCCGGGGAGCCCTGCCGGCCCGGGTCGGGGACCCGGGCCGGCGGCCCGCCCTCCGGCCGGCCGTCAGACCGTGGCCTCGGAGGCCGCCTTCAGCATGGCGGCGGTCTCCGAGGTCAGCGGGTCGCCATGGCCGAAGCAGGCCACCGAGGGGGCCAGCGCGGCCAGCCGGCGGAAGGTGTCCATGGCCCGGGCGCGGTCCACGTTGAAGACGCCCAGCATCACCTGGCCCACCCCCGCCACACAGTCGCCGGTGAAGAGCACCCCGTGGGCCGGCAGGTGGACGGCGATGCTGCCGTCCGTGTGGCCGGGCGCGTGGACCACGAACGCGCCGTCCCCGAAGGGGAGTTCCTCGCCGTCCTCCAGCTCGCGGTCCACTCGGGTCGGCGGGGCCTCCGGGACGGTCATGCCGTGCGCGTACAGCGGGATCTCCCAGTCCAGCAGGACCGGTTCGGGGACCGGGGCCTCGCCCCGGATGACGGGCGCTTCCAGCCGGTGCGCCAGCACCTCCGCGTTCCAGCGGGCCGCGAGTTCGCCCGCCGCGCCGATGTGGTCGCGGTGGCAGTGGGTCAGCACGATCCGCTCCAGCCGCTCGGGCCGCAGGCCGAGGGAACGTATCGCGTCCTCGATGGCGGCGGCCGACTCGACGTTGCCGGAGTCGATCAGGGTCAGCGCCTCCCCGTCCTGCCAGAGATAGGCCTGGCCGATCGGGAAACGGAGCATGTGGAGCCGGTCCGGGAGTACTTCAACAAGATCCATACCGGGCAACGTACGCACCGTCTCCCGCCCGCACCACACGACTTCGCCGGGAGCGGAGTACGCCCAGAGCGCAGTGCGCCCTGGGCGTACGAAAGCGGCCGGCGCGCGGCTACCGGCGCGCTGCTACCGACGCGTGGATTCCGCGTAGTTGACCAGGAACAGGGCCTCCGCCACCGACAGCCGCTCCAGCTCCTCCGGCGACACGCTCTCGTTCACCGCGTGGATCTGCGCCTCCGGCTCGCTCAGCCCGATCAGCAGCATCTCCGCCTGCGGGTAGAGCGAGGTCAGCGTGTTGCACAGCGGAATCGATCCGCCCATCCCGCTGATCTGCATCTCCTGTCCCGGGTACGCGGCTTCCAGTGCGGCCCGCATCGACGCGTACGCCGGGCTGTCGGTGTCCGCCTGGAACGGCTGCCCCTGGCCGACCACTTCCAGCTCCAGCCGCGCCTTCCACGGGGTGTACGCCACCAGGTGCGCCTCGAGCAGCTTGATGGCCGCCGCGGTGTCCACGCCCGGCGGCACCCGCAGGCTGATCAGCGCGCCCGCGCTCGCGTGCACCGACGGCGTGGCGCCGACCACCGGCGGGCAGTCGATGCCCAGGACGGTGACCGCGGGTCGGGCCCACAGCCGGTCCGCGATCGAGCCCGAGCCGATCAGCTCGACCCCGTCCAGCACCTTCGCGTCGGCCCGGAAGTCACCCTCCGGGTACTGCAGTCCCTCCCAGACCGCGTCCGCGGCGAGCCCGTCCACGGTGGTCGAACCGTCCGCCGCGCGCAGCGAGTCCAGCACCCGGATCAGCGCGGCCAGCGCGTCCGGGGCGGCCCCGCCGAACATGCCGGAGTGCAGGTTCCCGCCCAGGGTGTCGATCTTCACCCGCAGCATGCACATACCGCGCAGGGTCGCGGTGACCGTGGGCAGGCCGAGGCGGAAGTTGCCGGCGTCGCCGATGACGATGGTGTCGGCCGTCAGGAGCTCCGGGTGCGCCAGCGCGTAACTCTGGAGGCCGCCGGTGCCCTGCTCCTCCGAACCCTCGACGATCACCTTGACGTTCACCGGCACCCCGCCGTTGGCCTTCAGGGCACGGAGCGCCAGCAGGTGCATGATGAACCCGCCCTTGCAGTCCGCGGCGCCGCGGCCGTACCAGCGGCCGTCCCGCTCGGTCAGCTCGAAGGCCGGGGAGATCCAGGCGGCATCGTCCAGCGGCGGCTGCACGTCGTAGTGCGCGTACAGCAGCACAGTCGGCGCGCCGGCCGGTCCGGGCAGGAAGCCGTACACGGACTGGGTGTCGTCGGGGGTGTCCAGCAGGGCCACGTCCTGGAAGCCCTCGGCGCGCAGCGCGTCCGCCACCCAGTTCGCCGCGCCCTCGCTCTCGCTCTTCGGGAACTGCGCCCAGTCCGCCACCGACTGGAACGCCACCAGCTCCGTCAGCTCCGACTTGGCGCGGGGCATCAGCGAGGCGATGGTCTCGGCGATCGGGTTGGGCGACATGGGCACGCTCCTCTTGGGTGCGACGTTGTGATACGTAGGCCGGGTACGGCGAACGACGCTTCCGATCCTCGCACAGGGGGACGGAGCGGCGACTCGCCGTAGGATTTGCCCGGCATCGGAGCAACCGGGTGATCAGGAGCAACAGCACACGTGAGCAGCGACGACGTACGCGACGGGGCAGGGCAGGCGGAGGAAGGGGCGGCCTCCGGGCCGGCCGGGGGTGGCGCAGGGGGGACCGGCGAGGTCTGGGACGTCGTGGTGGTCGGAGCCGGCCCGGCCGGTGCCTCCGCGGCCCATGCGGCGGCGGTTGCCGGGCGGCGGGTCCTGCTGCTGGAGAAGGCCGAACTGCCGCGCTACAAGACCTGCGGCGGAGGCATCATCGGCCCCTCGCGGGACTCACTGCCGCCGGGGTTCGTGATTCCGCTCCAGGACCGGGTGCATGCCGTCACCTTCTCCATGAACGGGAAGCTGGCCCGCACCCGCCGCTCCAAGCACATGCTGTTCGGGCTGGTCAACCGGCCGGAGTTCGACGCCGGGCTGGTGGCAGCCGCCGAGAAGGCGGGCGCCCGGGTGCGGACGGGCACGGCCGTGGCCCGGGTCGAGCAGCACGGCCCGACCGTTCCCGACCGGCGTACGGTCGCGGTGGTCCTCGCGGACGGGGAGACCGTGCTGGCCCGGGCCGTGGTCGGTGCGGACGGCAGCGCGAGCCGGATCGGCGCCCATGTCGGGGTGGAGATGGGCCAGGTGGACCTGGGACTGGAGGCGGAAATCCCGGTTCCGCAGACGGTGGCCGCGGACTGGAAGGGCCGGGTCCTTATCGACTGGGGCCCGCTGCCCGGCAGTTACGGATGGGTCTTCCCCAAGGGCGACACCCTCACGGTCGGGGTCATCTCGGCGCGCGGGGACGGCGCGGCGACCAAGCGCTATCTGGAGGACTTCATCGCCCGGCTCGGGCTGGCCGGTTTCGAGCCCGCCATCTCCTCCGGGCATCTGACCCGCTGCCGTACGGACGCTTCGCCGCTCTCGCGCGGCCGGGTCCTGGTCGCGGGCGACGCGGCCGGGCTGCTGGAGCCGTGGACCCGGGAGGGCATCTCGTTCGCGCTGCGCTCCGGGCGGCTGGCGGGGGAGTGGGCCGTGCGGATCGCCGAGGCGCAGGATGCGGTGGATGCGCGGCGGCAGGCCCTGAACTACGCCTTCGCGATCAAGGCCGGGCTGGGGGTGGAGATGGCGGTCGGGCGGCGGATGCTGGCCGCCTTCGAGGCCCGGCCGGGGCTGCTGCACGCGGTGATCACCGGCCTGCGGCCGGCCTGGCGGGCTTTCGCCCGGATCACCCGGGGCTCCACCACCCTGGCCGAGCTGGTGCGGACGTACCCGCTGGCGCGCAAGGCACTGCAGGTGCTGGACGGGCGGCAGGCGCGGGCGGAACAGGGGCAGGCTGGACAGGCCGGTCAGGACGTTCCGCGGCAGGACGGGCCGGACCGGGAGCTGCGGGAGCAGGGGCCGGTCAGCCCGACACCGTGATCCGGAAGACCGGATGGTCGGGGGTGGCGGCGAGCAGCTCCGCGTCGGTGGAGTCCGCGGTCACCCCCCCTGGAAGAACCGGTTGACTTCCCAGCCCCACTTCTTCAGGTAGCTCGACGGCGGTGAAGGTGCGGGCCGTGCGGCCCACCCGCAGCTCACCGCCGCCGGCGCACTCGGCGCGGTTATGCGCCGTCGTTGTCCGGGCGGCGGGCGAAGCGCCACAGCAGGTGGGTGGCGCGCAGGGCGAATACCGCTGCCGCCAGGATCCCGCCTGCCATCGTCAGGGCACGCTCCACCCGGTGCGGCAGCTCGAACAGCAGGGCCGGCCCCGCCACCGCGCCGAACACCAGCGCCGCTGCAAGGGTTCCGCTGAACACGGCGTAGCCGATCTCGACGGTGATCGCGTCCCGGTCGGCCTGGCTGCGGCGCCCCATCAGATCTCCGAGGTCTCGTTCCAGAGCCGGGCCAAGGCGAGGTCGCCCGTCACCGCGGGCCCCTCCAGCGGGATCCGGTTCCACAGCGCCGCGTACAGCCAGGCCGCCTCGGCGGTCACCTCGCAGTCCGCCCGGCCCGCATCGTCCAGGACCGTGCGCGGCGGCTCGGCCGACAGGTGGACCGACCACACCGCGCCGGTGTCGGCCGCCCGGATCCGCAGCAGCCGCGGCTCGGGCGTCCGTACCCGGCTCCGGCCGCGCGCGTGGAAGCCGGTCAACAGCTCGTCCACGCCGTCCTCCGCGAACGCCGGTTCCAACGGACCGAATCCGTGCCCGAGCGCCGACTCCGCGTCCAGGCGGTGGATCGCCGTCTCGTGCGCCTGCCGACGCGCCCAGAAGCCCAGTGGGGTCGTGGCGGTGGGCAGGAAGGTCCAGCACTGCACGTCCGCCGGGGCTTCGGACAGCACGCGGACGAGATCCGCGTGTCCCTCCCGGAACCAGCTCAGCAGCTCCGCGCCGGTGAACTCCGGCCCGCCCGGGATCGGCATCGGCTCCGGATGCCCCTCGGCGACGTAGCTCGTCGCCCACCGGTGGACCGCCCCGGTGTGCTGCAGCAGATCGGCCATCCGCCACCCCGGGCAGGTCGGGACCGGGGCGTCCGTCCCCGCCCGCTCGGCCGCCCCGGCCAGCAGCTCGCCGTCCCGCTCGAGGGCCTTCAGGTACTCGTTGATCTCCATGCGCGGCAGTGTGTCACGCACCATGGAGGGGTGGACGAGGAATGGTTCGAGCTGTTCCCCCGGGCGCGCACGGAGATCGCGCCGGGGGCGGTGCACGTGCCCGACTGGCTGGGGCCGGACCGCCAGCGGGAGCTGGTCGAGGCCTGCCGGGCCTGGGCCCGCCCGCCGGGCGGCCTGCGTACGGTGCGGACCCCCGGTGGCGGCACGATGACCGCCCGCCAGGTGTGTCTCGGGCTGCACTGGTATCCGTACGGCTACGCCACCGCCGCCGTGGACGGGGACGGCGCCCCGGTGAAGCCGATGCCCCAGTGGCTGGCGGAGCTCGGCCGGGCCGCGGTCGGCGCGGCGTACGCGGGGCCGGACGCGGGGCCGTACGCAGAACCTACGGGCGCTTCGGACCTGGCCTACGACATCGCGCTGGTCAACTTCTACGACGCCGACGCCCGGATGGGCATGCACCGGGACGCCGAGGAGAAGTCCGGCGCCCCGGTCGTCTCGCTCAGCCTCGGCGACACCTGCGTCTTCCGCTTCGGCAACACCGCATCGCGCGGACGCCCCTACCGTGACGTGCAGCTGCGCAGCGGCGATCTGTTCGTGTTCGGCGGGCCGTCCCGGCTCGCCTACCACGGAGTGCCGAAGGTGTACGCGGGCACCGCGCCCCCCGCCCTCGGGCTGACCGGCCGGCTCAACCTCACGCTCCGGGTCGGCGGGCTCGGCGGCCTCGGAACCTGACCCTGCGCCGATCATGGGAGGATCGCCTCTATGAACGGCATCGGCAACGGCAATACGGCCTCCACGCGCAGCAAGCTGGAGAGGGGCCGCGGAGCTCTCGGGCCGGCGCTGGAGCTGGTGCACACCGGAAGGGCGCCGACCCGGGCCGTCCTCACCGCCGAGCTCGGAGTGACCCGGGCCACCGCCGGAGCCGTCGCCGCCGAACTCGAAGCCCTCGGCCTGATCCGCGTCGACTCCCGGCCCCGCGGTGCGGGCGGTACCCAGGGCCGCCCCTCGCACCGCCTGTCCGTCGACGAGAACGGGCCCGTGGTGCTGGCGGCCCAGATCCACCCGGACGGCTTCCGCGCCGCGCTGGTCGGACTCGGCGGCCGGATCGTGGCCACGGCGCCCGGCCGGACGGTCTCGGCCGACCCGGCGACCGTGCTCGCCGCCGTGGTGGACGCGGGCGCGGCCCTGCTGGCGGGGAGCGGACGCCGCTGTGTCGGTGCGGGGCTGGCCGTGCCCTCCGCGATCGCCGAACCCGAAGGTACGGCGCTCAACCCGCTGCATCTGTCCTGGCCGGCCGGCTCTCCGGTCCGGACCGTGTTCGAGCAGTGTGTGAAGGCGGCCGGGATCGACGGCCCGGCCCTCACCGGCAACGACGTCAACCTGGCCGCGCTGGCCGAGCACCGGCACGGCGCCGGGCGCAGCGCCCAGCACCTGCTGTGCGTGGCCACCGGCCACCGCGGGGTCGGCGGGGCGCTGGTCCTGGACGGGCGTCTGCACAGCGGAAGTTCCGGCCTGGCCCTGGAGGTCGGCCATCTGACGGTGAACCCGGAAGGCCGGCCCTGCCATTGCGGAAGCCGCGGCTGTCTGGATGTGGAGGCAGATCCGCTGGCCTTCCTGACCGCGGCCGGCCGCACCCCCGGACCGGAGGTGTCGCTGCTCCAGCAGGCCCGCGACCTGCTGCGCGCGGAGTACGCGGATCCGGTCGTCCGGGCCGCCGCCGAGGAGATCGTCGACCGGCTCGGGCTCGGCCTGGCCGGGCTGGTGAACATCCTCAACCCGGACCGGATCATCCTGGGCGGCCTGCACCGCGAGCTGCTGCACGCCGATCCGGAGCGGCTGCGGGCGGTCGTCGCCGACCGGAGCCTGTGGGGGCGGAGCGGGGGAGTGCCGATCCTGCCGTGCACGCTGGACCACAACAGCCTGGTGGGCGCGGCCGAACTGGCCTGGCAACCGGTCCTGGACGACCCCCTGGGGACCTTGGGCCCGGTCGCCTGAGGTTCCCGTGGCCCGGCGGGGCTCCGCGGTCAGCCCGGTGGGACCGGGGCCGGGGCCAGGGCGGGGGCCGTGCCGTCCGGGACCGGGGTCGTGGCCGTCGCCTGGAGGTGGACCGGGCGGAGGGGCGGGGCCGGCGGGTCCGCGGCGTACAGGGAGAACCAGACCATCTTCCCGGCGATGCCCTCCAGGTGCTGGGCGCCCCAGTTCTCGCTGACCGCCTCGACGAGGGCGAGCCCGCGTCCGCAGGTCTCCAGTGGATCGGCCGCCTTGAGGATCGGCAGGCGGGGATCGTTGTCGTGCACCGAGACGGTGAGCCGGCCCAGGCGCAGCTCCATCTCGACGGTACAGCTCTTGTCCGGCTGCGCATGGCGGTGGACGTTGCTCAGGAGCTCCGTCACGCCGAGCGAGGCCCGGTCTATGAGCGGGTCGAGCTGCCAGTGGCGCAGTTGCGCGGAGACGATTCTGCGGACCTGGCCGATCCGCGACGGCACGGCCTGCAACTCGACGGTGCAGTGCCTGCGAGAAGGACTGATCACGGCTGCGACTCCCCGACATGAGTGTTACGGGTGCTGCACCCTCTGTGACGCGGTACCAGGGTCACCCGCCATCGCCGCTGGCGCAACCGAAAGGGCCGACCGAAAGCGCAACCGAAAGCCCTGCGCACAGATACCCAAAGTGACTGTTTGTGCAGGTGGCAGAGGTACATTGCGAAGACATCGGGCGCACCGGACAGCTAAGGAGCAGGGCAGATGAGCACCACCGGCACCACCCTCGACGTGGACCACAGCGACCCGGACTACCGGGCCTGGCTGAAGGAAGCCGTCCGGAAGGTCCAGGCGGACGCCAACCGCTCCGCGGACACCCACCTGCTGCGCTTCCCGCTGCCCGAAGCCTGGGGCATCGACCTCTACCTGAAGGACGAGTCCACCCATCCCACGGGCTCCCTCAAGCACCGCCTCGCCCGGTCGCTGTTCCTCTACGCCCTGTGCAACGGGTGGGTCCGGCCGGGCCGCCCGGTCATCGAGGCGTCCTCCGGGTCGACGGCGGTCTCCGAGGCGTACTTCGCCAAGCTGATCGGGGTTCCGTTCGTGGCCGTGATGCCGCGGACCACCAGCCCGGAGAAGTGCCGGCTGATCGAATTCCACGGCGGCGCATGCCACTTCGTGGACGATCCGATGCGGGTGTACGAGGAGTCGGCCGCGCTCGCGCAGCGCACCGGCGGCCACTACATGGACCAGTTCACCTATGCCGAGCGGGCCACGGACTGGCGCGGCAACAACAACATTGCAGAATCGATGTACCAGCAGCTCCAGCTGGAGCGGTACCCCGAGCCGGCCTGGATCGTGGCCACCGCCGGCACCGGCGGCACCTCCGCGACCATCGCCCGGTACGTGCACTACATGCAGCACGACACCCGGGTCTGTGTGCCGGACCCGGAGAACTCCGTGTTCTTCGACGGCTGGACGAACAACAACCCGGATGCCACCACGGACTGCGGCTCCCGGATCGAGGGCATCGGCCGCCCGCGCATGGAACCGAGCTTCGTGCCGGGGGCGATCGACCGCATGATGAAGGTCCCGGACGCGGCGAGCGTGGCCGCCTGCCGCGCGCTGGAATCGGCCATAGGCCGCAAGGCGGGCGGCTCCACCGGCACCGGCCTGTGGAGCGCGCTCAAGATCGTCTCCGAGATGGTGGCGGAGGGCCGCAAGGGCAGCGTGGTCACCCTGCTGTGCGACCCGGGCGAGCGCTACCTGGACAAGTACTACGCGGACGACTGGCTGGCGGCGCAGGGCCTGGACATCGCCCCGTACGCAAAGACCATCGACACCCTGCTGACGACCGGCGTCTGGCGCGAACCGGGAGCCTGAGCGCGCAAAGCCGGGGCGGGCGGCGAAGGGCTGACCCCGACGGGTCGGCGGTCCGGGGTCCGCGGTCCGGCTACGGCCGGCCCGCGGACGGGGCGGCCAGCAAGCCGTCCAGGGTCCGGACGGCCGTCCGGAAGGAGTGGCCCAGGCCCGGGCGGGCGGCCGTGAGGGCCAGTCGGAACGGGGCCGGGCCGGCCGCTGCGAAGGTCCAGCGCACCCGGGTTCCGGTGCCGTCCGGAGTGAGCCGCCACTCCTCCAGCAGGGCCTGCACCCCGGGGGCGTTCGTCTCGTCCACCCGGTAGGCGTACCGCTGTTCCGGATCCGCGGCCATGATCGTCTCCTGGAGGCGGACCCCGCCCTTCAGCCGTACCTCGCGGCCGGCGCCGCCATGCGTCGGCCGGGCCAGGGTCACCGCCCCGAACCACCGCGGCCAGCCCGTCACATCCTCCGCCAGGGCCTGGTACACCGCCTCCGGCGCGGCCGTCGTCCGGGTCGTGAAGACCAGCCGGACCGGGGCGGATTCGACGAAATCGAGCCCGACGGGGCGGAGTGCGCGAGCCATGGCGAGTGCTCCTCGTGCGGTGGGGCGGAGCGTGTCCGCCGTGGGTGCGGACACCTTAACTGGCGGGACGTCAGATGTCTTCGGCGGGCCGGGAACGGGCATAGAAACGACGGCCCGTTCCGGAGGGAGCCGCCGCCGTGACCACCGCACCCGAACACGCTGCCGGTCCACACGTCCCAAACACCCCACACGCCCCACACGCCTCGAACACCCCGCTCGCCCTCGAACTCCTGGTGCACGGGGTGGCCGGCGCCGCTCCCGAGGAACTCCTCGGCGACCCCCGCACGGTCCGCATCACCGGGGACTCCACCGCCGCCGTGTTCCGCCGGACCGAGGACGCCGACGCCGAGGAACACCCCGAGCGGTACGCCGACCGGCCCGTTCCCGAGGCCTACTGCTGGTCCCGGCTCACCTCCGGCAACGGGACCCGGGCACTGTGGCTGCTGCTCCTGCCCTTCATGGTGGTCAACCTCGCGCACTGGGCCCGGCCCCCGGCGCCGGCCGGAGCCCCCGCCGACCGTGCCGGCCGTGCGGTCCGCGGGTACGGCGTCCTGGTCCGGCTCGTCGCCCTCAGCCTGACCGTGCTGCTGATCGCCGCCGCCTGCGAGGTCGCGCTCGACCTGGTGGCCTGGCAGTGCGCCGGTTCCGCGCACTGCACGGCCTCCCGCTCCTGGCTGGGCTTCCTCGCGGACACCGAGCCGGGCCGCCGGCTCGCGCTGGCCGCCCTGGTCCCGGCCGGGCTGACCGGACTGCTCTGGTACCTGTCCAACCGCACCTGGAGCGCGTACGAGTCCCAGCCTCCGCCCCCCTCCGGCAGCGCCGACCCAGACCTGGACGACGGCACTCCGGCGCTGGGCCGGCCCGGGTTCTGGTACGGGCGCCGGCTGGTGGCCCGGCTCCGGGCCGCGCACACCGCCGCCGGACTGCTCACCGTCGCCGCGGCGATCACCGTACCCACCGCCGCGTACGACCGGCGGACCGGCGGCGCGGCCGGGCTGGTCGGCGGGTGCGCGCTGGCGGGGGTGGCCGCCGGTGCCGCCACCGTGCTGTGGGTGGTCTGCCGGCGCGGCCGGACCGAGTCGCGGCTGGACCTGCGGCTCGACCGGGCCGTGGTCACCCTGCTGCCCGGCTGCGCCCTCGCCCTGCTGGTGCTGTGCGCGGGCTACGCCTGCTGGTCCCGGCCCGGCTGGACCGCCACCGGCCGGCTCCCCGGCGACCTCGGCTTCGGTGTGCTGATGCTCGTCCAGGGCGGCTGCGCGCTGGCCCTCGCGGTGGTGGCGGTGCGACTGCGCAGCCGTACCGCCGACGGGGGCGGGCCGGTGGCGCCGGCCGCCCTCGGCGGGCTCGGCGGACCCGCGGTCGCCCTGCTCGGATGTGCGCTGGGCGGGGTGATGTCCGGCGGAGTGGCCCAGCGGGTCGCCGACTGGCTCGACGGCGGAGCCACCCCCGGGATGTTCTCCGCGGGCTCCGTCGCCGCCGCACTGCCCGGCCCGCCGGTCCTGCTGTCCTGGCAGGCCGCCGTGCTGCCCGCGCTGCTGCTCGCCCTGCTCCTGCTGGCCGTCCGGTTCGGGTGGCGCAGCGCCCGCGCCCGGCGCCGGATCGCCGCCACCGTCGCGGCCGAATACCCGGGCGAGGGCTACGACAAGGCCCGCAGCCGGCAGATCGGCGGCGCCCGCGCCACCGCCGCGCTCACCGACTCCACGCCCTGGTTCGTGGCCGCCGTCTCCGGGCTGACCCTGCTGCTCAGTGCGGTCGCCCTGGCCGGAGCCCGGCTCACGGGGGAGGTCCCGGGTGAGGCCGCCCGGGACGCCCACCCGCTGGTGGCCGCCGCCGCGCGGGCCGCCCAGGACAGCGGCTCCTGGCTGATCGGCCTCGGCTTCCTGCTCTTCGTCGGCTGGGGACGGCGGGCCTACCGGGATGCCTCCGCCCGCCGCACCATAGGGATCCTCTGGGACGTCGGCACCTTCTGGCCGCGGGCCGCCCACCCCTTCGCCCCGCCCTGTTACGCCGAGCGGGCCGTGCCCGACCTGACCTGGCGGATGACCGGCTGGACCGGCCGGACCGGCGGCCGGCTCGTCCTCTCCGGCCACTCCCAGGGCAGCGTGCTGGCCGCCGCCGCCGTCTGGCAGCTGCCGCCGGCCGTCCGGCGCCGGGTGGCCCTGCTCACCTACGGCTCCCCGCTGGCCCGCCTCTACGGCCACTGGTTCCCGGCGTACTTCGGCCCGGCCGACCTGTCCGCCCTGCACCGGGAAGTGGACTGCTGGCGCAACCTGTGGCGGGCCACCGACCCGATCGGCGGCCCCGTGCTCCCCGGTACGGCGGATGGCGGGGACATGGACGGCGGCGTTGTGGACGGCGTGGTGCTGGCCGACCCGCTCGCGTATGGGCGTACGGAACTGCACCCGCTGCCCGCGCCGATCCTCGGCCACTCCGACTACCAGGCGGATCCGGCCTTCGCCGCCGAACGCGATGCCCTGCTGGCCCGGCTGGCCCGGCGAGCGGAACAGGAGACCGCAGCCCTGCCCGCAGTCCTGCCCGCCCCGCGCGTCCCGCCCGCTGCAACGCCGGGCGAGCTCAGCACGGAGCCGCCAGACCGGACAGACCCGTCCGGTCCGGCAGGTCCTCCGGGAACAGCAGGGTGAGTTCGTCGGTCCCGGCCTCCGCCAGCTGGGCCACCCGCCCGGCGTGCCGTTCGACCATCGACTCGAAGGTCTGCCGGGCGGTCCGGCCGTTGCCGAAGGCCGGCCCCTTGGGCAGCTCTGTGAAGTACGCCAGCAGGGCCTCACGGGTGCCCCCGCCGAGCCGGTACTCGTGCTCCTCCGCCTGCTGTTCGACGATCCGCAGCAGTTCCTCCGGGCCGTAGTCGCCGAAGGTGATGGTCCGGGAGAACCGCGAGGCCACGCCCGGGTTGACGGTCAGGAACCGCTCCATCTCGGCCGTGTACCCGGCGACGATGACGACCACCGCGTCCCGGTGGTCCTCCATCAGCTTCACCAGGGTGTCGATCGCCTCCCGCCCGAAGTCCCGGCCCGAGTCCTCCGGCGCCAGGGCGTACGCCTCGTCGATGAACAGCACCCCGCCGCGGGCCCGTTCGAAGGCCTCCTGGGTGCGGATCGCCGTGGAACCGATGTGCTCGCCGACCAGGTCCACCCGGGACACCTCGACCAGGTGGCCGCGCTCCAGCACACCGAGGGAGGCGAGGATCTCCCCGTACAGCCGGGCGACTGTGGTCTTGCCGGTGCCGGGGGAGCCGGTGAAGACCAGGTGCCGGCGGACCGAAGCCGCTTTCAGGCCGGCCTGCTGCCGACGGCGCCCGACCTCGATCATGTCCGTCAGTGCCCGCACCTCGCGTTTCACGCTGTCCAGGCCCACCAGTGAGTCGAGCTGCCCGAGGACTTCCGAGGACCCGCGCCCGGCTGCCGGTGCCCGCCCGGCCGCTCCGGCGGGATCCGTCGCCCCGGGCGGATGCGCCGGGCCGGGCGGCCCCGTTGCCCCGGCCGCCCGCGCCCCGGCAGCCGCCGGCACCGCCTCCCGGGCCGGTGCGGGCAGCGGTGCCCGGTCGTCCGGGCCGGCCCGCCCCTCACCGGGTCCGCCTCCCGGCAGGCCCAGGATCCCCGGGCGCTTCGGCAGTTCGTCGCCGGTGCACTCCAGGACGATCGGGCCGTCCTCCGAGAACTCGTACCCCCCGCGCGCACACCGCTCGGTGCGGCAGCCGGTCAGTGCGGTACGGCAGCCGTCGATGACGTGGAAGCCGAAGCCGCTGCTCCCGGTCACCCGGCAGTCGGTGAAACTGCCCCGCCCACCGGCGGACACATAGAACCCGGCCTCCACCGCCGAGCCGACCGCGCACCGTTCCACCACCGGGTCGGCGCCCTTGGTGACGATCACCCCGGTCTGCACCGCGTCGACGGTGCAGTCGGTGAGGCCCCCGCCACTGCCGTGGTCGCGGAACCAGGCCCCGGTCGCCGCCTCCCGGATCCGGCAGTCGGACAGGGTGGCGGTGGCCCCGTCGCTGACCGAGACGGCGGTCCGGGCGACCTGGGTGAGGTCGCTGTCGACCACCTCGGCGCTCGAACCCCGGTCCAGGACGAACAGGGCGTCCGGTACGTCGTGCACCCGGCAGGAGTCCAGGGCGGCGGAGGCGCCGTCGCTGATCCAGACCGCCGGGTAGTCGCCGGTGCTGTCGTGGATCTCGCAGGACTCGGCGTTCACCCGGGTTCCCGGGTCCCACACGGACAGGCCGTTGCGGCCGAACCGGCGGATCGTGGTGCGGCTGAGCGTGAGCACGGAACGGGAGCGCAGGTCCACCGCGTTCTCGGGAAGGTCGTGGATGTCGCAGCCGTCCAGGGTCAGCACGGCGTCGGTGTCCAGGGTGACCCCGTCGGACGTGGTGCGGTGCACCGAGCAGTCGGTGAACCGGGCCGCCGCGCGGGCCGCGATCTGCACCCCGGTGCCCTTGATCTCGTACACCTCGCAGCCCAGCGCCTCCAGCCCGGAACCCTCTCCGGTGACGGCGATGCCCGCTCCCGTGCTGTGGTGGATCCGGCAGCGCTCCAGGCGCGGATGCCCGCCGCCGCGCACCGAGACCCCGGTCTGCCCGGACGCGACCACCTCGCACTCCTCGAAGACCCCGCCGCCGCCGTCGAGCACCGCGATGCCCACCCCGGACGGGTTCTCCACCGTGCACCGGCGCACCACCGGCCGGGCCCCGCCGCGGACTTCGATGCCGGCCGCCGACCGGGTGCTGACCCGCAGGTCGGTCAGTTCGGGGGCGCCGTCCTCGACGAGGAGCGCGGGCGCCGCCCGGTCCTGCCCCTCCAGGTGCAGGTCCTGGACCACGGCCGAGGCGTACACGGTCAGGGCCACCCCGTCGGCCGGGGCGATCCGCACCGATCCGATGGAGCCCTCCGGCCCGCGGAGGGTCACGGCATGACGCAGCACCAGGTTCTCCCGGTAGGTGCCGGGCGCGATGGACAGGACGTCGCCGTCCCCCGCTGCGGCGAGGGCGGCGGCCAGCGTCAGATACTCCCCGGAGCGGCGCCGCCACCGCGAGGTCCCGCCGTGCGTCACCTGGACCGTGCCCTGAGCCATGGTGCTGTCGTGCCCCCACCTTCGTACTCGCGCGGCCGAAGCGGCCGTTCCGGCTGCGTTGCCGTCCGCCGGTCCACCGTAGCGCGCGCGGGCCCGGGGGGTTGCCAGGTCAGCTGCCCGCGCCCGCCCGGCCCCAGTCCGGCCCGGCCGCGGCCCAGGCCCGGTCCAGACGTATGTACCGCTGATGCATGAGCCGGCGTACGACCATCCGCCGGACGGTCTCGACCAGCGCGGCGGTGCCCAGCATGGCCGCCAGCCCGGCCAGTCCCGCATGCAGCACGGCCGTCGACGGCTCCAGCGGCCGGCCCACCAGCCGTCCGTGCGCGTCCGTCCATATCCGGAACCGGTCGCCGGGCCGGGGCGGTTCCTCCGCCGCCGGTACCGCCCCCTGGTGGCTGCTGCCGTCGGGCGCCGTCCAGGAGGCCACGATCCGGGTCCGCTGCGGGGTCTGCGGCGGTGCCGCCGGGTCGACGGCCGCACCCCCCGGGGCCGGAGCCTGAAGCGGCCGGACCACGACCGCCGGGACCAGATGCCGTTCCTGACGCTGCTCCCGCGCGGCGCGCTGGAGCGTGGCGTCCACCTGCAGCGCGGCGAGCCAGCCGATTGCAGGAGCCACCACCAGCAGGCACACGATCCCGGCTAACGCCAGCCACGCCTCGATCAGATCAGTGGGCCTGCGCAGCGCGTTGCGACGCCAACGCCAGACCCCCGCAGCCGTTCGCACGGTCGGGCACCCCCTTTGCCTCCGTCTTTGCGTCACCTGTCGGCCGGACCCTGGTCGGGGGTCCTCGCTCGGCCGTCGGCGGGCACGTCTCCACATCTCCATCGGATCAACGCACGGTCGGGGCGGGCTGGTTCCGCGCCCGCTCAAGGACACCTCGAAGGTGTCGTTCCGTGCGGGCCATGCGGGCTGTGCAGCCCGTGCGGGCCGTGCGGGAACCCCCCGCTACTCGAGCACCTCCACCTCGTCCCCCACCCGCACCGTACCCAGCCGGACCGGCACCAGCAGCCGCCCGAAGACGAGCGACCGGCCGATCCGGCGGTGCAGTGCCAGCGTCCGCAAAGGCTCCCTGCCCCGCTGCGCGGTCTCCTGGTCGGTGGTGGTGACGATGCAGCGACCGCAGGCCTTGGCCCCGCGGAAGACGGCATCGCCGATCGCGATCAGCCGCCAGTGGTCCTCTTCCCAGGCGGAGGCGCCGGACACCACCACATTGGGCCGGAACCGGTTCATCGGCAGCGGACCCTCCTCGGGGTGGTCGCCCCGGGCGATCAGCTCGTTGAGCGCGTCCAGCGACGCCAGGGTGGCGATCAGCAGCGGATACCCGTCGGCCAGGGTCACCGACTCGCCGGGCAGGGCGTACTCGGGATCGACGGACCGCCGGGCGGCCGGGTCGTCCATGTGGACCAGCCGGGCCGGTTCCCCGAGGTAGGTGCTGAACCAGTCGTGTGCCGCGGAGTCCGCGAGCACGATCTCGCACTTCTTCCCGAACAGCAGGACCGGTTCGAGCATGCCGGGTTCGGGCACGGCCACGGTCAGCTCGGCCATGCCCGGTGCCGACAGCACGATCCCGCCGCCCCCCAGCGGACGGGCCTGAGCCAACGCCAGTCTCGGCTGCTGGCGTTGGGTGATGACATTGCCGTCGACGTCGACCACGGCCCACCGGCGGTCCCCGGACAGGCCCCAGGGCTCCACGGCCACCTCGTCGGGAGCTGTCCCCGCTACCGACTTGACGGGATGGACGTGAAGCGCCTGGACCAACATCTTCGACATGGGTGCATCCTGCCAGCCGCCCCCGGCCGGCTCCTCGCTCCGGATCAGTAGCCGCGCCCCTGGTACGGCCGGCCGTACTGGTCCTCGTACGCCGGCGCCTGCGCCGGGATCTGGACCGGGACGGGCACCTGCACCGGGCGCGGCTGGCCCGGACGCATCGCCTCGTACCCGCCGGCCGTCATCGCGGGCCGCTGCGGCTGCGGCTGGGGCGCGTAGCCCCGGGTCCCGACCGGCTGCTGCGGGACGTAGGGCGCCGCCGCCTGCTGGAGCGGCATCGGCTGCTGAGCCTGCTGCTGGTACGGGTATCCGTACGCGGGCGCGCTCTGCTGGGCCGGCACCGGAGCCGGAGGCAGGGCGGGCAGAGCCGCCGGCAGCGCGGGCAGATAGCTGCCCGAGCCGCCCGTGCTGCCGGCACCGGCGGGGTAGCCGCTGCCGACGGAGTCGTAGGCCGCGGGCACGCGGATCGGGGCGATCTGCGGGGTCCCGCGTTCGGCGACGAGCGAGTCGTAGATGGGGGTGTCCGGGAAGGAGGGCGCGGAGTAGTAACCGCCGCCATAAGTGGAGCGGGGGGAGGTCATGGGACATAAGTTAAGCCCACGAATTCACCGGGTCCATAGCAAGGTTCCGTCAACAGCGCGCTGACCTGCATATTCGCAGGTCAGCGCCTCAGCTTTCACTTGACGTTCACGTGCACGATTCGTCACTTCCACCCCTGATTGCCACTTCTGACCCCCCTGGGCAGGTCCGCTGCCTGACGGGCTGTCAAACCGGCATGATGCCTGCTCAGGCGTCACTCGGCCGCGCGTAGGTGCGTCCTTTCCAGGCCGCGCCGCGTCCCCGGTAGTGCTGCACCGCGGAGTCCACGGTCATCAGGAGGTACAGCAGCGCGGTGAACGGAAGCAGGGGCGCGAGCGCCGGGGACTGCCGGTAGTAGCGCAGCATCGGCAGATAGCTCCCCGCCATCAGCAGCCACGCCAGACCGCCGGCCGCCGCGGTGGCCGGCTGCCCGGCGAGCAGCCCGGCGGCCAGCGCGAACGGCGGCACCAGATAGACGAACACCAGCCCGGCCACCGTCCCGGCCAGCAGCAACGGCCGGTGCCGGAGCTGTGCGTACGCGCTGCGCGAAACCATCCGCCAGAGGTCCGCGAGCCGCGGGTACGGACGCACGCTGTCCACCCGCTCCGCCAGCCCCAGCCAGATCCGCCCCCCGGATTGCTGCACCGCGCGGGCCAGTGACACGTCGTCGATGACGGCCTGCCGGATCGCCTCCGGTACGCCGGCCCGCTCGGCGGCGTCGGTCCGCAGCAGCACGCACCCGCCGGCCGCGGCGGCGGTCCGGGCGGACGGGCGGTTGACCCACCGGAAGGGGTACAGCTGAGCGAAGAAGTACACGAAGGCCGGTACGACGATCCGCTCCCAGAAGCAGGCCACGCGCAGCCGGGCCATCTGGGAGACCAGGTCGAGCCCGCCGGACTCGGCGGCGGCGACCAGCCGGCGCAGGCTGTCCGGCTCGTGCGCGATGTCGGCGTCGGTGAGCAGCAGGTACGCGGGCGGCTGCCGGCCGTGGCGGGCCAGCGCGATGCCGTGTCGCAGCGCCCACAGCTTCCCGGTCCAGCCGGGCGGGGGCTCGCCGGGCGAGGTCACGGTGAGCGGCAACCCGGGCTGCTGCTCGGCGAGACGGCGGGCGAGGGCGGCGGTGCCGTCGGTGCTGCCGTCGTCGACGAGGAGGATCTCGGCTTCGCCGGGATAGTCCTGGGCGAGGAGGGAGGGGAGGGTGAGGGGGAGCACCTCGGCCTCGTCGCGGGCGGGCACGAGGATGGCGACGGAGGGCCAGCGGGGGCGGTCGGCTTCGGCTCGGCCTGTGGCGCCTGCGGTGCCTGTGGCGGGCGGCAGCCGGATGTCGGTCCGCCAGAACATGCCTTGGCCGAGGAGGAGCCAGAGCCAGACGGCGAGGGACGCGGTGGCGAGGGTGAGGAGGCCCATCGCTGCAGTGTGCCGTAGGCGGGCGTGCGCGGCCGTGCGCTGCGCGCTGCGTGCGTGTCCCGGTACGGGCGCGCTGCGCGCGGGGCGGCCACCCACCCGTACGAGCCGGTCCAGCACCGGGACCACCAGCGGACGGCCCCCACCCCCGGTGCCCCCCGCTGCGCGGGACCGTAGGCGGGCGTGTGCCGCCGTCGCCTTGCCGCGTGTCCGGGTGCGGCCCGGCGGTCGGTTCCCCCGCGCTGCGCGCGGGGCGGCCACCCACCCGCTCCACCCGTGCGAGTCGGTCCGGCAGCGGGACCACCAGTGGGCGGTTACCCACCGCTGGCGCCCGCCCCACCCGGCCCCCCCGCTGCGCGGGACCGGACCGGCAGGCGGAAGCGAGCTGCGGGGCACACCCCCGCTCCCCGCGCCCGCGCTCCGCCCTGGCCCCGGGCCCGCCTACCGTGCTCCGCGCCTCGAGCCCGCGCCCCGTGCACCGCGTCTCGTGCCCCGCCCGGATGCGGTATGGCCGCCCCGCTCCAGCCCGGGCCGTGCCCCGTGCTGCGCCTCGTGCCCGCACCCCGCCGCCTCGGGCCCGCGCCGTGGGCCCGTGCTTGTGTCACGGGCCCCGCCCGGGTGAGGGATGGCCGGCTCGCTCCGGCCCGAGCCCCCGCCCGGGCCCCGGGCCCGGGGCCCGGGCCCCGGGCCCGCCCACCGTGCTCCGTGCCTCGAGCCCCGCTCCGGGCCCGGGCTCCATGCTCCGCGCGAGCCCGCACCCCGCGGCCCCGCACCCGGGTATGGCATGGCCGGCCGTCCCAGCCCAAACCCGGGCCCCGGGCCCCGTGCTGCGCCTCGCGCTCGGGCCCGCGCACCGCGTCTCGTGCCCCGCCCGGATGCGGTATGGCCGCCCCGCTCCAGCGCGGGCACCGCGCCCCAGGCTCCGCACCTCGCAGTGCGTCCCCCGCCCCGCTCGGGTGCGGCGCGGCCCGGCGCTCCGGGGCGGAGCGGGCTTCGCCCGGGGGCGCGTCGATTAAAGTGACCGGGTGAAGATCGCGCTCATGGACTCCGGAATCGGCCTCCTCGCAGCCGCCGCCGTGATGCGGCGGCTGCGGCCCGACGCCGACCTCGTACTCTCCTCGGATCCCGACGGGATGCCCTGGGGCCCCCGCACCTCCCAGGGCATCGCCGAGCGGGCCCTGTACGTGGCCGGGGCTGCCGCTTCGCACGACCCCGACGCGCTGATCGTCGCCTGCAACACCGCCACCGTGCATGCCCTGGACGCGCTCCGCGCGCAGCTGGAGCCCGGTATCCCGGTCATCGGGACCGTGCCCGCCATCAAGCCCGCCGCCGCGGCCGGGGGCAGGGTCGCCATCTGGGCCACCCCCGCCACCACCGGCAGCCCCTACCAGCGCGGCCTGATCCGCGATTTCGCCGCCGGTGCCCAGGTCACCGAGGTGCCGTGCCCGGGGCTCGCCGACGCCGTGCAGTGGGCCGATGAAGAGGCCATCGCCCGGACCGTTGCCGCCGCCGCCGCGCTGACCCCGCCCGACGTCACGGACGTGGTGCTCGGCTGCACGCACTACGAGCTGGTCGAGGGTGCCGTCCGGGCCGCCCTGGCCGACCGTACCGGCGGGGCCGAGCTCACGTTCCACGGCTCCGCCCTGCCCGTCGCCACCCAGGCCCTGCGCCGCCTCGGCGTCCGCCCGGAACCGGAGCTCCCGGCCACCGGCCGGCTCACCGTCCTGCTCAGCGGTCGCCTCTCCGAGCTGCCGCCCGCCGCCCTGAGCTACGCCGAAGGGCGCCTCCTGGCAGCCGGGGACAATGCTCCCGCCATCGGCTGAACGAGCTAAACGAGACGGAGCGTCTTGCGGTGGGCTGTGCTCCTCGTTTACGGTGATGACGAGACGGATCGATTCGTCTCGCAACTCGCGCTGCCGACATCGAAGGGGACCGCCCTTGCGTACTCCACTCGCCGCCACCCAGATCGTCCTGTCCGAGGTCACCAAGGCGTACGACGGCCACACCGTCCTGGACCGCGTCGACTGCACGGTCCGGCCCGGCGAGCGGGTCGGAGTCGTCGGGGACAACGGATCCGGGAAGTCCACCCTGCTCCGGCTGCTGGCCGGCCTGGAGCGCCCCGACCGCGGCCGGGTGCACGTCACCGCCCCCGGCGGGCTCGGCCACCTCGCCCAGACCCTCGACCTGCCCGCCACCGCCCGCGTCGGCGATGCCGTCGACCTCGCGCTCGCCGAGCTCCGCGATCTGGAGCGCCGGATCCGTGCTGCCGAGGCCCAACTGCACCAGGCCGGCCCCGACGAACTCGGCGCGTACGCCGACCTGCTCGCCGCGTACGAGGTGCGCGGCGGCCGGGACGCCGGACGCCGGGTCGCCACCACCCTCCGCCGACTCGGCGAGCGCACCGCGCTCGACCCGGACCGCCGGCTCGGAACCCTCTCCGGCGGCCAGCGCTCCCGGCTCGCCCTCGCCGCCGCGCTGGCGGCCGAGCCGGAACTGCTGCTGCTCGACGAACCCACCAACGACCTCGACGACGAGGCCGTGCACTGGCTGGAGGAACACCTCCGCGCCCACCGCGGCACCGTCGTCGCCGTCACCCACGACCGGCTCTTCCTGGACCGGGTCACGACCACCATCCTGGAGGTGGACAACGAACGGCACACCCTGCACCGCTACGGCAACGGCTACGCCGGCCATCTGACCGCCCGCGCAGCCGCCCGGGCCCGCTGGGAACGGGAGTACGAGGAGTGGCGGACGGAGATCGGCCGGGCCGAGCGGCTCGCCGAGGCCAACATCGGGCGGATCGGCGAGATCCCGCGCAAGCTGCCGCGCGGGTTCAGCGGGGCCGGGGCGTTCCGGGCCCGGTCCCGGGCGCACGGCGCAATGGGCCGGATCCGGGCCGCGCGGGAACGGCTGGAGCGGCTGACCGGGAATCCGGTCCCGGTGCCGCCGGAACCGCTCCGGTTCACCGGGCGGATCGCGGCCGGGTCAGCCGGTGAGGCCGGCCCGGCCGCGACGGGCGCCGTCGAGGTGGCGGGCCTGGCCGTGCCCGGACGGCTGGAGCCGGTGTCCTTCCGCCTCGCGGCGGGGGAGCGGCTCCTGGTCACCGGCCCCAACGGGGTGGGTAAATCCACCCTGCTGCGGCTCCTGGCCGGGGAACTCCGGGCAGTGCAGGGCGCCGTGGACGTGCCCGCGCGGATCGGATTCCTCCGGCAGGGCGACCCGTGGGCGCGGGAAGTCCGGTCCGTCGCGGAGGTGTTCGGGGCGGAGTACGCGGACCGGGTCGCCGGTCTCGGCCTGCTCGCCCCTGCGGACCTCGGCAAGCCGGTGCGCATCCTGTCGGCGGGCCAGCGGCGCAGGCTGGAACTGGCCCGGCTGGTCACGGACGCCCCGTACGATCTGCTGCTGCTCGACGAACCGACCAACCATCTGGCCCCGTCCGTGGCGGAGGACCTGGAGGCGGCCCTGTCCCACTACACCGGCACGCTGGTCCTGGTCAGCCACGACCGCCGGCTGCGCGCCGCGTTCGGCGGACGCCGGCTCGACCTGGCCCACCGGGACCGCCGCCCGGCCCCGGCCCACTGACCAACGCGCTCAGCCCCCGGCGGCCAGCGCGGAAGCCGACGCGGAGGCGGCCACCAGCCCCAGCGCCAGGTCCCGCAGCCCGGCGCCGTGCTCTCTCCGGTACGGATTCACCGGGTCAGCGTAATCACACGCTGCGGGACCTCGAGTTTGGTCGAGGGCAGTACGGGCAGGCGCTTGTCCCGGCCCACTGCAGGCCGGCCGGCCGAGAGGCGGTGGCGCGCGTGCGGAACGTGAGTACGCTGCGATACATGACGGGTCACCCCCCGGGGCCGCTCTGGACCGGCCGTGCCTCCAACCGCGCGCAATGGCTGCTCGCCGGTGCCGGTGTCGCGTGCATTGTGCTCGGCATCGTGCTCGCCCTCGACTCCGCATGGAGCTCGGGGATGGTTCCGCTGGTCATGGCCGTGGTCGGCTGCGTGGCGGCGGGACTGCTGATCCTCTACGGCACCCTCGCCTTCGTCCATGTCCACGTCACCGTCGACGCCGAGGCCGTGGAAGTGCGCTGCGGGCACATAGGCCTGCCGCGCCGGCGTTTCGTCTTCACCGATATCGCCTCGGTGGTGTTCCTGCCCCGGATCAGCCCGCACGAATGGGGCGGCTGGGGCCTGCGCTGGCGCCCCGAGAAGGGCACCGCGGTGGTGGTCCGGCGCGGCATGGGCCTGGAGCTGAAGCTCGACGACGGAAAGATCTTCATCGTCACCGTCGACGACGCCGAGAACGCCGTCCGGGTCATCCGCGCCCACCTCCGCAGCCTCGCCAGGTAGGGGGTGGGGGGTCAGAGACCCCTTGGCGCCCGCCCGGCCGCACAGCGTGGCGACGTACACTCCGCCAATGAGCAGCAGCACCGCCCGCGTGGCCGAGAACGAGCCCCCGCAGCCTCCCGGCCCGGCCGGTACCTCCGCCGTGACCGCCGACTCCGGCGCGTCCGGCGCGTCCGGCGCGTCCGGGCAGGCGTCCCCGGACGCCGGCCGCCCCCGGAAGGGCGCCTGGCTGCCGCGGACCGCCGGCGCCGCCCTGGCCGGGGCCCTGCTCTACCTCAGCTTCCCGCCCCGCCCGCTCTGGTGGCTGGCCCCCCTCGCCCTCGCCCTGCTGGCCGGCTGCCTGTACGGGCGGCGCGCGCGGGCCGGCTTCGGCCTCGGCCTGGTCGCCGGGCTCGGCTACCTGCTGCCGCTGCTGATCTGGACGGGCGAGGAGGTCGGCCCGGTGCCCTGGCTGGCGCTGGTCGCCCTCGAATCCCTGTTCATCGGCCTCACCGGGCTGGCCATCGCACTTGTCAGCCGCCGCCCCGGCTGGCCGCTGTGGGCCGCCGCTGTCTGGGTCGCCGGCGAAGCACTGCGCGCCCGGTTCCCGTTCGGCGGATTCCCCTGGGGCAAACTCGCCTTCGGCCAGGCCGACGGCATCTTCCTGCCCCTCGCCGCCCTCGGCGGCACCCCGCTGCTCTCCTTCGCCGTCGCCCTCTGCGGATTCGGGCTCTACGCCACCCTCCGTATCGCCCGCAGCGCCCCCCGCCGGACCACCGCCGTCCTCGCCGCCCTCACCGTCGCCGCCCCGCTCGGTGCCGCCCTCGCCGCCCGGCCGCTGGTCTCCGACAGCCCGCAGGCCGGCACCGCCACTGCCGCCCTCATCCAGGGCAACGTGCCGCGGCTCGGCCTCGACTTCAACTCCCAGCGCCGCCAGGTCCTCGACAACCACGCCAACCGCACCATCCAGCTCGCCGAGGACGTGAAGGCCGGCCGGGTCGCCAAGCCCGACTTCGTGGTCTGGCCGGAGAATTCCTCCGACCTCGACCCGTTCGCGGAACCCGACGCGTACGGGGTCATCGACGGGGCGGTCAAGAAGATCGGCGTGCCCGTCGCGGTCGGCTCCGTGCTCGCCCCGCAGACCGGCCCGCTGCGCAACACCATGATCCTCTGGGACCCGGTCGAAGGCCCCACCACCACCTACGACAAGCGGAAGATCCAGCCCTTCGGCGAACGCATCCCGATGCGCTCGGTGGTCCGGCTTTTCAGCTCCGACGTGGACCGGGTCCGCCGCGACTTCGGGCCCGGCAAGAAGCCGGGCGTCTTCGACATGGCCGGCAGCCGCATCGGCATGGTCACCTGCTTCGAAGCCGCCTTCGACGACGCCGTACGCTCCACCGTCCGGGCCGGGGCCCAGGTCATCGCGGTACCCAGCAACAACGCCACCTTCGGGCGGAGCCAGATGACGTACCAGCAGCTGGCCATGGACCGGGTCCGGGCCGTCGAGCACAGCCGCACCGTCCTGGTCCCGGTCACCAGCGGGGTCAGCGCCGTCATCCGGCCCGACGGCAAGGTCGTCCAGCAGACGAAGATGTTCACCCCCGACGCCCTGGTCGCCGAGATCCCGCTGCGTTCCACCCAGACCCCGGCCACCCGCGTCGGCCCGCTCCCCGAATACCTCCTGCTCGCCCTCGCCGCCGGCGCCCTCAGCTGGCCCCTGCTCCGCCGGATCCGACCCCGCCGCAGCGCGTAGGGTCGGGGAATGACCACACCGGAATTCATCCGCAAGATCCGCGCCACCGCCGGGCACCAGCTGCTGGTGCTCCCCGGGGTGACGGCCGTCGTCTTCGACGACCGGGGCCGGGTGCTGCTCGGCCGGCGGGCGGACACCGGCCGGTGGTCCGTCGTCGGGGGGATCCCCGAGCCCGGTGAGCAGCCCGCGGTGACCGCCGTACGGGAGGTGTACGAGGAGACGGCCGTGCAGTGTGTCGTCGAGCGGGTGGTGCTGGTCGAGATGCTGGAGCCGGTGACCTACCCCAACGGGGACGTCTGCCAGTTCTCCGACGTCACCTTCCGCTGCCGGGCCACCGGCGGCCGGGCGCGGGTGAACGACGCGGAATCCCTGGAGGTGGCCTGGTTCGAGACGGACCGGCTGCCCCGGCTCGAACCGTTCGCCCTGCACCGGATCCGGCAGGCGCTCACGGACGAGCCCACCTGGTTCGCCCCCGCCGAGCATCCCGCCGAGCCGTAGGTCCCGTCCGGTGCCATGGCCTGTGCGATCGTGGTCGGGTGACGACCCTGGAAGACCTCGTCCGGCTGCGCCGGGCCCGTGACCTGATGGACCGCGCATACGCGGAGCCGCTCGACGTTGCGGCGCTCGCGCGCACCGCCCTCATGTCGCCGGGCCACTTCTCGCGCAGCTTCCGCGCCGCCTACGGGGAGACCCCGTACAGCTACCTGATGACCCGCCGGATCGAGCGGGCCAAGGCGCTGCTGCGGCGCGGCGACCTCACGGTGACCGAGGTCTGCTTCGCCGTCGGCTGTACCTCGCTGGGGTCGTTCAGCTCGCGGTTCACCGAGCTGGTCGGCGAGACCCCGAGCGCCTACCGGGCCCGCAGCCATGACGAGGGCGCGGCCATCCCGGCCTGTGTCGCCAAGGTCCACACGCGACCGGTCAGGAACGGAGAAGCGAAAGCGACCCCCCGCGCCTAGCGTGGAGCGCATGGAAATCAAGCTTTCACAGTGCTTTATCGCCGTCGACGACCATGACAAGGCGCTCACCTTCTACCGGGACGCCCTCGGCCTGGAGGTGCGCAACGACGTCGGATTCGAGGGGATGCGCTGGGTGACCCTCGGCGCGCCCTCGCAGCCGGATGTGGAGATCGTCCTCGAACCCCCGCTCGCGGACCCGAACGCCTCGCCCGCCGACCGGAAGACCATGGCGGAACTGCTGGCCAAGGGCCTGCTGCGCGGTGTCATCTTCAGCACCGACGACGTCGACGCCGCCTTCGAACGCATCCGCGCCGCCGGCGGCGAGGTGCTGCAGGAGCCGGTCGACCAGCCGTACGGCGTCCGCGACTGCGCCTTCCGCGACCCCGCCGGCAACATGCTGCGCTTCAGTCAGCCCCGCAAGCGGTGACCTCCCCTCCCGCGTACTGGTAGAGGTTCCGGGCGGCGGGGCCCATGACCGCGCTGTACGAGACGTCCGGGTCCGTGCCGCCGCCCTCGTGCCCGCCGAGGACCCCGGCCAGCGCACCGTCCACCAGCCAGGGGCTGCCGCTGGTGCCGCCGCCGAGGGCCGGGCAGGCGATGCGGCGCTGCGTGTTTGACCACAGTTCGGTGGTGTGGGTGCAGGTCAGCGGGGTGTCCCGGTCGCTCGGGTAGCCGAGGACGGTGACTTCGGCATCGGCCGGCTGGTCGGCGGCCACCGGGAAACCGCCCACCACGTCCTGGACGGCCCGCCCGTCGAGCGGGGCGACCGTGGCGAACGCGAGGTCCGCGTCCGGGTCCTGCGCGCGCTGCCAGCCCGGGTCCACGGACATGCCGGTGAGCCGCCAGACCCCGTACGGCGCGGTGCCGTTGTGGTAACCGGGGACGAACACGGTCCCGGACACATCGCCGAGGCAGTGCGCGGCGGTGGCGATCACATCACGGCCCGTGCTCCGCACCACCGATGCGGTGCAGAAGTGGCCGCCGTCCAGGCCGCTGGCGAACAGGGCCCCCACCCGGTCCGTCGTCCCGCCCGGCGGGGCCTCGACCGTGCGGCCCGCCCCGGCTGCCGCCGTGGCGGCCGGCAGGTCCACCGAGAGCAGTGCGGCCATCGCGGCCATCGCCACGGCGACGCGGACCGTGCGACGGGGGAGTGTGCGACGCGGGAGTGTGCGGTCGATCATGCTCCGAGCCTGCAACCCGCAGCTGTGAGCGGAGCCCCGGTTTCCCTGTGGAGGTGCTGTGAATCGGCGGGCCGGGCAGTCCGCCGACCGGCCCGCCGGGCCGGATCAGGAGCGGCGTTCGTACACCGTCACCCGCCGGCCGCGGACCTGCTCGTCCGCCACCGCCGTGAACCGCTCCCGCAGTACCGCCAGTTTCACCCGGTCCCGCTCCGCCGATGCCGGCCTGGCCACCCGCGCCGCGTCCGTCACCAGGAGGATCCGCCGCTGCCCGAGGACGGCCGCCCGGATCCGGGCCGGATCCGCCTCCTCACCCTTGAGGGTGCCGGAGGCCTGCGGGGACTCGGCCAGCGCGATGTCCGACAGCCCGCTGAAGGCATCGGGGGAGACCAGCGCGGTGTCCCGGCGGGCGGCCGGTATGAACAGCACCGCGTCCCCGCTCTCCTTCAGCCTGGCCACCTCCGCCGACACCGCCAGCACATCGTCCACCCGGCTCGCCGGAGCCCGCTTGCCCAGCTCCACCGGCAGCAGCGCGACCACGGCCACCCCCACCACCGCCGGCACGAGCAGGCCCGCCGCCCTCGGCGTGCGGCGCGCGGCCACCCGTACGCCCGCCCCCAGACCCGTGCCGATCAGCAGCGCCAGACCCAGCAGGCTGAACAGCACGTACCGGTCCAGGAACAGCGGCTGGACCAGGGACAGCCCGATCAGACCCAGCTGCGGGACGGCGAGCAGCGGAAGCCCCACCGCGGCGGCCGACAACCCCCGCCCGGACCGGGACCGGTCCAGCCAGGCACCGAGCCCGCCGATCGCCAGCAGAATCGCCGGACCGATCAGCATGTGCCAGGTCAGCGGCGGTATCCAGGACACCTGCCCGGACTGGCCGCGGCTGAACAGGATCAACGGCAGCGCCCCGCAGCCGGCGCCGGCCGCCGCCAGCGCCCAGCGCCCGTACACCCGCCGCCCGGCCCGCACCCACAGCAGGGTGGCCGCGTGCGCGGGCAGGATCAGCAGGGACAGCCAGTTCAGCAGCGCGCACACCAGCACGACCAGCGCGTACGCCGTCCAGCGCGGCCACTCCCTGCGCCCCTCGCGCCCCTCGTGCCCCTCTCGCCCCTCGAGCAGCGTCACCAGCACCAGGGTGGACACCCCGGCCCCCGCCGCGACCAGCGCGTACGGCCGGCCCTCCTGGAGGTAGAACTGCACGGCCGGCAGCAGCCCCAGCGCCAGCCCGCCGCCCAGCCCGGCCCAGAACCCGGCCAGCCGCTGCCCGAGCAGCGCCACACAGGCCGCGGCCACGGCCATGGCCAGCACCGACGGCAGCCGCAGGGTGGCGGTGCCCGCCCCGAAGAGCTCGAAGAGACCGTGCATCAGCAGGTAGTAGAGGCCGTGCACGGCGTCCACCTGGCCGAGCATGTGCCAGATCTCGGCCACCGACCGCCCCGCCACCTGCCAGGTCGCCGCCTCGTCCCGCCACACGCTGTCCTGCCGGGACAGCCCCCACAGGCCCAGTGCGAGGGTCCACAGGACCGGCACCAGCCACACCAGGTGCCGCAGATGCCGCCGCCGGGGATCGGATATGTGCGAAGTCATGAAGTGTTCGGGTCCTCGGCGCTGGCTTGTGGGCGGAAGCCACCAGTCTATGGACGCCACGGACGGTTTCCGTCCCGGCTGTTGTGCACGGCGGAGCGTGATCGCGTCGGGCCGCCGCACCTAGCCTCGCCGCAAGGCGCACGCGCTGTACGAATCGAGGGGCGGTACCCGGTGAACTGGCTCATCCACGACTACCGCGAGAGCGATCTCGCATCCGTCGTCCACCTGATCGACACCACGGCCGAACTCGGCCAGGAATCCGTTTTCTCCCTCGCCGAGTGCATCACGGCACTCACCGACCGGCAGCCCGCCGTGGTCGCCGTCCACCAGGGCGTCCCGATCGGCGCGGCCCTCGCCACCGTCTCGGGGGAGCGCGCCTGGGTGATGCGGATCGCGATCGCCTCGGGCTGGCGCGGGCGCGGGCTGGCCAGTGCCCTGCTGGTCGAGCTGGAGCGACGGCTGATCGCCGCCCGGGTCGGCCGGATCTCGTACGTGCTGCCGGAGGAGGACCTGCTCGGCGAGGGCCTGCTGAACGCCGGCTACACCCGTCAGCCTGCCGTCGCCTACTTCGAGAAGACCGAACCGCTGCACGGGCCCGCGGCCGGGCTGCTCGACGACCTCGGCGGCCGGTTCCTGGCCAAGGATCTGTGGGACAAGGTCGCCGGCATGGAGACCGAGAAGGACCTCATCGAGCGGCGCGTGGTGCTGCCGCTCGCCGAGCCCGAGCGGGCGGCACAGCACGGGGTCCGGCCGCCGCGCGCCATCACCCTCTTCGGGCCGCCCGGCACCGGCAAGACCACCTTCGCCCGCGCCATTGCCTCCCGGCTGGGCTGGCCGTTCGTGGAACTGCTGCCGTCCCGGCTCGCCGACGAGGGCAACCTGGCGGCGGCGCTGCGCTCCGCCTTCTCGCGGATCGCGGAGCTGGAGCGGGTCCTGGTCTTCATCGACGAGGTGGAGGAGATCGCCCCGGTGCGGACCGAGCCGGCCCAGCCGGGCGGGATCCACGGGGTGACGAACGAGCTGCTCAAGCTGATACCCGGGTTCCGGGAGGGCGACGAGCGGCTGCTGGTGTGCGCCACCAACTCGATCCGCTCGCTGGACCCGGCGTTCCTGCGGCCCGGCCGGTTCGACTACCTGATCCCGATCGGTACGCCGGATGCGGGGGCGCGGGCGGCGATCTGGTCCCGGTACACGGCGGGGCGTACGGATGTGGACGTTGCGGCGCTGGTCGCGGCGAGCGAGCTGTTCACGCCGGCGGACATCGAGCATGCGGCGCGGATCGCGGCGCAGGTGTCGTTCGAGCGGGACTTGGCGGCGGTGGGGGCGAGGGCGGCGGTTCCGCTGGGCGCGAGCACGGCGGACTACTTGGCGGCGGTGGCCCAGTGCCGGCCGACTGTCACCCCGGCGATGACGGGGGAGTTCGAGGCGGACATCACGGCCCACGCCAGGGCCTGAGCCGGCGCCGCGCCGTGCCCCCGCTGCGCGGTGCCGGGCTGCCGCTGCGCGGAGCCTTCCCCCACCCCGCCCCTTCCCGAAACCGGGGCTCCGCCCCGGACCCCGTCGGGAGGCCCGGGCTCCGCCCGGGCACCCCGTTCGGGGGCTCCGCCCCCAGCCCCCCCGCGGGGTGCCAGGGCTTCGCCCGCACCCGCTTTCGGGGCTGCGCCCCGGACCCCGTAGGGGGTGCCCGGGCTCCGCCCGGACCCCGTTTGGGGGCTCCGCCCCCAGCCCCCCCGCGGGGTGCCAGGGCTTCGCCCGCACCCGCTCTCGGGGCTGCGCCCCGGACCCCGCCGGGAGGTCCGGGCTCCGCCCGGCACCCCGTTCGGGGGGCTCCGCTCCCAGCCCCCCCCCGCGGGGTGCCCGGGCTTCGCCCGCACCCGCTTTCGGGGCTGCGCCCCGGGTCCCGCGGGGTGCCCGGGCTTGGCCCGGACCCGCTCCGGGGGCTCCGCCCCCAGTGCCCCCGCGGGACGTCCGGGCTTGGCCCGGACCCGCTTTCGGGGCTGCGCCCCGGCCCCGGCGGGGTGTCGGGGCTTGGCCCGCACCTGCTTTCGGGGCTCCGCCCCCAGCCCCCCGCGGGGTGCGGGCTTTGCCCGCACCCGCTTTCGGGGCTGCCGACGGGGTCAGGCCGCGGGTGCCCGCTCCTGCCGGTCGGTGATCAGTGCGTGCAGCCGGTCCGCGGCGGCGCGCCCGAAGGACGGATCGTTGATGTGGGTGTCGTAGTCGAACAGTTCGGCGGAGCCGCCCCGCAGTCCCTCCCGGAGGGCCGTGAACAGGGCCGAGTCCGCGGCCGGGTCGTGGTACGGGCCGTCCGGCGCGCCCAGGGTGGACAGCCCGCGCAGCGGTACGCACACGGCGGTCGGCCCGGTGGCCGCCCGCAGCTTGGCCGCCACCAGGCGGCCCAGTTCGGTGCACTCCGCCTCGGTGGTGCGGATCACCGTGATGGACGGATTGTGGACCCGGACCCGCCGGTAGCGGACCCGCTCCGGAAGTTTCTCCAGCGGCCCGAACTTCACCATGTCCAGCGCCCCCAGGCTCACCACCTGCGGGACGCCGGCCTGCCCGGCCGCGCTGAGCCGGTCGGGGCCGGCGGTCAGGATGCCGCCGCACAGTTCGTCCGCGAGCTCGCTGAGGGTCAGGTCCAGGATCCCCGCGAACACCCCCTGGCCCGCCAGGGACTCCAGGGTGCGGCCTCCGGTGCCGCTGACGTGGAACACCAGGACCTCGTAGCCGAGTTCGGTGAGCCGTTCGCGGGCCGCGTCCACCCCGGGCGTGGTGACCCCCGCCATGCTGGCCGCTATCAACGGCCGCTCGCCGGAACCGAGCCGGCCGGGGCGGACGGCCCGGGAGCCCTGGGCGAAGCCCTTCGCCATCCCGGCCGCCGCGTCCGCCGCGTTCGCCAGCACCGGCGCCGAGACGGTGTTGATGCCCGCGATGTCCACCACGCTGTACATCATGGTGATGTCCGAGGAGCCGACGTACACGGACACGTCCCCGGAGGCCATCGAGGACACCATCAGCTTCGGCACGCCCAGCGGCAGGGCTCTCATGGCGCGGGTCGCGATGGAGGTGCCGCCGCTGCCTCCGATGGCGAGTATCGCGTCGAGCCGCCCCTCGGCGTGCAGGCGTATGACGACGGCTTCCGCGCCGCGGGCCATCGTGGTGACGGCGGCGCCCCGGTCGGCCGCCGCCCGTAGTTCCGACAGTTCCGTTCCGGCTGCCCGGGCCACCGCTTCGCGGGGCACATCGGCGGGCACCCGGGGCTCGCCCATCACTCCTGTGTCGACCAGGGTCACATCGACGCCGGCGCGCAGCAGCCGCTCGCGCAACCAGCCGTACTCGACACCCTTGGTGTCCAGGGTTCCCACCAGCACGACGTTCGTCATGTGTGCAATGTCCACGGGGACGGCGCAGCTGGCAACCCCGCCGGGGATCAATCGGCCAGCAGCCCCAACAGCCGCTCCAGAAACGGGACTTGGGGCACGACCAGCCGTCCGCGGGCCGTTGCGGGGGTGAACCAGGCCACCCGGTCCAGTTCCGGGAACTCCTCCGTCCGGCCCGAACCCTGCGGCCACTCCATGGTGAACGTCCCCGGCTGCATCAGGGCCGGATCGAGGTCCGCCTCCACCGCCCAGACCGTCACCAGTTTCCCGCTGGTCTGCTTCACCTCGCCGAGCGGCAGGTACGGGCCGTCCGGCGGCGGCAGCCCGATCTCCTCGGTGAACTCCCGGCGGGCCGCGTCCCGCGGGGCCTCGTCCGGTTCGTACTCGCCCTTCGGGATGGACCAGGCCCCGGCGTCCCGGTGCTCCCAGAACGGCCCGCCCATATGGCCCAGCAGGACCTCCACCGCCCGCTCCGGTCCGGTGCGGCGGAACAGGAGCAGCCCGGCACTGCGCTTCTGCGTCATGGGCCATCCCTTCCCCGCGGGACGGCGGTTCAGTGGCGGCGGTGCGGGGTGGCGGTTCAGTGGTGGTGCGGGCCCTCGCGGTGCACCGGGCCGTGCGGGGCGGAGCAGTGCGCGTCCTCCGGTTCCTCACCCGCCCGGCCCACCCGGAGCAGGGTCTCCTGCGCATGGTCCACCTGCAGGGTGGTGTGGGTGATGCCGTAGTCGGCGCCCAGCAGCTTCTCCAGGTCGCGCCGGACGGCGTGGCAGTCGCTCTCGGGTTCCACCAGTACGTGTGCGGACAGGGCCGCTTCCCCCGAGGTGATCGTCCAGATGTGCAGGTCGTGGACTTCGGTGACCGGCCCGTGGGCGACCAGCCGGTCGCCGACCGTGTCCGGGTCCACATGGGCGGGGGCCGCCTCCAAGAGGATCCGTCCGGATTCGCGGACCAGCCCGTAGCCCGCCTTCACCATCAGCGCCACCACGACCAGGGTGGCGATGGCGTCGGCCTGGACGAATCCCGTGGTCAGGACGATCAGGCCGGCCACCGCGGTGCCGATGAACGCGAACAGGTCGTTGAGGATGTGCTGGTAGGCGCCCTCGACATTGAGGGAGGTGCGGTTCGCCTTCGAGATGCACCAGGCCGCAAGGACATTTACCACGATGCCGGCCAGTGCCGTTACCAGCACCAGCCCGCCCTCCACCGCGGGAGGATCGAGCAGCCGCCGGACCGCCTCGTACGCGAGCCAGACCGCCAGCAGCAGCAGGGTCAGCCCGTTGGCCTGGGCGGAGAGTATTTCCGCGCGCTTCAGCCCGTACGTGAACCCGCCGCGGGCCGGCCGGGCCGCCAGCCGCATCGCGATCAGCGCCAGCACGATGGAGACGGCGTCGGTCAGCATGTGCGCGGCGTCCGAGATCAGGGCCAGGGACTGCGCCACGATGCCGATGACCACCTCGATGGCCATGAAGGCACAGATCAGCGACAGAGCGATGGCCAGCCAGCGACGGTCGGCGTTCGCCGCCACCCCGTGTCCGTGGTCGTGCCCGTGGCCGTGTGCGTGGCCGTGTGCGTGGTCCTGTGCACCCATGGCGTCCCCCGTGTGTTTCGGTTACCGACGCGTGAAGTGAAGCGCACCTTTCCGAGATCGGCAAAGGCTGCAACGGGGACCGTTGTCATTACCCATAAGAAGGCCCTGACCTGCGGTTATGCCGGGTCGGACGGATCGTGGGAAAATCTGTTCATGGTCCAGCGCCCTGGAGTGCCGACCGCGCCCGAGCTCGTCCTGGAGACGGATACGGGCTCCACCGTGATGAGTCCGGGACGGACCTACCACGTCGGCCGGGACCCGCTGAGCGAGATCTTCCTCGACGATGCCCGGGTCTCCTGGCACCACGCGACGCTCCACATCGACGGGGACCACTGGACCGTCGAGGACGCGGACAGCACCAACGGAACCTGGGCCGACGGCCGCCGGATCCAGGCAGGGGAGATCGGCCCCGGCAGCGAACTCCGCTTCGGCAGCGCCCTGGACGGGCCGCGCGCCGTCCTGGCCGGGCCGCCGCCGGCCGACACCAGGGTCGTCGGGGTCGCCGGGGCCGCCGGGCCCTCAGGCGTCGGCAACCCCTCCCTCACCGCCACCTTCCGCCGGCCCACCGCCGTCCTGCCGCTGGCCGCGCGGACCACCGTACGCATCGGCCGCGCCCCCGAGAACGACCTGGTCATCGAGGACCTGGTGGTCTCCCGCCGGCACGCCGAACTCCGCACCCTCGCCGACGGCAGCCACGAGATCGCCGACCTCGACAGCCACAACGGCACCTACCTCAACGGCGCGCCCCTCGGCACCGCCCCCGCCCCCGTCGCCGACGGCGACATCATCGGCATCGGCCACTCCGCCTTCTGCCTGGTCGGCGACGAACTCCAGGAGTTCACCGACACCGGCGAGGTCTCCCTCGACGTCCAGGACCTCACCGTCGCCGTCGACCACGGCCGCAAGACCCTCCTAGACCAGGTCTCCTTCCCGGTCGGCGCCAAATGCCTGCTCGCCGTCGTCGGGCCCAGCGGGGCCGGCAAGTCCACCCTGCTCGGCGCCCTCACCGGGCTGCGCCCCGCCGACCGGGGCGCCGTCCTCTACGACGGCCGCGACCTCTACCGCGACTACGCCGAACTCCGCAGCCGGATCGGCCTGGTCCCGCAGGACGACATCCTGCACTCCCAGCTCACCGTCCGCCGCGCCCTCTCGTACGCCGCCGAACTCCGCTTCCCGCAGGACACCGCGGCGGCCGAACGCGAGGCACGGGTCGACGAGGTGATCCGCGAGCTCGGCCTGGAAGAGCGCTCCGGCCAGCCGATCCACAGCCTCTCCGGCGGCCAGCGTAAACGCGTCTCGGTCGCCCTGGAGCTGCTGACGAAGCCCTCCCTGCTGTTCCTGGACGAGCCCACCTCCGGCCTCGACCCGGGCATGGACCGTTCGGTGATGCACATGCTGCGCGGTCTGGCCGACGACGGCCGCACGGTCATCGTGGTCACCCACAGCGTGCTCAGCCTCGACGTCTGCGACCGGCTCCTGGTCCTGGCGCCGGGCGGGCGGATCGCCTACTACGGTCCCCCGGCCGAGACCCTCCGCTTCTTCGGCTTCGAGCAGTGGCCGGAGGCCTTCGAGGCCTTCGAGAACCGCCGGGACCGGGACTGGGCGGGAGAGTACCGGGCCTCCACCTTCCACCAGCGGTACGTCGAGGGCACCGCACGCCAGCCCCAGCAGGCCGGGCAGGCCGGGCAGCCGGGCGCCGGCCCGCCCGTGGCCCCGCCGCCCAAGGCGCAGAGCTGGGGCGCACAGCTCTCCACCCTGATCCGCCGCTATGCCGCCGCGCTGAGCGCCGACCGCACCTTCCTCGTCATCATGATCGCCCTGCCGTTCGTGATGGGCGCCATGGCCCGGGCCCTCGCCGGTTCCGCCCTCACCGTTGAGACCGCGATGAACGCCCTGCTCATCCTGTGCGTCGGCGGAGTGCTCATCGGCGCCGCCAACGCGGTCCGCGAACTCGTCAAGGAACGGGTCATCTACCGGCGGGAGCGGGCCGTCGGGCTGTCCCGATCCGCCTATCTGATGTCCAAGGTCGTGGTCCTCGGTGCCGTCACCATCGCCCAGGCGGTGGTCCTCACCCTGGTCGGTCTCGCCGGGGTCGATCTCAACGCCCCGGGTGGCCGGGGCGTGCTGTTCCCACCGCTGATCGAGATCACCCTCGCCGTGGCCCTGCTGGCCTTCACCGCGATGATGCTCGGCCTGCTGGTCTCCGCACTGGTCCGCAAGGAGGAGGTCACCATGCCGCTGCTGGTCCTCCTCGCCATCGTCCAGGTCGTCTTCTGCGGCGCCCTGCTCAAACTCGACGGAGTACCGGTGATCGAACAACTGGCCTGGCTGGTGCCGTCCCGGTGGGCGCTCGGCGCCATGGCGGGCACCATCGACCTCGGTGCGATCGTGCCCGGCAAGCTCACCCAGGACCCGTTGTTCGCGCATGACGCCGGGGTCTGGCTGCTCAACATGGGCATGCTGATCGCGCTGTCCGTCCTGTTCGGCATTCTGGTGCTCCGGCTGCTGCGCCGGCACGAGCCCGCGATCATGCGGAAGTAGCGCCGGACATGACCCACTCCCAGGAAACCGCCGCTGCCGCTGCCGCCCCTGCCCCCGGCTTCCACCCCACGCATGTGGTCCCGCCGGACGGGCTGCCCGCCTGGGAGGGCCCCGACCCCTCGCGGCCCACCTCCGCCCTCGACCCCTTCCTGCCCGTCGAGCTGCTCGCCCGGCGCGGCGAATGGGGCGAGATCCGCTGCGCCAACGGCTGGTCCGCCTGGGTCGACGGGCGGCTCCTGGTGGCCGTCCCGCAGCCGCCGCCCACGGCCGGCCGGCCGCTCAGCCGGGCCGAGGACCCCCGGCCGCTGCTGGACCGGGCAGCCGAGGCCCTCGACCGGTACCGCGGGGCCGCCCGGGACCACGCCGACGGCCGCTCCGACACCGGGGCCTTCCGGCAGGCCACCCGCGGCCTGCGCGCCGGGCTGGTCCTGGACGGGGAACGGGTCTGGCTGTACGACGACACCGCGGGCCGCTGGATGTACGGGGACGGGGCCCGGCTGGCCACCTACGCCGTCGCAGCCGGACCGGGCAGCCGCCCGGACGAACCCGCCCCGCCGCACCCGGACCCGGACGACCAGGACCCGGACCACCCGCACCCGGACCGCCCGGACTCGGCCGCGCCCGCACCGCCCGTACCCCCACCGCCCACATCCGCCGCGCCCGCGCCCGACCCGGCCGCCCATCCGCCCACCCGCATCGTCGGGCCGGGTGCCCCCTGATGGCCGGCGGACTCCCCGCGGGCCGCCCCTCCGACCTCCACGGGAGGCGGATCGCCGACTACCGGGTGGAGGACGAGATCGGCCGCGGCGGCATGGCCGTCGTCTACCGGGCCACCGACCTGCGCCTGGACCGCACCGTCGCCCTCAAACTGCTCGCCCCCGAACTGGCCCGCAACGACACCTTCCGCCGGCGGTTCGCCCACGAGTCGAAGGTGGCCGCGGCCATCGACCACCCGCACATCGTGCCCGTGTTCGAGGCCGGGGAGACGGAGGGCATCCTCTACATCGCCATGCGGTACGTCGCCGGACTCGACCTGCGGGCCCTGCTCGACCGCAACGGACCGCTGACCGTCGAAACCGCCGCCCGGATCGCCGTACAGATCGCCTCCGCCCTGGACGCCGCCCACGACCACGACCTGGTCCACCGGGACGTGAAACCCGGCAACATCCTGATCGCCCCGGGCACCGACAGCGACCACCCGGAGCACGCCTACCTCACCGACTTCGGGCTGACCAAGAAATCGCTCTCGCTGACCGGCTTCACCAGCGTCGGCCAGTTCGTCGGCACCCTCGACTATGTGGCCCCCGAACAGATCTCCGGCAAACCCGTCGACGGCCGCTGCGACGTCTACAGCCTCGGCTGCGTGGTGTACGAAACCCTCGCGGGCGGCCCGCCCTTCCAACGGGAGGACGACATGGCCCTGCTCTGGGCGCACCAGTACGATCCGCCGCCCCCGGTCACCGAGCGGCGGCCCGAGCTGCCGTCGGCCGTGGACGAGGTCCTGGCGCGCGCCCTCGCGAAGTCCCCGGAGGACCGCTGGCCCACCTGCCTGGAGTTCGCCGTGGCCTTCCGCCGGGCCGGAGCCGCCCCCGGCGGGCGTCAGCCGTCCCGGCTCCCGGCCTCCGATCCGGCGGACACCGTGCTCGTCGACGCCGCCCCGGGGGACACCCCGCCGCCCCCGCCGCCGGACTGGGCCCTGCCGGTGTTCGGTGACCTCCGGTCACCGCATTAGAGAGCGCCCCGCCGCTGCACCGGCTTGGCCAGCAGGGCGCCGAGGAACCCGGCCAGCGCGCCCCACAGCAGGGCCAGGCCGACCGTGCGCCACAGCACCGCATGCAGTTGCACCGAGCCGCCGAGGCCCCCGACCTCGCCGATGCCCAGCACCGACAGCCCGACCTGGGCCTGGATCCGGCCCAGCAGGCACACCGTCAGTGTGGCCAGCGCCAGGGCCACCGCCAGGTGCAGCGCATGCTGCCAGGGCCGCACCCGCGAGGGGGAGCGTACGGCGGCCAGGAAGCCCGTACCGAGCAGCAGCACGGCGGCCACGGCCACCAGCCACCAGGCCCGCGGATCCCGCTCGGCGAGGGTGCCCACGTCCAGGGTGGACAGATCGGGGGTGCGGAGCACCTCGTCCAGCAGTTGGGGCATGGGCAGCCCGAAGGGGCCCTCCACCCGGCCCTGCCAGGCGCCGCCGAGGCCCAGGGTCAGCGCGAGCCAGACCAGGTTCGGCAGCCCCAGCAGCAGCACGGCGAGGGTCTCCGGTGCCCGGCCCCGGGTCAGGGCCACCACCAGCCCGATCAGCGCGCCCAGGACCACGTACGCGAGGAGCAGCACGACCACCGCATGGGCGGCCGGGCGGACCGCCGCGTGGAAGCGGACCAGCCCGGTGGGCAGCGGAGCGCTCCGAGACACCAGCAGGGTGATCACCAAGAGGCCGAGGATCCAGAGCAGTCCGAACAGCAGGGTGGCGGGCAGGTCCGCCCGGAAGCTCACCGTGGGCGCGGCGTCGAGGAACTCGCCGATCTCACCGATGGGGGAGTCGCCGGTGGAGATCCCGAAGGTGTGGCGGGCGAAGAGTGCGAAGCCGGTGAGGGCCAGCAGCCACAGCAGCACCAGCGGGGCGGCCCGGGAGAGGAGTTCGCGGCCACCGGCCACGGCCCGGCCGCGCAGCGGACGCAGAAAACCGGATCCGGCGGCCAGCGCGCCGGCCAGACTCACGGACAGCGGCAGCACTGCCAGCTCGGCCTGGGCGTCCGCCAGGAAGCCCGCCCCGCCGGACAGCTCCACCGAGCCGCCGGCGGCCAGCACCACGACCGCGGCCACCACCTGCGGATATGCGCCTCCGGGCAGGTCGCCGGCGCCCGCGAAGGCCAGACCGGCCGCGGCGACCACGGTCATCGCCACGAACCCCGCCAGTACCGCCAGCACGGCGTCACGCCAGGAACGGCTCACACGGCCACCGTAGGCAGCCTCCGCTACGCGCCACCACCTGAACGGCGCACCACGGGTGCGGTGGAGTGACGGATGTCCGGAGACTTCAGGGGACGCATCTTCTCCGAACGGGAGAGCACCGTGACGACGCAACCCTCGGGCACGCCGCCGCCGGAGCGCCCCACCGGTCCGCCGTCCGGCCCGTTGTCGGGCGGTGGTGCGGCCGGTGGCTCCGGCGGGCCGGGCGGCCCGGGAGGCCCCAGTGGCCCCGGCGGCTCGGGCGGCGGTCCGGGCAGTTCAGGCACTTCAGGCGGTTTGGGCGGTTCGGGTGGTGCTGGTGGTGCCGGTGGTCCTGGCGGGCCGCCGGCACCGGGGCCGCCGGAGCCGCCGGAACCCGGTGGAAAGCCCTGGTGGCGGTCCGTTCCCCGGCTGGCGACCGCGATCGTGGCCCTGGCCCTCGCCGTGGTGCTGGCGGTGCTGCTGACCCGGCCGAGCGGGAAGACCCCGGTCACCGGCGGAGAGCTCTTCCTCGAGCCCGCGGGTTCGGCCGGCCCGGCTCCGTTCACCGAGTCCACGGCCACCACCAGTGGCGATCCGGACCCCCGGCCGCCCGCCACGGGCTCCCCGCCGCCCGCCACGGCCGCCGTCCCTAACCGCCCCGTTACCGGCGATCAGCCCGGTGTGTACGGCGGTACCAAGGACACGGCCAGCTGCGACGTCGAGAAGCAGATCCGGGTGCTGGGCGAGCAGCCCGCGACGAACAAGGCCTTCGCCGAGGCGCTCGGCAAGGCGCCCGAGGAGGTGCCCGGCTATCTGCGGTCCCTCACCCCGGTCCAGCTGCGGTGGGACACCCGGGTCACTAACCACGGCTTCCAGGACGGCCGGGCCACCCCCTACCAGGCCGTACTCCAGGCGGGAACGGCGGTGCTGGTCGACGACCGGGCGGTGCCGCGGGTGCGGTGCGCCTGCGGGAACCCGCTGGGGGAGCCGGTGGCACTGAAACCGAACTCGACTCGGCAGGGGAAGCCGTGGACGGCGTACCAGCCGCAGAACACGGTGGTGATCGCCCCCGCCCCGAAGGCCGTCAAGAAGATCGTGATCTACGACCAGCGGGACCGGGGCTGGTACGAACGCGGGGGCGGCCACGACCCGAAGCCGGACAAGCCCGTCCCCCGCCCGGAGGCCCCGGTGCACCCGGTCTCCCCGCCCCCGGCGTCCGAGCCCGCGACCGACACCCCGTCGGCCACCGGCTCCCCGACCACCAGCCCGCCGTCGGCCCCGGCCACGGACACCGCCACCACGTCTCGGCCGCCCAGGCCGACCTACGAGACCAGGACCGGCCCGCCG
Source organism: Streptomyces sp. NPDC002054 (assembly GCF_040296685.1). NCBI lineage: Bacteria > Bacillati > Actinomycetota > Actinomycetes > Kitasatosporales > Streptomycetaceae > Streptomyces > Streptomyces sp. NPDC002054. Next base: position 126,427 of record NZ_JBEOXT010000001.1, read on the forward strand.
CCGGGTCTCACCACCACCAGCCCCCCGCCCCCGCCACCGTCCCCGCCACCGTCCCCGCCCCCGCCGCCCCCGGCCGAGATCAGCCCGGGACTGACCTCACCTCCCCCGGTCGAGCCCTACTAGCGGACCCGTCCGTACAGGTTCGGGTTGTAGGAGGCGAAGGTCGAGATCCGGACGTTCTTGCCCGGGCGCGGGGCCTCCAGGTAGCGGTTGTCGCCGAGGTAGATCGCCACGTGGTCGACGCCGGAGGCACGGCCGTTGTTCGACCAGAACACCAGATCGCCGCGGCGGAGCTCGGAGCGGGAGATGGGAGTGGTGGCCCGGTACTGGTCGTCGGCGACCCGGGGGAGGGAGATCCCCGCGCTTCGGTACGCCGCCTGGACCAGGCCTGAGCAGTCCCAGCCGTGCGGGCCGTTGCCGCCCCAGACGTACGGGTCGCCGAGGTGGTTCATGGCGTACGCGATGGCCGCCTCGGTGCCGTGCCGCACCGGGGTACCGGATCCGGAGCCGCCGCCCGGCTTCGGGGCGCTGGAACCGCTGCCCGGCTTCGAGGCGCTGGAACCGCCGGCCGGCTTCGAGGCGCCCGAGCCGCCGCCGGCTGCGGACGAGCCCGTGTAGCGCTCGTACTTGTCCTGGTGGCTCGTCCACCACCACTGGCCGTTCCGCTTGTACCAGTACACCCGGTCGATGGAGTCCCAGCCCTGCTTGCCCCGGAACACCGGTTCGGAGGTCCGCGCCCCCGACGCGCCGCCGGCCTGCTGTTTGGAGCTGCCCTGGCCGGTCTTGGCCAGGTACTTGCTCTGGTGGGAGGTCCAACGCCACCAGCCGGTCTCGTCCTTGTACCAGTACCGGGAGCCGTCCCAGCCGGCCCGGCTGGGCGCCGGCTCGGCCGAGGCGGTGCCCGCCCCGGTGCCCACCAGTACGGCCGCGCCGACCGCGGCGACCACCGCCCCGCGGAGCGTGCAGCGGGTACGGACGCCGGTGGCTCCGCGGCCGGCAGCCGTGCTCGCGCAGCCGGCGCAATCGCAGCGGTCGGGTATCTCCTCGGTGAACTCGGGAGCGCGCATGCGTACTTCCTCTCTTCGGGAGCGGGTTTCAGCGGGCTTCGGCGGCGGTGCCGCGCGCCGTGTAGAAAGCCACGGTCAAGTCCTTGACCAGGGCCTTGCGTTCGTAGTCGTCGAGACTGACGAGACCGCGGTCGGACATCCGGTGCACGGTGTCGTCGACCGCGTCGATGACCGAGGTGAGCACGGAATCACGGTGCCGGGCGTCGATGGCCGCGATCCGGCGGCGCTGCATGGCCTCGGCCACCTCCGGGGCGTACTCGACGCGCACCGGGCGGGCCGAGAACACCTCGATGCCCACGGCCCGGCACTCCGCGGCCAGCAACCGGGTCAGCGCGTCGCCGACGGCCTCGGTGTCGCGCAGGGTCTCCGGGCCGGCCTCGGCCCCGAAGGAGTCGGCCGGCATCCCGGACAGCACACGGGCGGTGGTGGACTCCACCTGCTCACGGAGGTAGGAGGCGTGGTCGTCGACCGAGAGCAGGGCCCGGGCGGTGTCCTTCACCCGCCACACGACCAGCACCACGGCATGCAGCGCCGTGCCCTCGGCATCCACCACGGCCAGCGGCTCGCTGCGCCAGTGCCGCAGCCGTACGTCGACCCGGGTGCGGCGGGGGATCGGGGCGGCCCACACCAGCCCGGTGCGCCGGACCGTGCCCCGGTAGCGCCCGAACAGGGTCAGCACCATGGCGTGGCCGGTGTGGCCGCGCCGCAGTCCGGCGAGGGCGAGGGCGGCGACCAGCGCGCAGCCGGCCAGGGCCGCGGCGGGCCAGGCGTCCTTGGTGAGGGCGGGTCGCGGAATCCCGTACCGGGTCAGCAGCCAGGCCGCCCCGGCCCCGGCGGAGCCGGCCGCGAGCAGGGCCCACCAGCCGGAGCCGGCCCGCGCGGGCCGCTCGGAGAACTCCCGGTCGAGTACGGGCGGCAGGGTCCGGCGCGCCGCAGGGGGCGCAGGCGGCGCGGGTGCGGGCGCGGGTGTGGATGCCGGGGGAGCGGCGGCCATCGCCGCGGGTACCACCGGGACCGTGATGGTCTCCCTGTGTTCGCCGCCCTCGTCACGGAACAGCGGGCCCAGGACCACCGGGTCCCGGTAGGGCCGGACCGGTATTCCGGGGAAAGCCATCGCTCCGGTTCCGTTTCCGGTTCCGTTTCCGGTCCCGTTCGGCTTCTCCGACAAGGCCACCCCACCGCTCGCGAATGATGATCAAGATGGGATTGATCTTCGCGGAGCCGGACAAGTCGACCATCCGGCAAAGGTCCTGACCGGGTGGGCCGTTGGTCCTGAATCGAGAGAGGGATCGAGAGAGGGATCAAAGAAAGGGATCAAAAGGGATCAGGCGGTGCGGTGCTCCACCGACGCCGCCACATCCGCCAGGTCCTTGGCGATGGCCTTCGCCACCGCCCTGGTCCCCAGCCCGCCCAGCAGCCGCGCCAGCAAGGGCAGCTTCCCGCCCGCCTGCGGCTGTGCCGAGAAAGTCATGCGCACCGCCGTCCGCCCCGGCCCCCGCTCCGTCAGCCGGAACTCGGCCACGTAGCGCATCCCCGCGTTGTCCGCCTCGGTGACATAGCGTTCCGGGGCCTCGCACACCGTCACCCACATCTCCTCGGTCGCCGACTTCCCGAACATCCGCCGGGTCTCCCGCCACCGCGTCCCCACCCGGAACGGCCCCGGTGTCAGCACCTCCACCGCATCCACCCCGCTCAGCACGAGCGGCATCGACTCCAGATCCGTCAGCGCCTGCCAGACGACGTCCGCCGGCGCGGCGATCTCCCGTTCGACCGACACCTCACTGGTTCCCATGGTTCGGATTGTCGCCCGCGGCCGTCGCCCGCGCGCGTCACCGATCGGTGAGACAGTGGCTGCATGGCCGAGAAGGTCGACTGGCCCGCCCGGCCGGACCTGAGTCTTGCGCTCAACCGGATGGGCACCTTCGACTGGGACCTCGACAGCGGGCAGATGCACCTGGACCCGACCGCCCTCGAGGTCATGGAGCTGCGCCCCGAGGAGTACAACGGCACCCTCGTCGGCCTGCGCCCGCGCATCCCGCCCGACCAGGAGGCCCGGCTCGACGCCCGGGTCGCCCAGGCCCTCAAGGGGGGCCGCGACCACTACGGCGCCTACTTCCGGATCCGCCGCCGCGACGGCTCGCCCCGCTGGACCCACATCCAGGGCCACATCCTGCGTCACTCGAACGGCCGCCCGTACCGGATCATCGGGGTCGTCCGGGACGCCTCCCTCGACCCGCGCGAACCCGGCCTGCCCGGCCGGCAGGACGAGGGCCGCCGGCGGATGACCGGGGTGGTGGAACGCACCACCGCGATCCTCGCCCACGCCCGGACCGTCAACGACGTCACCGACGTCCTCAAGGACCCGGAGGCGCTCGGCCATCTGGGCGCGGTCAGCGTGATGCTCGGCATCGTCGACGGGGGCCGGATCCACCTCGTCGCGGAAGGTCAGCTCGGCTCGTACGTCCCCGAGATCGAGTACACCCGGATCGACGCCGGCTTCCCGATGAGCAGGGCCGTCCGCACCCTGCAGCCGGTCTTTCTGAGCTCCCGGGAGGAGTTCGAGGAGCGCTACCCGCTGCTGTGGCCGTACATCGAACCCCTCTCCGTCCGCAGCGGGGTCTACCTGCCGCTGATCGCCCAGGGCCGGGCGATCGGTGCGCTCGGGCTGCTGTACACCCGGGACGGCGACTTCACCGCCGAGGAGCGCAATGTGCTGGTCGCCCTGGGCAGCGGGATCGCGCAGAGCCTCCAGCGGGCCATGCTCTTCGAGCAGGAGCACGACCTGGCGGAAGGGCTGCAGCGGGCCATGCTGCCGCGCCGGATCCCGGCGGTGCCGGGCGCCAGGATCGCCGTACGCTACCGGGCCGCGCGCATGGGGCGGGACATCGGCGGCGACTGGTACGACGTCATCCCCATCGGCGAGGGCCGGGTCGGCGTGATGATCGGCGACGTGGAGGGCCATGACACGGACGCGGCAGCGGTGATGGGCCAGCTGCGGATTGTGCTGCGCGCCTACGTCAGCGAAGGGCACACCCCGGGTACCGCCATGGCCCGGGCCTCCGCCTTCCTCCGCGAACTGGAGACCGAACGCTTCGCCACCTGCACCTATGCGGAAACCGATCTGAACACGGGCCGGGTGCAGCTGGTTCGGGCGGGGCACCTCGACCCGGTGGTCCGGCGCGGCGACGGCAGCTGCCACCGGGTGGCCGTGGCCGGCGGTCTGCCGCTCGGCCTGCCGGCGCATGAGCATTCCCCTTCCGGCTCCGGTTACCCGGTGACCAGTCTGGAACTCCACCCGGGCGACACCCTGCTGCTGTGCACGGACGGGCTGATCGACCGGCCGGGCGCCGACTCCGACGCCGGCATGCGGGAGTTCATGGAGGCGGTCCGGGACGGCCCGACGGACGTCGAGGAACTCGCCGACGTGCTGTGCGACCTGGTGGGGGACGCGGGCGGCGGGGACGACATGGCCCTGCTCCTGCTGCGCCGCCGGGGCAGCCCGGCCCCGCGCGGCAGCGGCCCGCTGCGCCAGCACCTCGCCCCCGGCGACCCGGAGGGCCCGGCGACGGCCCGCCACCTGGTCCGCGCGGCGGCGGCTGCGTGGGGTGCCGGGGATCGGGCGGACGAGATCGAGCTGGCCGCGGACGAGCTGATCACCAATGTGCTGGTGCACACCGACGGGGGCGGCGAGATCAGCCTGCGGCTCACCCCCGAGGGCCGGGTCCGGATCGAGATCGAGGACACCTCCAGTGCGTTGCCGCGGCGGCGGGAGGCGGGCGACTGGGCGGTGTCCGGGCGCGGCCTGCTCCTGGTGGACCGGCTGGCCGACACCTGGGGCGTCGAGCCACGAGGCACCGGCAAATCCGTCTGGTGCGAATTCCACGCCCCGGGCCCGGCTCCGGCCCCTGACGCCGCCCAACTTCGGCCAGGCTCCGGCCTCTGACCTGGACCCGGCTCGGCCGCCGGCCCGGGGCCAGGACTCTGTCGAGGCCCCGGCCGCTGCCCCGGCCCGGCTCGGGTCCCCGTCCCGGCCCGCCTCTGCCCCGCCCCGGCTCGGGCCCTCGTCCCGGCCCGCCTCTGCCCCGCCCCGGCTCGGGCCCTCGTCCCGGCCCCGGCCTCTGGCCCTGCCTGGCCTCGGCCCCGGCGCGTGCCTCGGCCCCGGCCCGGCCTCTGCCCCCGGCGCGCCCCCGCGCAACCTGCGCAGCCCGCGCCAGCAGATGGGGGCGAATGGGTGAAAAGTCAGCCTGTCTTACATTCCGGCTTGTGTCCTTAACTATCATCTGACCGGATTGTTCGATCCTGCCTGCGTGGTGACTCTCCGTCCATTCCTCGGCCCCGTCGTCGGCCCTCTGATCGGCACGGTCCTGCCGGTGCTGCTGATCACCCTGCCCGCCGCTCCCGCCCGGGCCGCCGACATCAACGACGGCATCGAGACCGACCGCATCGCCCGGCAGATCGCCCCCGGAATCCGTCTGGAGTCCTACGACCGGCTGCACGCCGACCGCTGGCTGCGCATCGACGAGCTCCTCGTCGACCTCGCCGCACCCGGCCTGCGTGCCGAATACCTCGGCGGGCCCGGCACCCTCGCCCAAGCCGTTGCCCGCCATCCCGCCGGCCGCGGCCGTCGCGTGGTCGCCGCCGTCAACGGGGACTTCTTCGACATCCGCCGCACCGGCGCCCCCCTCGGCCCGGGCGTCGCCGACGGCCGCCTGCTGCACTCCCCGTCACCCGGCGCAGGCACCGCCGTCGGCTTCGGTCCCGGACCGGTCGGCCGGGTGCTGAGTCTCGCCCTCGCCGGTACGGTCACCCTGCCCGGCTCCGCCCCGCTGCCCCTCGCCGGGTTCAACTCCGCCCGCCCGCCCGCCGAAGGCATCACCGCCTACACCGCGGACTGGGCCGGCTCCGGCGCCGCCCTGCCGCCGGGCGCGGGCGCCGAGGCCGACGTACAGGACGGCGTGGTGACCGCCGTACGGCAGCCCGGACGCGGAACCGAGCCGTCGGCCGGGACCACCCTGCTCGCCGGGCGCGGCGCCGCCGCCGCGCAGCTGGCGGCGCTGAGCCCCGGCGACCGGGTCGGCATCACGGCCGGCCCCGCCGCCGGCTCCGGGCCGCTGCCCACCGCGGCCATCGGCGGACGGGAACGGTTGGTCGTCCACGGGGTCCCGCAGAACCACGACCGCTCCCGCAACAACATCGCCGCCCCGCGCACCGCCGTCGGCTTCTCCCGGGACGGCCGGTACCTGCGCATCCTGACCGTCGACGGCCGGCAGCGCGACAGCGGAGGCATGACGCTGACCGCGCTCGGCCGGCTGCTCCACGAGCGGGGCGCGCACAACGCCCTGAACCTGGACGGCGGCGGTTCCAGCACCCTGCTCGCGGGCCGCAGCGGAGACACCCTGCTCAGCCTGGAGAACTCCCCTTCGGACGGCCGCCCCCGTACGATCCCCAACGGCCTGGTCCTCACCGTCGCGGCCGGCTCCGGCCGGACCGCCGGCCACCGGGTCGAGGCGCCGGCCGGCTCCACCCGGGTCTTCCCCGGCCTCACCCGCACCCTCACCGCCGTCGGGTACGACGATATGTACGCCCCGGACACGGCCGGCGGGCCCGACTGGTGGACCACCCCGGGCAGCGCGGGTTGGGTCGGACCGGACGGCGTCTTCCACGCGGTCCGTCCGGGCGGCGCCTCGGTACACGCCGGGCGCGCCCCCGCCGACGGCACCATCCGCCTGGACGTGCTGGGCGCGCTGACCCGGATCAGGCCGGTGCCCGCCCGGATCGGCCTCGCCGACCGGGCCGAACAGGGCACTTTCCGGTTGGCCGGATTCGATGCCCAGGGCGCGGCGGCACCGGTGGAAGGGCGGGACGTGCGTTGGCAGTACGACCGCTCGCGGTGGCAGGTGGCGGACGACGGCCGGGGCGGCTTCACCCTGACGGCCCGCGTCCCCCGGGCCACCGGAGTGCTGAAGGCCACCGTTCCGGCTACCGGAGCCACCGCCGAACTCGCCGTGGGCGTCGGCTCGGTGGAGCGGCAGGTGACCGGATTCGACGAGGCCGACCGGTGGACCGGCTCCGGGGCCGGCCCGGCGGACGGCCACCGGGGAACCGGCCTCCGGCTGTCCGCGGGCGGGGCCGGGGACTCCGCCCGGCCGCCTAAGCCCCTGCCGCTGCCCGATCCGGTGCGCAGCCTCAGGCTGTGGGTGCGCGGGGACGGTTCCGGCATCCGGCCGGTGCTGCGGCTGATCGATGCGGACTGGGCCGAACTCGCGCTGCGCGGGCCCGCCGTGGACTGGTCCGGCTGGCGCCGGATCACCCTGCCGGTGCCGGCCGCCGCCGAACGGCCGCTCACGCTCACCGGCCTGACCGCGAGCGGCGGCACCCGGACCGGGAAGCTGGTGCTGGACACACTGACGGCCACCGGCCCGGATCTTGGCCCCGCGCCCGCCGTCCCGTCGGCGGAGCCGGACCCCCGGCCGGCCACGGCCGCCGAAGTCCGGGCGCGGAGCTGGCGGTTCGGCGTACTGCCGGCCGGGCTGCCGGAGGCGGACCGGCGGCGTGCGCTGGCAGCACTCCGCGCGGGCACACCGGACTTCATCCTGACGCAGGGCACAGCCACCGGCACCGGCCCGGGCGCCGGTGCGGACGGCCTCCGGCCGGTGCCGGGCACCGCGTCCTTCCGCCACCGCGGGGTCCGGTTCCTCCCGCTCGACACCGGCCGGCGGACCCTCCAGGGCGGCGGACTCGCCCGGCTCCGCGCGCTGCGTGCCGGGCTCACCGAGGCCGCCCGGGACCGGGACACCGGCGCGCTGGTCCTCGTACAGCCGTACGGGGGAGCGGACCGGGTGGACCGGAAGGAGGCGGTGCTGTGGACCCGGTGGCTCGCGGAGTTCCGGCGTACCACCGGCAAGGGCACGGCGGTGATCACCCTGAACTCCCCGCAGCCGGGATCCACCCGCTCCGAGGGTGTGCTCTCCCACGCCGTGGGCTCCTCCGGCTGGGCCCTGGTCGGCGCGGACGCCTTCGACCGCCCCACCCCGGCAGCCCCGGGCGGCTCGACGCCCGCCCCCGCCGCCCGCCCCTGGCTCGCCGTCCACGCCCCGCCCACCGCCGCGGCCGAGTAGCCGCCGCGGTCAGCGGTCAGAGCTCCACGAGGGTGACCTCGGTGGCCTTGACGCTCGTCCAGACCGGCGCCCCGTCGGACAGCCGGAGTTCGGCCGCTGCCGCCGGGGTGATCTCGGCCACCAGCTCGGGGGCCTCCGAGGAGGTGATCAGGACCCGCAGCCGGCTGCCCGCCGAGGTGATCTCGCGGATGGTTCCCGGCCAGGTGTTGCGGGGACTGCCGGTCGGGCGCTCGCGGTGTACGGACACGGCCTCGGGCGCGATGATCGCAAGCGTCCGGGTGCCCTCCGGCAGCGGGTCGGCCGCCACCAGCCGGCCCCCCGCATCCAGCGCGACGTCCTCGGTTCCGGCCGTGCCGGGCCAGGCATTGCGGCCCAGCATCCGGGCCACCCACGGAGACCGCGGATGCCGGGTCACCTCGGCGGGCGGGGCGTCCTGCAGGGCGCGTCCGTCCGCGAGCACCAGCACCCGGTCCGCGAGGGACACCGCCTCGACGGGGTCGTGCGTGACGATCAGGCAGACCCCGCCGAAACCCGCCAGATGGCTGCGCAGGGTGTGCCGGACGCGCACCCGGGTGGTCTGGTCGAGCGCGGCCAGCGGCTCGTCCAGGAGCAGCAGCCGGGGCCGGGCGGCCAGGGCCCGAGCGAGCGCCACCCGCTGCGCCTGCCCGCCGGACAGCTCGGCCGGCTTGCGGTGGGCGAGGTGGCCGACGCCGAGCCGGTCCAGCCACTCCCGGGCGGCGGCGCGGGCCTCGGCGCGCGGCACCCCGCGGGCGCGCAGCCCGTACGCGGTGTTCGCCAGCGCGTTCAGGTGCGGGAACAGGGCACCGTCCTGCGGGACCCAGGCGACCTGGCGCCGGTGCGGCGGCAGGTCAGTCACCTCGGTGTCGCCGAGCCGGAGCGTGGCGTGGGCCCGCGGGGTCAGTCCGAGCAGGGCCCGCAGCAGGGTGGTCTTGCCGGCCCCGTTCTCGCCGACGACGGCGATGGTGGTGCCCGGTTCGGCGTCCAGGGTGAGCCGGTTGAAGCCGGTGACCTCGGCGTGCAGCGGCCAGCGGGCGGAATCCGCCGGCTCCGCGCGATCCGCCGGCACCACCTGCGGGACGGGCTCCGGGGCGCCGGCACCTGCATCTGCGTCGGCACCGGACGGGACGCGGGCGGGGGTGGTCCGGCGGGCCACCGGCGACCCGGTCCAGCGGCCCCGCAGCGCGATCAGCACTGCCATGGCGATGGCCAGCAGCAGCAGCGACAGCGAGGTGGCGGCCTCCGGCTCATCCTGCAGCAGCAGGTAGACCTGGAGCGGCAGGGTCTGGGTGGTGCCGGGCAGGTTTCCGGCGAAGGTGATGGTCGCGCCGAACTCGCCCAGCGCCCGCGCCCAGGTGAGCGCGGCGCCAGCGATCAGCCCGGGGGCCACCATCGGCATGGTCACGGTGAAGAACACCCGGACCGGCGAGGCCCCGAGGGAGGCGGCGGTCTCCTCGTAACTCAGCCGCAGGCCGCCCAGCGCCCCCTCCAGGCTGATCACCAGGAACGGCATCGCGACGAAGGTGGCCGCCACCACGGCACCGGAGGTGTGGAACGGCAGGGTGATGCCGAAGGTGTCCTCCAGCCACGGCCCGAGCAGTCCGCGCCGCCCGAAGCCGAGCAGCAGGGCCACCCCGCCGACGGTCGGCGGCAACACCATCGGCAGCAGCACCAGCGAGCGGACCACGGCCTTGCCGGGGAAATCCACCCGGGCCAGCAGCCAGGCCAGCGGCACCCCCAGCAGCAGCGACAGCAGCAGCGCCCAGAAGGACACCAGCAGCGAGAGCTTGAGCGCCTGGACCACCCCGGGGGTGGTCAGATGGGTGCCCAGGTCGCCCCAGGAGGTGCGGACGAGGATGCCGATCAGCGGCAGCAGCAGGAACGCGACGGCCAGCACCGCGGGCAGCGCGAGGGCCAGGGGCGTACGGGTACGGAGTCTGCTCATGAGGCGGCGTTCCTGACGGCGACGGATGCGAGCGGAGGACAGCGGGAGGGGGACCGCCTGTCCCCCCGGACCAGGCAGTCCCCCTCCCGATGGTGCGCAGTTGATTACGGCTGCTGGAAGCCTGCCTCCTGGAAGATCTTCTGCGCCTCCGGGGTGCTCAGCCAGGCCACGAACGCAGCGGCGGCCTCGGAGTTCTTCGACGCCTTCAGCGAGGCGGCCGGGTAGGAGGCCACCGCGTTCTGGTCGTCGGGGATCTCCACGGCCTCGACCTTGTCCTTGGCCTTGGAGGCGTCGGTCTTGTAGACGAGACCGGCATCGGCCTCGCCCAGCTCCACCTTGCTCAGCACGGCGCGGACGTTCGGCTCCTGGGAGACCGGCTTCACCGTCACCTTCTGCGCGTCGAGGATCTGCTTGCTGTAGCGGCCGACCGGGACCTCGGGCGCGGCCAGTACGACCTTCAGCTTGGTGTCGGCCAGGTCCTTGAGGGCGCCGACCTTGTGCGGGTTGCCCTTGACAGTGGCGATGACCAGGCGGTTCTTCGCGACGATCGCCGGGGTGCCGGTCTCGGCCTTCAGGCCGTCCATGGTCTTGGTGTCGGCGGTGACCAGCGCGTCGGCCGGGGCGCCCTGCTTGACCTGCGCGGCGAGCTCCTGCGAGCCGGCGAAGGAGAAGGTGATCTTCGTGCCGGGGTACGACTTCTCGTACGCGGCACCGGCCGTCTTGAAGACGTCGGTGAGCGAGGAGGCGGCGAGCACCGTGAGGTTGGCGGCCTTGGGGGCACCGGAGGCCGGAGCGGAGGAATTGCTCTCGGAGCCGGCCTTCGGGGTGTCGCTGTCACCGCCACAGGCGGTGAGCGGCACCAGCAGCGCGGCCGAGAGGACCGCGGCGGCGGCACGACGACGGTTCAGGAAGGTGTACGAGGACATGGGCGTGACACTCCGATGGGGAAAGCGAGCGGCGGGGACGGTCAAGTGCGGTCAGGTGCGGTCGATGTGGACACTGGTGGACTTCACACGGGCGGTGGCCCGCATTCCGACCTCCAGGCCGAGCTCCTCGACGGCTTCGCGGGTGAGGAGGGACACCAGCCGGTGCGGACCGGCCTGGATCTCCACCTGAGCGGACACGTCGCCGAGCTTCACGGCGGTGACGATCCCGGGGAAGGCGTTGCGGGCGGAGGTGTACGGCTCCTCGTCCTCGACATGGGCACCCTGGCCCACCTCGATGGAGAAGGCGGCCAGGTCCCGGCCGTTGATGAGCCGCCGGCCGCTTTCGTCGCGATGGGTCACGACCCGGCCTGCGTCGGCCCAGCGGCGGGCGGTGTCCGGGCTGACGCCGAGCAGACGTGCCGCCTGACCGATGGTGTAGGACTGCATGTGCGACAAGGTATGGGCATGCACGGCGCATGTGCAATTCTCTTGGGATGATGTACATGGCAGCTGCGAGGCCTCTTGTCGCATCCGCCAAAAGTCATTCCGATTCCGGGCAGGCCACTCGATAAAGTCGGGGCATGGCAGCCACGGGAAGCGAAGAATCATCGGCACGTGTCGACGCCTGGATCTGGGCGGTCCGTCTCACCAAGACCCGTTCGATCGCGGCGGCGGCCTGCCGGGCCGGCCACGTACGGGTCAACGGCGACCGGGCCAAGCCCGCCCAGTCGGTGAAGCCCGGCGACGAGGTCCGGCTCTTCCACGACGGGCGGGAACGGATCGTGGTGGTCCGCCAGGCCCTGACCAAGCGGGTCGGCGCCCCGGTCGCGGCCGAGGCGTACATCGACAACAGCCCGCCGCCGCCCACGAAGGTGGAGGCGGCGGCCACCGGCCTCCGCGACCGCGGCACGGGCCGCCCCACCAAGCGGGACCGCCGCGAACTGGACGAGCTGCGCGGACGCTGACGGAACGGCCGGAGCCGCGCGGGCCCGGGGCTCCGGGCTCCGGCTCCGGCTCCGGTCAGGCCTTGCGGTAGCTGTACGCCTCGGCCGCCGACGCGGCCACCGCGTCCAGCGGAGCCCCGGCCGAGGCGGTGACCAGCGCCGAGACCGCGCCCTCGACGAACGGCGCATCCACCAAGCGGGCGCCCGCGGGCAGTTCCTCCTCGGCCAGCAGGGTCTTCACGGTGAGGACGGAGCTGCCCAGGTCCGCCAGCAGCGCCACCCCCGCCCCCTGGTCCACGGACAGCGCCGCGGCCACGATCAGGTCGGCGCTGGTGCCCAGCCCGCCCTCGGCCGTGCCGCCGGCCGCCGCGATCGGGGCCACCGGCCCACCGGCCGCCAGCCCGCGGGCCAGCTCCGCAACCGACTCGGCGACCTGCGCACTGTGCGACACCAGCACGATCCCGACCAGCGGCCCGCTCACGCGTCCTCCTCCGTGGTGCCGTCCGCGGTGCCGTCCGCGGTTTCGTCCGCGGCATCTGCCAGGGCGGCCAGCAGCAGCGCCGAAGAGGTCGCCCCCGGATCCTGGTGTCCGATGCTCCGCTCGCCCAGATAACTGGCCCGGCCCTTGCGCGCCTGCATCGGTACGGTCGCCAGCGCGCCGTCCTCCGCCGCCTCCGCCGCCGCCCGGTACGAGGTGCCCAGCGCCGCCACCCCCGGCACCAGCGCGTCCAGCATCGTCTTGTCGCCCGGCGCCGCCCCGCCCAGCTGCGCCACCGCCCCGACCCCCGCGTACAACGCCTTCCGCAGGTCGTCGTCGGACACCTCGGCGGCCGTGCCGAGCTCCTTGCCGGTGCGCCGCAACAGGGTCCCGTACAGCGGCCCGGACGCCCCGCCCACCGTGGAGATCAGCGTCCGCCCGGCCAGCTGCAGCACGGCCCCCGGCACCTCCGGGCGCTCCGCCGCCAGCTCCCGGACCACCGAGGTGAAGCCGCGCAGCATATTGCTGCCGTGGTCCGCATCGCCGATGGGGGAGTCCAGCTCCGTCAGCCGGTCCGCCTCCCGCTCCACGGCGGACGCGGCGGCCACCAGCCAGCGCCGGAAGAACTCTGCGTCACGCACCGGGTCTCCTCGCCTCGATCGTGGGCTCTGCCGCCACCCTAGGGGGTGTCCTCAGCGGCCCCACCGCAGCGCGGGCGTCTGTACGGGCGCGTCCCACAGCCGCAGCAGTTCCTCGTCGGCCCGGCACAGCGTCACCGAACACCCCGCCATGTCCAGCGAGGTGACGTAGTTCCCGACCAGCGTCCGGGCCACCGGCACCCCGCGGTCCGCCAGTACCCGCTGCACCTCCGCGTTGAACCCGTACAGCTCCAGCAGCGGAGTCGCACCCATCCCGTTGACGAGGACGAGCACGGGCTCGCCGGCCGGGCGCAGCACCTCCAGCTCCTCCAGTACGGCCCCCACCGCGATCTCCGCGATCTCCCGCGAGCTCATCATCGGGCGCCGCTCCCGGCCTGGTTCGCCGTGGATGCCGATACCCAATTCCAGCTCGCCCTCGGGGAGTTCGAAGGTCGGGCTGCCCTTCGCCGGGGTGGTGCAGGCGCTCAGCGCCACCCCGAAGCTCCGCGCCGACTCGTTCACCCGCCGGGCCACCGCCGCCACCTGCTCCAGGGGCGCGCCCGCCTCGGCCGCCGCCCCCGCGATCTTCTCCACGAACAGGGTGGCGCCCGTACCGCGCCGGCCCGCCGTGTACAGGCTGTCCACCACCGCCACGTCGTCGTTGACGAGGACCCGCTCCACCTGCAGCCCGTCCTCCTCGGCGAGCTCCGCGGCCATCTCGAAGTTCAGCACGTCCCCGGTGTAGTTCTTCACCACGAACAACACCCCCTGCCCGGAGTCCACCGCCGCCGCGGCCCGCACCATCTGGTCCGGCACCGGCGAGGTGAACACCTCCCCGGGACACGCGGCCGACAGCATCCCATACCCCACGAACCCGGCGTGCAGCGGCTCGTGCCCGGACCCGCCGCCGGACACCAGCCCGACCCGTCCGGCCACCGGCGCGTCCCGGCGCACCACCAGCCGCTGCGCCACGTCCACGGCCAGTTCGGGATGGGCGGCGGCCATCCCGCGCAGTGCGTCCTCGACCACGGTCCCCGGGCTGTTGATGAGCATCCTCATGGGCTCATCCTGACCGACCGGAACCGTTCCGGAGGGCCATTGCGCGCTATTCGGCGGGCCCCGGCGCCCCCACTACCGTCTGCCGGCCCACGGACCGCTCGGCGGCCGTCAGGGGAGGTCCGGCCGGCGGCGGGCCGGCCGGCCCCGCGAGGACCGCCCGTACCGTCCGGGGCCGGAACAGCCGGGTCGGGGGCTCGGCCAGCGACATCACGTCGAACAGAGCCCGCAGCGCTTCCTCGCTGGAGATCGCGGTCCGGCTGAGCCGGTCCACATACCCGTGGGTCAGCCGGGCGGCGAGCGGTGCGGGCCGGCCCGTGGCGCCGGGGAACCGGATGTCCTGGCCGGTGGTGATGGACCAGGGCACCTCCACCACCCGGCCGACGCCCCGCTGCACGGTACGGGCCAGCCGCGGCGCGCAGAGCCCGTGCGCGCGCAGCGCCCTGCGCAGCACGGCAGCGCTCTGCGCAGCCACCGTCATCCCCTGCCCGTACACGGGGTTGAACGCGGCGGCTGCGTCACCGAGCACCACGAACCCGGCCGGCCACGGCCGCAGCCTCTCGAAGTAGCGCCGCCGGTTGCTGCAACTGCGGCTCAGCCGGACCTCCGACAGCGGTTCGGCGTCCGCGATCAGGTCGGCCACCAGCGGATGCCGGGCCGTGCGGGCGAAGGCCTCGAACTCCGCGGCCTCCCGGGTGGGCTCGGCGCCGCGGGTGCCGGCGAGGGTCACCAGCCAGCGGCCACCCTCCACCGGCAGCAGCGTGGCCATCCGGCCCGGCACCGGCCGGCCCGGGTCCGCCTGGATGCCGACCGCCGGGAACCCGGCCGCGCCGTCCGGCGCCCGGTACAGCCGGCTGGCGTAGACCAGCCCGGGGTCGACGGACTCCTCCCGGACCCGGGGCAGTCCGATCCGGTCCAGCCACTCCGGGGCCCGCGAGCCCCGGCCGGTGGCGTCCACCACCAGAGCGGCCGGAACCTCCTCGGCCGCCCCGGTGGCGAGCTCCCGGACCCGTACGCCCCGGACCGCGGTCCGGGCTCCGGTTCCGGTCCTGAGGATCCCCTCGGCGTGGACGCCCGTACGGACGCGGACGCGCGGACCGGTCAGCAGGACGGCGCGGGCCGTCGCGTCCAGCAGGTCCCGGGAGCAGGCGAGCTGGAACTGGCAGGCGGGGCCGCGGCGGACCCAGCCGTGCGGGGTCAGCAGCACCAGGTCGGCGGGCATGTCCACCTGCCGGGCGCCCGCGTCCAGCCAGGCCCGGGTCAGCCCCGGCGCGATCGCCTCGATCACCCGGACGCCCCCCGACCACAGCAGGTGGACGTGGTGTGCCTGGGGCAGCCCGGTGCGGGGGGCCGGGCCGGGCGGCAGTTCGTCGCGGTCGAGGACGAGGACCTCGTCGGCGTGCTCCGCCAAGACCGCGGCGGCCAGCATGCCGGCCATGCTCGCGCCGAGCACCACGGCCCGCCGGACCGGGGGGACCGGGCGGTACGCGCTGTCGGGAGAGGCGTCCATCGGCGGGCTACTCCAGTCCGGTCGATCGAGGGGGCGGGTGTTACGGGTATCACGGGCGGGTGGGCCCGGTGGGCAGCGGGGAGGCCGGTGCGCTGCGGGGCGCCTGCCACGCGCGGCGCCGCGTGCGGAACAGGCACGAGACCCGGACCAGCGCCTCCCGGTCCAGCAGCGGCAGTTCGGTGCTCCCGTCCCCCCGCTCGGCCGCGGCCTCCGCCGCCTCCGCCTCCGCGTCCCCGCCGGCGGCCTTCGCCGCCATGGCCGCGGCCAGCACCGCCGCCTCGACGGCGGCGTCGGCCACCGCCCCGGACAGGCCCGCGGCCCGGGCCCGTACCAGAGCCGCCTCGGCGACGGCGGCGTCCCGGTACGGGCGCAGCGACAGCCGGCCGTCCTGCACCTCCGCCACCCGGCGGGTCAACCGGAGGTCGATCTCCCACCACGGCACCGGCAGCGCGGCCACGGCCCCCGGGGTGGCCGCGCGCAGCGCACGCCACAGCGGTCCCAGCCGCCGGAAGGTCCGGACGGCGGACACGGTGCCCGACACCCGCCCGCCGACCACCGGCAGGATGAATCCGAGGCCGGTGAACAACGTGCAGGTGAAGGCGAAGAGCGGAGCGACCAGGGTGTTCAGGGTGTCCCAGTCGTGGCCCGCCCAGCGGGCGCCGATCGCCGCGAACTTGGAGAAGTCCAGACCGAAGTTGAGGGCGAAGCCGAGGATCAGCACCCGCAGCCCGCGGCGCAGCCAGGGCGGCCCGGTGACCCCGGCAAACCAGCGGATGCAGAGCACCGTCGCCGTGACCGCGGCCCCGGTGTGCGCCGTGAGGTAGAGCAGGATCATCTCGCGGATGTACGGGGTCTGCGCGTAGTACGTGTCGAAGTCCGTGCGCTGCTCCACCGGGGCCTCGCCGATCACGAACAGGACGACCAGCGCGACGATCACCAGCCCGTACACGGCCTGCACGCGCCGGGCCGCGCACCGCGCCTTCTCCTCCGGCCCCTCCCGCCAGTACACCAGCAGCGTCAGGATGAGGGCGCTCTCGGCGGTGAGCAGGCTGTAGACCAGCGGCGCGGAGAAGTTCGGCACCCCCGTGACCCCGTTCACGAATCCGATGACGTCCGGATTCGCACAGCAGTAGGCGACACCGCCGAGCAGCAGCACACCGCACACCGTCACGGACAGCGGACTGTTCCGCCGGTGCCGCAGATGCCGCAGACCGGGAGCCTTGATCAGGCAGGCGACCCACAGGGCGCTCGCCAGGATCCAGTACCCGGAGTTGTCGTTCACCAGGTCATTCCGGTCCCGGGGTGGCCGAGGGTCGCGTGCAGGCGGCGCCCGAACTGGCTGGCGGACTCCGGGACGGCTTCGGCGTCGGCCTGCAGCCAGCGCACACAGCGGCTGGCGATCAGCGAGCCGAAGATCTCGCAGTCCGCCTCGGCCTCCGCGCCTGCCTCCGTCTCCGCCGCTGCCTTGGGCCGCACCGCCTGTCCACAGCCGGTTCGGGCGGCCTCCTGTTCCATGTGCCAGAACTCGTGTCCCAGAATGCCCAGTTGGTGTTCGGTGGAGGTGTTCTCCTCGATCAGGATCAGCGCCCGGGCGTCGGTCCGCACCAGCAGGCCGCTGACGGTGCACACCGGGAACCGCACCAGGCGGTACTCGACGGGCGCGCGGTGACGCCGTGCCATGGAGGCGCACAGCGCTGCGAACACGGTGGGTGGGTCCACGGGCACGGGCAGCTCGAGGCCGCTGAGTAACGCGTCCCGGGTGCGGCGCATCTTCCTGATGTCCGCACCACGCCGCCGTCCCCCGGTCAGCCGTGGAGTGAAGGTCACGGCCTGATCGTAAAGTCCGGCTCCGCACGGCCGGAAGGCGGATCCACGACCGATCTCCGGACGATCGGGGGCCCTTGGGTGACCGATAACCGACGGTCGGCCCCGGCCCCCCGAACGCCGTATCGAATGAGCCGACTGCATCCCTCGTCCGGGGGACGGTTCCGCAGCCGGACCGTCGTCGGCCGACCGGCGCGGCAGCATACGCACATGCGGCACAACGACGACACCGACCCCCTGCAGTACGACGTGATCGGCGCACGCTTCGAGGAGTCGAAGAGCACCGCGGCCTTCTCCGCCGCCGATACGTACACCCTCCTCACCGTGCTCGACCAGCTCGGCGGGGTGAAGGGACTGGACGTTCTCGATCTTGCCTGCGGTTACGGGTTCAACACCCGGCTGCTGGCCCGCGCGGGCGCCCGGCGCACCGTCGGCGTGGACATCTCCGCGGAGATGATCAGACTGGCCCGGGCACACGACCCGGAGGACACCGACGGGGTCGAATACCTGGTCGCAGACGTGGCCGACCTGCCGCCCCTCGGCCCGTTCGACCTGGCGACCGCGGTCTATCTGTTCAACTACGCCGCCGACCGGACCGCCCTGCACGCCATGTTCCGTGCCATCCGGGCCGCCCTGCGCCCCGGCGGGCGGCTGCTGGCCGTCGTCCCCAACCCGGGCGCCTTCCCGCACGTGGACTGGTCGCCGTACGGAATCCGGATCCACGACCGGATTCCGGAAGGCGACGCTCCGATCCTGGCGGCTTCGTTCCTCACCGACCCGCCGGTGCCGTTCCGGTTCCGGGAGTGGCCGCACGCCGAGTACGCGGAAGCCGCCGTCGAGGCGGGCTTTGCCTCCGTCAACTGGCAGCCGAGCCGGACCCCGCCCCCGGACGGCTCCCGTGACGAGGCGTTCTGGACGGCGTACCGGGGGAGCCCGGTCAGCTCCCTGATGATCTGCACGGCATGACCCGCCCGTGGGGCTCAGTGGTCCGCGGCGGTCCGGATCAGGTCCACGATCCGGTCCCGGGCCTCCCGGCCCTCGGGGACCGGCAGCAGCGGGTAGCCGTGCGGCAGCCCCGGCGCCTCGTGGAAGTCCACATCGGTGCCGTCCGCCACCGCCCGGCGCAGCAGCTCCCGGCTGTCCGTGGTCAGCACATCGCGGGTGCCGGTGAAGACGGTCAGCGGCGCCAGCCCGGCAAAGGACCCGTGCAGCGGGCTCACCAGCGGATCGTCGGCGGCGAGCGTGCCCGCGTACAGCCGGCCCGCCTCCACCAGACCCGGCCGCGCCAGCATCGGATCGGCGGGCTCGATCGCCGCCTGGTCGGGGTGGCTCACGGTGAGATCCAGCCACGGCGAAATCAGCACGATCCGGGAGGGCTGCGCGCCGGTCCGGTCGCGCAGCCGCTGCGCGGCGGCCAGCGCCAGCCCGGCGCCCGCCGAATCCCCGAGCAGCACCGTGCCGCCCGCCCCGCCGCTCGCGATCAGCCCGCTCAGCAGGTCCGTCGCCACCGGAACGGTCCGGTCCGCGGTGCCGCGCGGCGCCAGTATGTAGGCCGGCACCACACAGCGGGCCTGCGCCCGGGTCACCAGCGTGCGGATCAGCGACCAGTGCGGGCGCACCAGCTCGTTGATGTAACCGCCACCGTGTATGTACAGCACCTGCGCGGCCGGCTCGGTCCCGCGCGGCGAGACGTCGTACACCGGCCAGGCGCCCACGAACGTGCGCGAGACCTCCGCGACTTTCCCCAGCGAACGCGGCGGCAGGTGCGAGGCCGGCCGCCGCGCCGAGCGCGCCACCCGTGCCTGCACGGCCTCGGCGGACCCGAACCGCTTGCGCCGCCCCGCCGCCATCAGCGCGGCCGACAGCGCCCGACTCCGCATACTCGGCACGCCCGCCACCTCCATGATTCCTGCCCCACGCCCTTCCCCGGTCACGGGAGGAGCATAGGGGGAGGAGCCGACACGTGAAGCTCCGCTGTCGGCCTGCTTAAGAAATCCTCGATGGACTGATCACCACCGGTCTCGGCAGATTGGTGCTTGTCCCACACGCCGCACCGCCCCCGGTGGTCGCAGCAGTCCCTTCCGCACGCCTGGAGCCACCCATGAAGGCACTCGTCAAGCACACGGCCGAGCCCGGGCTGTGGCTCATGGACGTGCCCGAGCCCGATTACGGTCCCGGCGATGTCCTGATCAAGGTGCTCCGCACCGGTATCTGCGGAACCGACCTCCACATCCGCTCGTGGGACGGCTGGGCGCAGGGCGCGGTCCGCACCCCGCTGGTCCTCGGCCACGAGTTCGTCGGCGAGGTTGCCGCGATCGGCGCGGACGTCGCGGACATCGAGGTCGGCGCGCTGGTCAGCGGCGAGGGCCACCTGGTGTGCGGCAAGTGCCGCAACTGCCTGGCCGGCCGCCGCCACCTGTGCCGCTCGACGATCGGCCTCGGGGTCGGCCGGGACGGCGCGTTCGCCGAGTACGTGGTGCTGCCCGCGCAGAACGTGTGGGTGCACCGGACCGCGGTCGACCTGGACGTGGCGGCGATCTTCGACCCGTTCGGCAACGCGGTGCACACCGCCCTGTCCTTCCCGCTGGTCGGCGAGGACGTGCTGATCACCGGCGCGGGCCCGATCGGCATCATGGCGGCGGCGGTGGCCCGGCACGCGGGCGCCCGCAGCGTGGTCATCACCGACGTCAGCCCGGAGCGCCTGGAGCTGGCCCGCAAGGCGGGCGCGACGCTGGCGGTGAACGTCGCCGAGTCCTCCATCGGCGAGGCGCAGCGGCAGCTGGGGCTGCGCGAGGGCTTCGACATCGGCCTGGAGATGTCCGGCCGCCCCGAAGCCATGCGCGACATGATCGACAACATGACGCACGGCGGCCGGATCGCGATGCTGGGCCTGCCGGCCCAGGAGTTCCCGGTGGACTGGTCGAAGATCGTCACCTCGATGATCACGATCAAGGGCATCTACGGGCGCGAGATGTTCGAGACCTGGTACGCCATGACGGTGCTGCTGGAAGGCGGCCTGGACCTCAGCCCGGTGATCACCGGCCGGTACGCGTACACCGACTTCGAGGCGGCCTTCGACGAGGCGGCCACGGCGCGCAGCGGCAAGATCATCCTGGACTGGACGGCGTAGTCGCGTCCGCGGGGCGGGCCGCCCCGGCGGGGCCGGGCAGGCTGAGCCGGGCTCTGCCCCGGGGCGGCCAGGTCCGGCCCCGGTCGGGCCGGTCCGGTCCAGCCGGGCAGTCTCACCCTTTGAACCTTTTCCTTGTGGCCGGACCCCGCACCCCCCTCCGCGGGGTCCGGCCCTCCCGTCTCGTTCCGTTCAGGAGTCCGCACATGTTCGAGTCCGTACGCGAAGACCTCCGCACCACCCTCGACGAGATCCGCTCCGCCGGCCTGCACAAGCCGGAGCGCGTCATCGGCACCCCGCAGAGCGCCGCCGTGGCCGTGACGGCCGGTGGCACTCCGGGCGAGGTCCTCAACTTCTGCGCCAACAACTACCTGGGCCTCGCCGACCACCCCGAGGTGATCGCCGCCGCCAAGGACGCGCTGGACCGCTGGGGCTACGGAATGGCCTCGGTCCGCTTCATCTGTGGCACCCAGGAGGTCCACAAGGAGCTGGAGGCCCGCCTCTCCGCCTTCCTCGGCCAGGAGGACACGATCCTCTACTCCTCCTGCTTCGACGCCAACGGCGGCGTGTTCGAGACCCTCCTCGGCCCCGAGGACGCGGTGATCTCCGACGCCCTCAACCACGCCTCCATCATCGACGGCATCCGCCTGTCGAAGGCCCGCCGCTTCCGCTACGCGAACCGCGACCTCGCCGAGCTGGAGACCCGCCTCAAGGAGGCCACCGAGGGCGGCGCCCGCCGCAAGCTCATCGTCACCGACGGCGTCTTCTCCATGGACGGCTACGTGGCCCCGCTGCAGGGGATCTGCGACCTGGCCGACCAGTACGACGCGATGGTCATGGTCGACGACTCGCACGCGGTCGGTTTCGTCGGCCCCGGCGGCCGTGGCACGCCCGAGCTCCACGGGGTCATGGACCGCGTCGACATCATCACCGGCACCCTCGGCAAGGCCCTCGGCGGCGCCTCCGGCGGCTATGTCGCCGCCCGCGCCGAGATCGTGGCGCTGCTGCGCCAGCGCTCGCGCCCGTACCTCTTCTCCAACTCCCTCGCCCCGGTCATCGCGGCGGCCTCGCTCAAGGTGCTCGACCTGCTGGAGCAGGCCGGTGATCTGCGCGAGCGCCTCGCGGCGAACACCGCGCTGTTCCGTACGAAGATGACCGAGGCCGGATTCGAGATCCTGCCCGGCGACCACGCCATCGCCCCCGTGATGATCGGTGACGCGGCGGAAGCGGCCCGGATGGCGGAGCTGCTGCTGGAGCGCGGGGTCTACGTGATCGGCTTCTCGTACCCGGTGGTGCCGATGGGCGCGGCCCGTATCCGCGTGCAGCTCTCGGCGGCCCACTCGACGGCGGACGTGGAGCGCGCGGTGGCCGCCTTCGTCGACGCCCGGGCTGCTCTTGCCGCTGGTCTTGCCGCTGCTCAGGGCTGATATCAGCTGACATCATAGGGGGGTGATCGACCCCCGACGGCTGCGCATCCTGCGGGCCGTGGCGGACCACCGTACGGTGACCGCCGCGGCCGCAGCCCTGTACCTCACCCCCTCCGCCGTCTCCCAGCAGCTCGCTGCGCTGGAGCAGGAGACTGGGCACGCGCTGCTGACGCGCAGCGGCCGTGGCGTCCGCCTGACGGCGGCCGGCGAGATCCTGCTGAGCCACGCGAACGAGGTCCTTGCGCAGCTGGAGCGCGCGGAGGCGGAGCTCGCGGCGTACGCGGGCGGCGCTGCGGGCGAGGTCACGGTTGCTGCTTTTGCGACGGGCATCGCAGAAGTCCTCGCCCCGGCGATAGCCCGGCTGGCACTGGACCACCCGGGCATCCGGCTGCGGGTCCGCGATGCGGAGGGCGACCAGAGCCTGCCGATGCTGCTGGATGGTGAGGCGGATGTTGTGCTCGCCGTTGAGTACCGGGGCTGGCCGGGTGCGGACGACCCCAGGCTTTCCGTCCTCCCGCTGTACGCCGAGCCCTTCGACGCGGTCCTGCCGCCCGCCCACCCGCTGGCCGGCCTTCCGGGGGTGGCCTTGGCGGACCTCGCGGACTCGGACTGGGTGGGCCAGTACCCGGCCAACCCCTGCTACGACGTGACCCTGCTCGCCTGCGAATCGGCGGGCTTCCAGCCGCGGTTCGTGCACTCGTCGGACGACTTCCGGGCGGTGGTCGCGCTGGTTGGGGCGGGGGCGGGGGTGGCGCTGATTCCACGCTCGGCACTGCGGGGTATGGACCTCAAGGAGGTCCAGATCCGGCCGGTGATTGGTCCTGGGCCGTCGGCCATGCGGCGTGTTTTTGCGGCTACGCGGAGAGGGGCGGAGTCGCATCCGCTGATTGCGCCGGTGCTGTCGTCTTTGGCTCGGGAGGCGGGGCGGTTGCCTACGCATTGAGGGTGGGTGGGGGGTGGGGTTTCCTGCTGGGCGGGGTCGGGTGGTGTCCGGGGGCTGCCCGTCAGTCCCAGTGTCTTTCCGTGTCGGCCGTCGGCCTCAAGGGCGCTCCTTCGTCGCGTCGCTTCGCGATTCCGCTTCGCTTCACCCTTGACCCCGCCGTCCGCCCCGGAAAGACAAGGACTGTCGGGAAGCCCCCTGGGGGAGGGCCGGCATGGGGGACGTGTCCCAGATACGGCCACGCGAGGGTGGCGGGGCGGCGGCTCGCGCCCGACCGGCCGCCCTTGCGGGCGGAAAGCTCCGTTTAGGCGAAGCCTGGGCCCGTTTGGCGGGGCGGAGCCCCCGGTCGCAGCAGATCGCTACGTGCTCCGGCGGGTTTGGCGGCCTTCGGCCGTCTGTGGACCTGTGAGCGTCACTGTCCTGACTTGGCGGGGTTTGGTCCTTCTGCTATATCCTGGTAGGGAATTTCTGCGCGCGCCCGCCGGTCCCACATTCCTTGCCGTTTGATACTGCGAGCGGGGTTACCGTCGTGGATCTCAACACCATCACCGAAGTTGTTCGGCGGCCATCCGATCGGCCAGGCGTTGACTGGCGCGAAGGCGATGCATGGCTCGCAGGGGGGACGTGGTTGTTTTCGGCGGAGCAGCCCCATCTGCGCCGCCTGATTGACCTGACGGCCTTGCACTGGGATGCGCTCGTGCCGAGCGAGGCGGGGCTGGAAATCGGTGCGACGTGCACCGTTCGGGAGTTGTATGCGTTTGTGCCGCGCGATGATTGGATCGCGGGGAGTCTTTTCGCGAAGAGTTGCGAGGCGTTTCTGTCCTCGTTCAAGGTCTGGAACTCGGCGACTGTTGGCGGCAATGTTTGTATGTCTCTGCCTGCTGGGCCGATGATCACGATGACGGTTGCTTTGGAAGCCGAATACGAGCTGTGGCCTTCTGAGGGGGCCGCGCGTACTGTCGATGCGCTCGATTTCGTGACGGGGAACAACCAGAACGTGCTGGCGCCCGGGGAGTTCTTGCGGCGTATTCATATTTCTGCGAGTGCTCTGCGCAAACGCACGGCGCACCGTCGTTTCACACTGACGCATCTTGGTCGCTCGACCGTGTTTCTGATCGGTACTCAGACGCCGGGGACGAATGACTTGCTGCTGACCGTTACGGCTGGCACCACACGGCCGGTGCGCCTTGCGTTCGACAGCATGCCCGATGCCAGAACCCTTCAGGAGAGCATCGACGCCATTCCGGCGGATGTCTGGTTCGCCGATCCCAACGGCACCCGCGAGCACCGGCACCACCTGACCAAATACTTCGCCGAAGAGATTCGCAGCGAACTCACAGCCGGGGTCTGACATGACGTACACGGTGAATGGCAAGGACTTTGAGGAGGAACCGGACCCTGGTCAGTGCCTGCGGACCTTCCTGCGCTCGCTCGGCCACTTCGGCGTCAAGAAGGGCTGCGACGCGGGCGACTGCGGTGCGTGCACGGTGTGGGTGGACGGTGAACCGGTCCACAGCTGTATCACCCCGGCCTTCCGGGCGGAGGGGCATGAGGTGACGACGATCGAAGGCATCGGATCACCCGGCAACCTGCACCCGATGCAGCGTCAGTTCCGTGACGCCCCGGGCTTCCAGTGCGGCTTCTGCACCGCCGGGATGATCATGACGTCGGCGACGTTCACCGAGGCCCAGAAGGACGACCTGCCGCGGGCGTTGAAGGGCAACCTCTGCCGGTGCACCGGCTATCGGGGGATCGAGGACGCCGTGAAGGGTGTTGTCGGCGTGGAGACGGCCGCCCCGGGTAAGGCGGTTGGGGTGAGTGTGGGTGCGCCGGCCGCCAATGAGGTGGTCACCGGACGCGCCGAGTTCACCATGGATGTGCGTATGGAGGGAATGCTGCACCTCAAGGTGCTGCACTCGCCGCATGCGCACGCTCGGATTGTCTCGATCGACAAGACCGCCGCTCTGGCGGTGCCTGGCGTGCATCGGGTCTACAGCTGGGAAGACGTGCCGCGCAAGCGGTTCACCACGGCGATTCATACCGATCATCTGGTTGATCCGGACGACACTTTTATTCTGGACGATACGGTCCGCTTCGTTGGGCAGCGTGTGGTTGCGGTGGTGGCCGATACGGTGGGGGCGGCGGAGGAAGGGTGCCGGAAGGTCGCCGTGGAGTACGAGGTGCTGCCGGCCGTCTTCGACCCCGCGGAGGCCATGGCCGACGGAGCGCCGCAACTGCACGGATCGGACGACCCGTTCGTGCGTGACCCTGTTCACAACATCCTGCTGGAGTTGCATTCCCATATCGGCGATGTCGAGGCCGGGTTTGCCGCCGCCGACGTGGTCCACGAAGGGACGTACGTCTCGCCGCGCGTCCAGCATGCGCACCTGGAGACCCACGGCTCGATCGCCTGGATGGAGAACGGCCGGCTCAACGTCCGCACCAGCTCGCAGTCGCCGTCGATCGCCAAGGTGAAGTTGGAGTACCTCTTCGCCTTGCGTCCCGACCAGGTACGGGTGTTCTGCAAGCGGATGGGCGGCGGTTTCGGCGGTAAGCAGGAGGTGATCTCGGAGGATCTGGTCGCGCTGGCCACTCTGGACACCGGGCGGCCCGTCTGCTTCGAGTACACCCGCGAGGAGGAGTTCACCACGGCTTCCCCCCGGCATCCGATGTCGCTGACGGTCAAGCTCGGCGCCAAGGCGAACGGCACGCTCACGGCACTCCAGATCCGCAACGTCTCGAACACCGGCGCCTACGGAAACCACGGTGGGGAGACGCTGTACGCGGGCGGCGCGGCGGTCATGATCTACCGATGCCCCAACAAGAAGTACGACGCATTCTCCGTGTATACGAACACCGTTCCGAGCGGGGCGTTGCGGGGCTATGGCATGACGCAACCTGCGTTTGCCGTCGAATCGGCGATGGACGAACTGGCCCGCGCCCTGCACATCGATCCGCTCGAACTGCGGCGGCGCAACATCGTGCGGCCGGGTGATCCGCTCGTCGCCATGCACGACGGCCCCGACGACGTGATGTTCACCGAGGACGGGCTCGGCAAGTGCATCAATCTGGTAGCCGGCGCCATGGCCCGTACGGCCGATCAGGCGTCCCCCGGTCCCGAGTGGCTTGTGGGGGCCGGTGTGGCGAGCTCACTACACGAGACCGCGCCCCCGACCGAGCACATCTCCGAGGCATGGGTCACCCTCGGCAACGACCTCATCTACGAGCTGGCCGTCGGCACGGCCGAGTTCGGCGAGGGCACGTCGACCGCGCACGTCCAGATCGCCGCCAACCAGCTGGGCACCACACCGTCCCGCATCCGCCTGGTGCAGTCCGACACCGACCGTACGGGCTTTGACACCGGCGCCTTCGCCAGCGCGGGCCTCTTCGTGTCGGGCAACGCGGTGCTGCGGGCGGCCAACGCGGTGCGCGACCGCATCCTCGAATTCGCCGCCGCCCACACGGGCGTCCATGTCGTGATGTGCTCGATGGACGACGAAGGCGTCGTCTGCGGCGACCAGCGCATGTCGCTGGCCGAGATCGTCGCACTGGCCCGGGCCCGCGGCATCCGTTTCACGGCCGCCCGTAAGGCCTACGGTTCGCCCCGGAGCGTCACCTCGAACGCGCAGGGGTTCCGCATCGCCGTCCACCGGGTGACCGGTGAGATCCGCATCCTCTACAGCGTCCAGGCGACCGACGCGGGCGCGGTCATCAACCCCGCACAGGTCCGCGGACAGGTCGAAGGCGGTGTCGCCCAGGGGATCGGCTTCGCGCTGACCGAGAACTACCAGGTCGACGCCAACGGCGCCATGGTCAACCCGAACCTCCGCAACTACCGCATCCCCACCTACGCGGACGTGCCGCGCACCGACCTCCTCCTGGTGGACTCCTCGGACTCCGTCGGCCCGATGCGCTCCAAGGGGATGGCGGAATGCTGCATCAACCCGGTGGCCCCCGCACTGGCGAACGCGCTCCACGACGCCACGGGCGTCCGCTTCCGCACCCTGCCCCTCACCCCGGAGCGGATCTTCAGTCGGCTCAACGAAGAGCAGTCGGTACAGAGGGCCTGAGCTCATGGACACCGAGAAGCAAGAGACCGGCGCGGCGACGGTCATCATCGGCCACCGGATATTCCCCGGCCTGGAGCAGGAGTACGAGGCATGGCAGAAGGGCGTCAACGCCGCTGCCGCGGGCTACCCCGGACACCTCGGCGCCGAGATCTCCCCGCCGACACCCCTGCAGCCCGAATGGGTCGTCGTCTACCGCTTCGACTCGGTGGCCCATCTGCAGGCCTGGCTCAACAGCTCGACCAGACAACGCCTCCTCGAGCTCGGCAAGGACTACTTCGAGGGCCCCGCGACCCAGCAGTACATCAGCGGCGGTACCCAGCCGGCCGATCCGCTCGTGACCGTCGTGGTCACCCACCGCGTCCACCCGAGCAGTGTCGACGACTTCCTCGAATGGCAGCGCCATATGAGCGAGGAGGAGAGCAAGTTCGAAGGATTCCGTGGGACGGAGGTCTTCCGCCCGATCGAGGGCCTCCAGGACGAATGGACGACCCTGTACCGGTTCGACAGCGCCGACCACCTCGATGCATGGCTGACCTCGGACCGTCGGCAGGAGGTTCTCGCCGAGGGCAAGAAGTTCAGCGACTACAAACTGCGCACGATCGACAACTCGTTCGGCAGCTGGTTCGCCTTCGAGGAGAACGGCAAGGAAGCACCACCGCCTTCGGAGACCAAGACCTCCATCGCGGTCTGGGTCGGCCTGTACCCGACCGTCGTGTTCCTGACGCTCGCCCTCTCACCCCTGAAGATGCCGCTCTGGCTCGGACTGCTCGTGGGCAACCTGCTGTCGAGCTTCGCCATGAGCTTCCTCACGATGCCCTACTACGTGAACCGGTTGCTCAAGCGCTGGCTACGGCCGTCCCCGGACGAACCGCCGACAAGAACCAACCTGGTCGGCCTCGCCATCGTCGCTGTGGCCATGGTGTTCTGGACCATCCTCTTCTACCTGGTCACAACCCAGTTCTGGACACTCCCGTGACGTGCGACCGGCCACAGACGGCCGAAGGCCGCCAAACCAGCCGGAGCACGTAGCGATCTACTGCGCCAGGGGGTTCCGCCCGGCCAAACGGGCCCAGGCTTCGAGGAAACGGAGCTCTCCGCCCGACAGGGCGGCCGGTCGGGCGGCAGCCGCCACCCTCGCGGGCCCGTATCTGGGACACGTTCCCCATGCCGGCCCTCCCTCCGGGGGCTTCCCGACAGTCTTTGTCTTTCCGGGGCGGACGGCGGGGTCAAGGGTGGAGCGCAGCGGAATCGCGAAGCGACGCGACGAAGGAGCGCCCTTGACGCCGACGGCCGCACCGGAACGACACTGGGACTGACGGGCAGCCCCCGCCCACCACCTGACCCCGCCCAACAGGTACCCCCCTACACCCGCCGCACTTCCACCCCCGCCCGCTCGAAGCCAACAGCAGCCCCCGCCGACAGCCCCGCGTCCGTCACCAGGACGTCCACCGCCTCCGTCGGGCAGATGCGGGCGAAGGCGCGGACGCCCAGCTTGGTGGAGTCCGTGGCGACCACCACGCGGCGTGCGCGTTCGCACAGCAGTCGGTTGATCGACGCTTCCTCCTCCTGGCGGGTGGAGATGCCATCCGCCGGGTCGAAGCCGTCCACGCCCAGGATCGCCGTGTCCAGGGTGATCTGCCCCAGGACGGCATCCGCCAGCGGCCCGGTCAGTTCGTAGGACTGAGGACGGGCCACCCCGCCCGTCACCACGATCTTGAACTGAGGCCGGATCGCCAGCTCGGACGCAATGTTCAGCGCATTGGTCACCACCGTAAGCACAGGGGAGCCACCCACACCCCCCGAAAGGTCCGCCCGCCCCGCCAACGCGCGGGCGATTTCCGTAGTCGTCGTCCCACCCGTCAGCCCCACCACCTCACCCGGCGCGATCAGCTCCGCCACCGCCTCGGCGATCCGCCGCTTCTCGGCGGCCCGGCGCGTGGTCCGGTAGCGGAGCGGAAGTTCGTACGACACTCCGTGCTGTACGGCGCCGCCGCGGGTACGGACCAGCAGCTGCTGCTCCGCCAGCTGGTCGAAGTCGCGACGGATCGTCGCCGCCGACACGCCCAGTGCCTCGGCCGCCCCCTCGACCTCCAGCCGTCCCCGCTCCACCAGCAACTCCAGCAACGCCTGCCAGCGCGTCTCCCGGGACATGAACGAGTACCCCTCTCAAATGCTTGAAGTTGATTGAAACAGAGCTATACCTTGCAGGAAAGCGCAAAGCGCAAGTACGGACTCCAGGGAGCCGGCATGAGTCATGTCGCGTACGAGCTGAGCACACAACCGAACTGCTGGGAACGGGCCGCCGAACTCGCCCCCGCCCACCGGGCAGTGCTCCCGCGGCCGGGGGAGCGGGCCGCGTTCGTCGGCTGCGGGACCTCGTACTACATGGCGCAGGCCGCCGCCGCCCTCCGCGAGGGCGCCGGACAGGGCGAGACGGACGCGTTCGCCGCCTCGGAGTTCCCCCTCCACCGCCCCTACGACCGGGTCGTCGCCCTCACCCGCTCCGGCACCACCACCGAAGTGCTGGACCTGCTGGCCGCCCTCCGCGATGCCGGAATCCGCACCACCGCCGTCATCGGCGATCCGGCGACCCCCGTGATGAGCCTCGCCGACGAGCTCGTCGTCCTCGACTTCGCCGACGAACAGTCCGTCGTACAGACCCGGTTCGCCACCACCGCACTCACCCTCCTCAGGGCCCACGTCGGCCGCCACACCCCCGCCGCAGTCGCCGACGGGCGCGCGGCCCTCGCCGAACCGCTCCCCGAACACCTCACCACCTCCAGCCAGTTCACCTTCCTCGGGCGCGGCTGGAGCGTCGGCCTCGCCCACGAGGCGGCCCTCAAGATGCGCGAGGCCTCCCTCTCCTGGGCCGAGTCGTACCCGGCCATGGAGTACCGGCACGGGCCCATCAGCGTCTCCGGCCCCGGCACCCTCACCTGGTCGCTGGACGAGGCCCCCAACGGCCTGGCCGAACAGGTGACCGCCACCGGCGCCCAGTGGGTGGCCGGCCGGCTCGACCCGCTCGCCGAGCTGGTCCGGGTGCACCGGCTCGCGCTGGCCGTCGCCGACCGGCAGGAACTGGATCCGGACCGGCCGCGCCACCTCACCCGGTCCGTCGTCCTCACCGCCGAAGAGGAGGCGGTCCGATGACCCTGGCCGCCACCGGAGAGCTGGTCCTGGCGGCAGCCGCCGCCGGCCGGGCCGTCGCCGCCTTCAACATCATCACCCTGGAGCACGCCGAGGCCGTGATCGCCGGAGCCGAACAGACCGGCAAACCAGTGGTCCTCCAACTCAGCGAGAACGCGGTCCGGTTCCGCGACGGCCGGCTGCTGCCCATCGCCCTCGCCGCGGGCGCCTGCGCCGAAGCCGCCGCCGTCCCCGTCGGCCTGCACCTGGACCACGTCAAGAGCCCCGAACTGCTGCGCCAGGCCGCCGACGCAGGCTTCGGCTCGGTGATGTACGACGCGGCCCACCTGCCGTACGCCGAAAACCTGGAGACCACCCGGTCCGCCGCGGACTGGGCGCACGCCAACGGGCTGTGGATCGAAGCCGAGCTGGGTGAGGTCGGCGGCAAGAACGGTGCCGCGCCCCTGGACCCGCACGCGCCCGGCGCCCGTACCGACCCGGACGAAGCGCGCCGCTTCGTCGCGGACTCGGGGGTGGACGCGCTGGCCGTGGCCATCGGCAGCACCCATGCGATGACGAGCCGTACGGCCGCCCTCGACCACATCCTGCTGGCCCGGCTGACCAAGGCGGTGGACGTCCCACTCGTCCTGCACGGCTCCTCCGGGCTGCCGGACTCCGAGCTCGCCGCCGCAGTGGCCGGCGGCATCCGCAAGGTCAACATCGGCACCGCCCTCAACGTGGCCATGACCGAGGCCATCCGCACCCACCTGACCCCGGCGGACCCCCGCCCCTACCTGACGGCCGCCCGTACGGCGATGACGGCGACCGCCGCGGCTATGATCTCGGCGCTGAACTGACGCGAACCGGGAAGGGGGCGGCGAGGATGGCCGACCTGTCAGGCCGCACCTCCACCAACCGACGGAGCTTCCTCGCCCTGCTGGGCGGCTCCGCGCTGCTGATGCTGCCGGGAGCGGCCGGCTGCTCCTCCCCGGTGATCGAGGACCACCTGAAGGTCGAGACCGGTGTCGAGCCGCTGCGCAAGCGGTTCGCAGCCGTGGGGGAGATGTCCGATCCGCACTGGCTCGGCTACGACATCGACGAATCCGGAAAGCGGCAGACGATCCCCGGCCAGGACTCGCGCATCCGGATGGTCGGTGTGGCACGGCTGCCGAAGGGGGCGGTGGCGGACATCCTGCGGAGCGCCCCGCCCGGCGACCGCTTCGAACCGGCCGCCCTGCCCGCCGACATACCCGCGCCACTCGCACCGCACCTGCCCGCCCGGGAGGGCTGGCGCGCGAGCGCCGCCTACGACGCACGAATCCTGGCCACCCCCGACGACAGCTCGGGCACCAACGACCAGGCCGACGGCCGGTTCTTCCTGCACGAGGAGCGCGACCTCGTCTGGTTCGACGTCCTGTACCTGCTGACCTGACCTGACCGGCCGGCGGCCGAAGGCCCGAGTCGCGCCGTGCCCCGGGAAGGCGTTCCATGCAAGTAGGGGACCGCGGCAAGGAGGCGCGACCCGCATGCGCATCGACGTACACGCCCACCTGTGGACGAAGGACTACCTCGACCGGCTGGAGCGTCTGGGCAAGACCGACACGGCCACCCAGCGCGACCTGTGGGCGGACGCCACGGAAGCCGACCTCGGCCACCGCTTCGCCGTGCTGGACCGGGCCGGGATCGACCTCCAGGTGCTCTCCGTGCCGCCGCAGTCGCCGCACTTCACCGACGAAGCCCAGGCCGTCGCCCTGGCCCGGGACGCGAACGACGCGTACGCCCGCCTCGTCGCCGACAGGCCGGACCGGTTCCGGGCCTTTGCCGCCCTGCCGCTGCCGCACACCGACGCGGCCCTGCGGGAGCTCGGCCGGGCCATGGACGAGCTCGGCATGCCCGGCGCCGCCGTCACCACGACCGTATGCGGCCGGACCCTGGCCGATCCCGTATTCCACCCGCTGTACGAGGAGCTCGACCGGCGCGGCGGTGTCCTGTACATCCACCCCCAGGGCGAGGGCGCGGCCTCGCCGCTGATCACCGGGCACCGGATGACCTGGATGGTCGGGGCGCCGGTGGAGGACACCGTCGCCGTCATGCACCTGGTGCTGGCCGGCCTCCCGAGCCGGTACCCCCGTATGCGGATCCTCGCCTCCCACCTCGGCGGGGCCCTCCCGATGCTGGTGCGCCGCCTCGACGACCACCTTGCCTTCGAGTCCCCCGACACCCCCGAACCGCCCTCGCTGGCGGTCCGCAGGCTCTGGTACGACACCGTCGGACACGCCCATCCCCCCTGACGCACCGCCCCGACCCTTCCGCATTCTTGGAACAGGTTCTACTCTGTGCGCCGCCACCGCAGCACCGCAGCCAGCCTTACGGAGGGGCCGTGCACCTCGAATACACGCCTGAGCAGCAGCAGTTGCGCGCCGAGCTGCGTGCCTATTTCGCCGAGCTCGTGCCCGACGACGTCTACGAGCGGTACGAGGACCCGGCAGCGCAGAAGCGGTTCTACCGGGAGACCATCCGGCAGCTCGGCGCCGACGGGTGGCTCGGCGTCGGGTGGCCGAAGGAGTACGGCGGGCGCGGGATGTCCCCGATGGACCAGTTCATCTTCTTCGACGAGGCCGCGCAGGCCGTCGTACCGCTGCCGCTGATGGCGCTCAACACCGTGGGCCCCACGATCATGCAGTTCGGCACCGAGGAGCAGAAGGCCTACTTCCTGCCCCGCATCCTCGCCGGCGAGATCGACTTCGCCATCGGCTACAGCGAGCCCGACGCCGGCACCGACCTCGCCGCCCTCAAGTGCAAGGCAGTCCGCGAGGGCGACGAGGAGACCGGCACCTACGTCGTCAACGGCCAGAAGATCTGGACCACCAACGGCGACACCGCCGACTGGGTCTGGCTGGCTGTCCGCACCGACCCCGATGCACTCGCCCACAAGGGCATCACCATGCTCCTGGTCCCCACCTCCGACCCGGGCTACTCCTGCACCCTCATCAACACCCTCGCCTCACACGACACCACCGCCAGCTACTACGAGAACATCCGCGTCCCGGCGAGCCGCCGCGTCGGCCCGGAGAACAAGGGCTGGCGGCTCATCACCAACCAGCTCAACCACGAGCGGGTCACCCTGGCCGCCCACGGCACCATGGCGATCCGCGCCCTGCACGACGTCCAGCGCTGGGCCGCCGAAACCAAGCTCGCCGACGGCCGCCGCGTCATCGACCTCGGCTGGGTCCGTGGCCGCCTCGCGCGCACCCACACCCGGCTCGACGCCATGAAGCTGCTCAACTGGCAGATGGTGAACGCCGTCCAGGACGGCACCCTCACCCCGCAGGACGCCTCTGCCGTCAAGGTCTACGGCTCCGAGGCCCGCCGTGATGCGTACGCCTGGCTGATGGAAATCGTCGGCGCGGCCGGCCCCCTGAAGGACGGCTCGGCCGGCGCCGTCCTCCACGGCGAACTCGAACGCGGCTACCGGAGCGCGGTCATCTTCACCTTCGGCGGCGGCAACAACGAGATCCAGCGCGAAATCATCTCCTGGATCGGCCTGGGCATGCCCCGCGTCCGCCGCTGACCGGGCTGACCGAACTGCTCTACGACGGCTTACCTGTGGCGCGTTGCCAGTCCCGGTAGGCGGCAACGGCGGTGGGGAGCGTGGGGAAGATGCGCTCCGGGCCGATCTTCGCTGTCAGCCCATAGGCGTCGAGGGGGCGGCGCAGATCCTGCTTGACTCGGGCGAGCGCGAACACGATGTCCAGTTCGGCGAGTTCGGCGCGCAGAGCCTCGACGGCGTCGAGGGCCGTGATGTCGACCTCGACGTTGGCTTCGGTGTTCAGGACGAACCAGTGCACCGGTTCGTCCTGAACCGCCACCGAGGCCAGCGCCCGGCGGCGGAAGTCCTCGGCGTTGGCGAAGAACAACGGTGAGTCGTAGCGGTAGATGAGGAGACCGGGAATGGTGCGCGCGCTCGGATAGTCGTCGACGTCGTGCATGCCGGCCAGACCGGGCACCATGCCCTCGACCGCATCGTGCGGCCGGGCAACCCTGGCGAGGAGTTCGGCGACGGACAGCGCCACGGCGAGGAGCACGCCGTACAGGATCCCGAGGGCGAGGACGCCGAGTCCGCAGCCGAGGGCGAGCAGGAACTCGCGGCGGCGGAAGGCTGCCAGCCTGCGGAACTCGCCCACCTCGATCAGGCGGACGGCGGCGTAGACGACGATCGCGCCGAGGGCGGCGGACGGGGTGTGGGCCAGCAGCGGGCCCAGGAAGAGCAGGACGGCGGCCACGCAGACGGCGCCGACGAGGGAGTACCCCTGGGTGCGGGCGCCGGCGGAGTCGGCGAGGGCGGTGCGGCTGGCGCTGCTGCTGACGGGAAAGCCGTGCAGGACGCCGGCGCCGATGTTGGACGCGCCGAGCGCCAGCAGCTCGCGGTTGGCTGCCAAGGGGTGCGGATCGTCGTGGCGGGCGAAGGCACGCGCGGTCAGGATCACGTCCGAATACCCGACGAGGAGCACTCCGACGGCCGGCAGGACCAGGTCGGCGTAGTCCGACGGATCGGGCAGGGCGAAGCCCGGAAGGCCGGTCGGGACTGCTCCGATGACGTCGATGCCGTGGTTCTCATCGAGGGCGAAGCCCGCCACCACGGCGGTGGCGAGCGCCAGGACGACGAGGGGCCCGGGCAGCGGGCGCCACACCAGGGGAAGAAGGAACAGAAGGGCGAGGCATCCGGCGGCAAGCACGGCCGTGGGCCAGTGCACGTCACCGAGGTGGCGGAGGAAGGAGAACAGCTGGGGGAAGAAGCCCGATCCGCTGCCACTGGTCCCGGTCAGGCGGGGGAGTTGGTCCACGATCATGATCAGGGCGACCCCGGCCATGTAGCCGACGAGAACCGGCCGGGAGAGGAGATCTGCGAGGAAGCCCAGCCTGACGGCCCACGCGACGAGGCAGAGCAGGCCGACCACGACGGCCAGGGCCGCCGAGAGCACCGCGTACCGCGCGGGGTCGCCGGCCGCCAGCGGTCCGACGGCCACGGCGGTCATGAGGGCGGTGGTCGACTCCGGTCCGACGGACAGCAGGCGGGAGGTGCCGCTCAGGGCGTAGAGGATCATGGCCGGGAGGGCGGCCCAGAGACCGACGACCGGCGGCAGGCCGGCAACGCCGGCATACGCCATGACCTGCGGTACGAGATAGGCGGCGACCGTGATGCCGGCCAGCACGTCACCCCGGAGCCAGGCACCACGGTAGCCGTGGAAAGCAGACGGGACCGCCACGGTCCATCCGCGCTTCGGCATGGCACCTCCGGAACTCCTGCGGGCGTGTGCCGCACCATCGTGACCTGCGGAGGGCCGCGTGGAGGTGAAGCGCGCGAACGGGCGCCGCTACGGGCCGCCCTCGCGCAAGCGGAAGCCGGTGACCAGGTCGGGTCGGATCCGGATCGCTCCCGATGCGCTGCCCGCGGCCCAGGGCTGCAGAAGGCGCACGTACCGCTCGATCTCGTCGGGGTCGGTGACAGCGGTGGCGTAGCCGGTGGCGACCACGCTCCAACCCAGGTGTTCACCCGGATCGATGTCGTCGGCCTCGTAGGCGACGACCACGCCTGAGCCTTGCTGGGGCGCGAGCAGGGCAGTCAGCGTCGATCCGTCCTGGACACGGACGATGATGTCGCCGCGATCGAGAACGTGGTTGACCGGGCGTACGGCGGGCAGTGCGTGGTGGGTGAAGACGATCCGGCCCAGTTCGGCGGTGGCGAGCAGGTGCAGCGCCTCGTCGGCGCTGAGCTCTTCCATCTGCCGTCCCGGCACGCTGACGGGAGGCGAACTGCTGGTCGCACCGGCCGGGTGGCTTTTCATCGGGGGCGTCCTTCGTCGAGCGAGCAGGCCGCGATGCGGACGAACGGCGTGGTGAGGGAGGCGGACACCCCGGTTCCCACGCCGTGCCCGTGCCCGTGCCCGTTCCCGTACGTCGTGCGCCTGCCAGTCGGACAGGGGCGAAGGCCGTGAATGGGCCGTCTGCTGCCAGGATCTCCGCGTGCGCCGATCTCGGACATGGGCCGATCGGCCCCTGGACGGGACCACAGGGCCCATGCTCGGGACCGTCGGGAAGGCCAAGACTGAAGACGGACTCGAACAGGAGGCCGTCCATGAGCACCCCGTCACCCACCCGTATCTCCGAGGCACTGCCCGCCGACTGCCGCTCCCGTCTGATGGAACTGGCACAAGAGGTCAACTTCGAGGAAGGGACGCGTCTCTTCCGCGAGGGCGGCCACGCCGACCGGTTCTGGATCGTCCGGTCAGGCACCGTGACCTTGGACGTCCATGTGCCCGGGCGGCGCGCCGCCGTGATCGAGAGCCTCGGCGCCGGCCAGCTGGTCGGCTGCTCGTGGCTCTTCAAGCCGTACTCCTGGCGTCTGGGTGCCGAGGCGATGACGCCCGTTCGCGCGTACGAGTTCGACGCGGAGCGCGTGCGGGCGCTGATGGACGCCGACGCCGCCTTCGGCTCCGCCCTGGGCCACTGGGTCGGGCAGGTCCTCGCCAACCGGCTGCAGGCCGCCCGCGTGCGCCTTCTCGACCTGTACGCGCCCTACGGGAGCGGCAGCTTCCTCTGATCGTCCGTA
Source organism: Streptomyces sp. NPDC002054 (assembly GCF_040296685.1). Lineage (NCBI taxonomy): Bacteria > Bacillati > Actinomycetota > Actinomycetes > Kitasatosporales > Streptomycetaceae > Streptomyces > Streptomyces sp. NPDC002054. The sequence goes on from NZ_JBEOXT010000001.1 coordinate 163,251, forward strand.
CGCCGGAGGAGCCGTCATGCCCGCATCCCGCTACACGGCCATGGGGTGCGCTGCAGGCCTCCCTGAGACAATTCGGATGTAAATGCGTCATAGGGACCGAACCAGGGGCGATCATGTCCGATGATCCGAACGCCTCCGCCGGGGCACCGATCAAGGTGTTCCTCCTGGATGACCACGAAGTGGTCCGGCGCGGGCTCCGAGACCTCCTGGACGCCGAGCCGGACATCACCGTCGTGGGCGAGGCGGGCACAGCTGAGCAGGCGCTGGCCCGCGGGCCGGCGCTGCGCCCGGACGTGGCCGTGCTCGACGTACGGCTGCCCGACAGTGACGGCATCACCGTCTGCCGCGAGCTGCGCTCGCGCATGCCCGGTCTGGCCTGTCTGATGCTGACGTCCTTCGATGACGAGGACGCACTGCTGGACGCGATCATGGCGGGTGCCGCCGGGTACGTGCTGAAGCAGATCAAGGGCTCCGACCTGGTCTCCGCCGTACGGACGGTGGCGACCGGGCAGTCCATGCTGGACCCGGCCACCACCGCCCGTCTGATGCACTCCCTGCGGGAGCCTGAGGCCGCCAAGGAACCGGAGGACGCCCGGCTGGCTGCTCTGTCCGAACGCGAGCGGGCCGTCCTGGAACTCATTGGCGACGGCCTCACCAACCGGCAGATCGCGAAGCAGCTCTACCTGTCCGAGAAGACGGTCAAGAACCACATCTCGCGGCTGCTGGGGAAGCTCGGCGTGGAGCGGCGGGTCCAGGCGGCCGTGATCGCCGCGCAGGTGCACGAGCACGACACCGGGACGGCGAAGCAGTAGCGACGACGGTGACGGTCACCGCGATGGTGGAGCCAGGGGTACCTGCCACTCCAGGCGAGTGCCTCCCCTTCCGTCGCCCCGCGCTGCGACCTCCATCCGGCCGCCCAGCCTTTCGGCACGTTCTGCCAGATTGAGCAGTCCGCTGCGCTGACCGCTCTCGGGCAGGCCAACGCCGTTGTCGGTCACGGTAATGGTCAGGTTTCCGGCGGCTGCGGCGATCGAGACCTCCGCCCGCGTGGCCTTGGCATGGCGGGCGACGTTGGTGAGGGCTTCCCCCACGACGGCGAGGGCCTCATCCGCGACGGCCGGCGGTACATCGGTGTCGATCAGTCCCTCCATCCGCAGAGCCGGGGCGAAACCGAGGGCTGCCGCGGCCTCGTCCATGGCCTGGACCAGGCGGGAGCGCAGCTTGGATGCCTGACCGGGGGTCTCGTGCTCGCGGAGTCCGAAGATGGTGGATCGGATGATCTTGATGGTGGCGTCCAGGTCGTCCACCGCGCGGGTGAGCCGTTCGGACGCCTCGGGGTGGTCCACGAAGCGCTGGGCGCTCTGGAGGGTCATGCCGGTGGCGAAGAGCCGCTGGATGGCCAGGTCGTGCAGGTCGCGGGCGATGCGGTCGTGGTCCTCCAGCAGGCTCATCTGCTCGGCGTCGCGGCGCCGGTCGGCCAGCTCCAGTGCGAGGGCGGCCTGGCCGGCGAACCCCGGCAGCGCGGCGATCTCCGCGGTGGCGAACCCGGGGCGGCCGTGCCGCCGGGCGAGCAGCAGGACGCCGCTGAGCTTTTCCTTGGTCCCGACGGTGACGGCCACGGCCGGGCCGAAGCCGGTCCACCTCTCGGGTTGGACGGTGATGCGTTCGTCGGTGGCCACGTCGGGGACCGTGATGAGGCCGTCGCGAGCCAGCGCGGCCTCGGCGAGAGTGCCCCGGGTGCTGGGCAGGACGATCCCGCGGTGCGCCTCTGCCCCTTCCCCGAGGGCGAGGGAGCCCCGCAGTTCACCGGCGGGGCCCAGCAGGTAGCAGACGCCCATGTCGGCGGCGGTGATGTCCTTGGCGCGCTCCAGCATGCCCTCGAGGACCTCGTCCTCGGGCGCTCCGGAGAGCAGGGCGCTGGTGATGTCAGAGCTGGCCTCCAGCCAGCGCTGGCGCAGCCGGAGACCCTCGAAGAGCCTGGCGTTCTCGATGGCGATGCCGGCCGCCACCGCGAGGGTCGACAGGACCGCCTCGTCCTCGGCGTCGAACTCGATTCCGCCGCGCTTCTCGGTCAGATAGAGGTTGCCGAAGACCGTCTCGCGGATCCGGATGGGGACACCGAGGAAGGAGTGCATCGGCGGGTGGTGGGCCGGGAACCCGTACGAGGCAGGGTGCTCGGACAGCTCCGACAGCCGCAGCGGCTCGGGGTGGCGGATCAGCTCGCCGAGGATGCCGTGGCCGGAGGGCAGGTCCCCGATCTGCCGGCGCAGTTCGTCACTGATGCCGACGGGAAGGAACTCGGCCAGCTTCTTGTCCGTCCCGATGACCCCGAGGGCCCCGTACTCGGCGTCCACGAGCACCACGGCGGCCTCGACGATGCCGTGCAGCACCTGCGGCAGGTCGAGTTCCCGGCCCACGGACATGACGGCTTCGAGCAGACCGTTCAGCCGGTCCCGAGTGCCCCTGACCTCGTCGATCCGTACCTGCAGCTCGTCCAGCAGTTCGTCGAGCCGCAGCCGGGGAACACCGCTCCGGGTAGGCCGCTCGCCTGCGCTCATCCCCACCTCCGGCCGGAAGTGATGGCGAGATGGCCATCGTTTCCACGGTATCTCCGGCCGGAGGGCCCGGCCTTTCCGCTCAGCGGGCCATTGCCCCGTACGGCGTCTGCTCGTGTCGCGGCGTACCGGTTTCCGGCGGACTCATCCGGTGGGGACGGTGATCACGGGGCAGTGCGCACGGTGCAGCAGGCCATGGACCACGGATCCGATCCGCATGCCGGTGTATCCGCCGAGGCCGCGGCGGCCCACGACGACGGACAGCGCGTGCTCGGCGGCCCGGGCCAGTTCCTCGACGGGGTGGCCGGTGAGGACCTCGTGCGTCACATGCACGTCCGGGTACTTCTCGGACAGGCCGGCGGTGGCCTCGGAGAGCAGAGTGCGCTGCGCCCGCAGCGCCACATCCTCGTCGTCGAGCATGATGAGCGGGCGCTGCCATACGCAGACGACCCGCAGCACGGCCCCCCGAAGGTCGGCCTCGTCGAAGGCGAAGGCCAGCGCGGCAGTGGCGGGGCCGCTGCCGTCGATCCCCGCGACGACGTAGGGCGGCTGCTGGCTGATGTGCTCGGCGTCGCCCACGACGACGACCGGGCAACGGGCCTGGGCGGTGACGGGGACCACGAGTGAGCCGGCGCTGAAGAACTCGGCGGTGCGGCTCAGGTGCCGGGAGCCGAGGACGATCATGCGGGCTTCTCGCGCCGCGCCGCCCAGGACGGGGGCGGGGAAGCCGCCGAGGAGATCACCGGTGACGCTCACCTCGGAGTGGCGGTCACGCACCCAGGCGCATGCCTGTTCGAGCCTGTCGGATCCGGCTTGCCGCAGGGCTGACTGGCCGGGGGTGTCGTCGACGTGATGGGTGTCGTGCTGCGGCGGTACCGCGAGCACCAGGCGCAGCGGGAGCCGGCGCCGTTGTGCCTCGTCGGCGGCCCAGGCCAGGGCAAGGTGCCAGTCCCTGTCCGGGTCGATGCCCACGACGATGTCATGGCTCCCTGTCTGGTGGCTGGTCATGACTGGCTCCCGAAGTCGCTGCCGGTCCGAGGGATGAGGAGGACGGGGCAGTGGGCGTGGTGCAGCAGGCTGTGCGTGGCCTTGCCCAGGTTGGGTGTGAGTCCGAGGGGCTCTGGGACCCGGTGGCCGCCCATGACGAGCAGGTCTGCGTGTTGGGACGCCTCGACCAGGACGCCGGCCACGGAGATGCTCTTCTCCGCATCGGCCTGCACGTCCAGGTCGGGGAACTCGCCGCGGATCACGTCCGTGACGGCCCGCAGGGTCTCTTCGTGCCCGGTGGCGATCTCGTCGACGCCGTCGAGCATGCTGACCACCTCACCGACGGACTGGAGCACGTTCCACACGTGCAGCAACCGCAACGAAGCCTTGTGCAGCTCGGCCTCCTGGGCGGCGTACCGGGCGATCAGGAGGTCGTGCTCGTCGCGGACCGCTGCGAGGACGGTGCCGGTCTCCTCGGTCCCGTCGATGCCTCGGACGACGATGACGGGGGTCATGGCGATGGCCGCAGTGCCCAGCCCGACCGAGCCGAGCATGAGGGAGTTGAACCCGCCCAGGCCGCGGTTGCCGACCACCACCGTGCCGTGGAGCCCGCAGGCCCGGTGCAGGGTGTTGACGGCGTTCGCGCGGCTGAATTCGGTGGTCACGTTCAGGCCGGGGTACTCGGCCGACACGGCCTTCGCCGTGTCGTCCAGGAGCGCCCGACCGTTGACACGGACCCGTTCGATGGTCTCCGCCGACAGATACAGGGCCCTGCCGTCGGTGTCGGCGCCGTAGACGATGTGCAGGGGGCGGTCACGGCGTACGGCCTCCTTGGCCGCCCACAGGGCAGCGACGCGCGCTGGCTGCGAGCCGTCCACGCCGACGACGACCGAGCTGGTGTCCGGCGTACGGAATGTGCCTTCCACGATCCCTCCCAACCGAGAAGCCGATGGAGGACACCTCTCACGCTGGCACCGTCGACGCTTCGGGAAGAGGGCCGCCCGGGACCGCAGACGGGACCGTTCGGCCCTCGATCGCGGGCAGGCGCTGACGGATGGTTGGTGCACACCCGACAACGGACATCAGCCTCGCGTGACACGGCGGAGCAGGAGGGCCTCATGAAGCACATCAAGGTGGCGGACCTGATGACCGACGAGGTCGTCTCCGTAGCCCCGAGCACCGCGTTCAAGGACGTCGCGAAGCTGCTCGTGCAGTACGACATCTCCGGAGTTCCTGTCCTGGACGACGAGGACCGCGTGGTGGGAGTCGTGTCGCAGACGGACCTGCTGGCCCGCGCGGGCCAAGGCCCCGATACCCCCTGGCAGAACGGCACAGAGGTGTGGGCCCCCACCGCGGTCGACGTCATGTCCGCGCCCGCGGTCACCGTCCGCGCCGAAGAGACAGTGGCCGACGCCGCCCGGCTGATGACCCGCCGTGGCATCGAACGCCTCCCCGTCGTGGACGTGGAGGACCGGCTCGTCGGCATCGTCACCCGCCGTGACCTGCTCCGCATGTTCCTGCGCCCGGACTCCGAGATACGCCGACGTGTCACCGGCGAGGTACTCACCGAGGTGCTCGGTGTGCCGACCGGTGACGTCGACGTCCACGTGGTGGACGGCATCGTCGCCCTGGACGGCCATGTCGAGCTCCGGAGCCAGCTCCCTGCACTCCTCAGCCTCGTCGAGCAACTCGACGGGGTCGTCGCGGTGGCATCGCGTGTCACCGCCCGCACCGACGACACGTCAACCACTCATGCGGACCAGGCCCGGCATGCCATGCCGTGGTGATGAGCACCGGACCGCACGAAGGGAATCGCAGCCATGAAGAGCCACGTGACTGTCGGAGTCGATGGCTCCCCGGAGAGCCGGGCAGCGGCGCGCTGGGCGGCGCAGGAGGCTGTCCTGCGCCAGGTGCCGCTGCGGCTCGTGCACGCCGTCGACTGGCCCCTGGACCCGGTGTTCCCCGGCCTGGGCCGCCAGGACGTGGACCGCTGGGCGGACCAGGCCCTGACCGAAGCCGCGCAGGAGCTGCACGGGCGCCACCCGAACCTGGAGATCACGACCCGCTGCCTGACGGCCCGGCCGGCAGCCGCCCTCGCGGCCGAGGCCGCCGACGCCGGGCTGCTGGTCCTGGGATCGCGTGGCCTGGGCGGCCTGGTCGGTTTCATCGTCGGCTCGGTGGCGACGGCCACCGTGGTCGCGACCGACACCCCGGTCGTCCTCGTGCGCGTCGCCGACGACCCGGACAACGAACGGGACATCGGCAGGAGCGTCACACGCATGGTGGACGACATGCTGCTGCCCTGGCACCACAAGTTCCCCGACGTGAACGTCAGCCACAACGTGTTCATGGGATCGGCGGGCGAGCATCTCGTCCGGGCCTCGCAGGGCGCGGGACTCGTCGTCGTGGGACGTCATGTGCGCCGTTCCCCCCTCGGCGTGCACCTCGGCTCGGTCGCCCACGCGGTCCTGCACCATGCAGCAGCCCCCGTGGCTGTCATCGCCCACGGCTGAAGGAGCGGAACGGGTGAACGGCCATGCGAGGCACGCAGCAAGGGGCGGAAAGAGTCCGCCCGCTTCTCGCCGGGCACCCGGTCGGCGTCGTCTCCGAAGCCGACCTGCTCCGCCGACGGGTCGTCGACGTCGACAACAGACTCGCCTGCGCCGAGGCCGAACGGAGCTGAGCGGGCAGGGAGGGCCGATCGGTCCCAGGTTGGGCCGCTCGGTCCTTTCCAGGGACCCGGCAGGAGGCAGAGCCTGAAAGCAGCCGACCATCGGGCCCCACCGGTCGCCGTCGTGGCGCACGACTGAGGCCGCACAGACAGGACCAGTCCCATGACCGCAACACACCCCGACCCCGATACCGTCATTCGGCTCGTCGGCGACGCCGTTACAGCCCCGTCCATGCACAACGCCCAGCCATGGAAGTTCGTGTTCCATGTCGGCAGCGCCACCTTCGCCCTGTACGGCGACCCGGAACGCGCCATGACCCGAACGGACCCGCATCACCGCGGCCTCCACCTCGGTTGCGCCGCGGCGCTGTTCAACCTGCGCGTGTCCGCGGCCTGGGCCGGTCTCCCGGTCCGCGTGCAGCTCTTGCCCGACGACGCCGAACCATGGCTGCTCGCCACGGTGACCATCGACGAAACCACGGACGTGGACCGCGAGCCGGCCTCCCTGCACGACGCCGTCCGGCGTCGGCACACAAGCCGGTACCCCTTCAGTGAGGAGCCGGTACCGACCGCACTGCTGGACGGTCTGTGGGCCGCGGCCCACTTGGAGGGCTGCCGGCTGACCGTCCCGGACACCTGGCACATCGACACCGTGCTCGGGCTCGTACGGGACGCAGAACACCGCGAGGAGATCGATCCGCTCGTCCAAGCGGAGACCGCGGCCTGGACCTCCCCTACCTCCCCCATGCAGAGCCCTACAGGCACGCGCCCCGACGGCATTCCCGTCGCCGCATTCGGACCGAAGGCTTCCGGCGGCCCCACCCCCGTACGCGACTTCGGTTGGGCCAATCCGATCCCGGATCGTGGCTGGGCTGTGTTCGAGAAGCGGCCACAGCTGGCTCTGCTGAGCACCTCGGGGGACACGCGAGTCGACTGGCTGCGCGCAGGCCAGGCAATGGAGCGCGTCCTTCTGCAGGCCACCGCAGACGGCCTTGCCACGTCGATGACGTCCCATCCCCTGGAATGGCCGGAGCTGCGGTGGACGGTGCGCGACCCGGTCGCGGCCATGGGACACGTACAGATGGTCTTCCGCCTCGGCTACGGCCCCGCAGGCCCCGACACGCCCCGCCGCCCGGTGACCGAGGTACTGGAAATCCGGGAGTAGAAGCCGACGGAAGGCGCGTGGACACCCGAGGGCGACTCGGGCTCAGGGCGCGAGGTCTCGGCGTTGGAGCACCAGGTGGGCCATCAGGATGCCCAGCACTCCCGTTCCGAGCAGAATCCCGAGCTGGGGCCAGAGCACGCCGCCTTCGGCCAGCGCATCGCCCGGGGCGTAGTAGTGGAACGGGCTGAGGAACCTCAGCGGTGCTGCGGGAGACCATGCCAATGCGATGAAGTTGACGGCGAATCCCACGGCTCCGATGGCGATGGTCGCGCCGATCACTTGGGCTCGCCGTCGTCCCGCTGCCGACACGGCCATCGCCGGCCCGATCAGGCACAGGGCAAAGCCGAGGCCCATGACCCCGGCGGCGAAGACTCCGCCGAGCGGCACCGCACGGTGGATGTCCGGTGACAGCGCCACCCCCACCGCGACCGTGAGGGTCGCTGCCAGGTTCAGGGCCAGGGCCGCGAGCACGAGTGCGGCGGTCCGTTCGGCCAGCAGCCGGGTACGGCTGACGGGACGCACCATGACCAGTTCCACGGTCCCGGATTCCACGTCCGCTGCCACGGCAGCCGCGGCGAGCGAACCGATGGCGGTCAGCTGCATGGCGATCCAGAACGGGTGGGTGAGGCCGGCGCCCAGCAGCCCGGGGTAGCTGGCGATCGACACGTCGCCGCTGGACCCGCTGAAGGCCCGGTAGGCAGAGGGCGGTCCCTTCCCGCCCGCGGAGAAGAGCGGCCCCAGAGGAATCGCGTTGGCGACCACCACGATGAGCGCCTCGAAGACGACCATCCCGATCATCAGAGCGGCCAGCATCCGGCGTCGCCGGTACAGGGCGAGCCACAGCAGCGGCCACTGCCGTCTCACGGCTCCTCCCGCACGGCGCCGTTGCGGTACAGGTCCATGAAGGCTTCGTCCAGCCCGGCTTCCTCCACCGTGACGTCGGCCACCGCCAGGCCGAGCAACGTGCGCAGGGCGCCTACTACTTCGCTCGGCGGTACGAGCAGCTCCACCCGGTCTCCCTGCCAGCGCGGGTTCCAGCGTTCCGCACCGCCCAGTGGCCGTGCCCCTTGGCCGTCTGCGAAGGACAGCCCGATCCGTCTGGCCCGGGCCTCGCGCAGGCCGGCCACGCTCTGGACCGTCACCAGCTGCCCGTCCCGGATGATCGCCACCCGCTCGCATGTGCGCTGCACCTCCGGCAGGATGTGGCTGGAGAGCAGGACGGTGCGTCCGGCGACGGCCGCCTCGCCCAGCAGTGCGAAGAACGTGTCCTGGACCAACGGGTCGAGTCCCTCGGTCGGTTCGTCGAGCACCACCAGGTGCGGGTCGTGTTGCATCGCCTGCACCAGCCCGAGCTTCTGCTTCATGCCCCGTGAGTAACCCCCGACGGGGCGGGCGAGGATCGCGGGCGTTAGCCCCAGTCGATCGCACAGCTCGCCGCGGCGGGGCACGGGCGCTCCCTGGAGCGCGGCCAGCAGATCGAGCGTTTCGGCTCCGGAGAGTTCCGGGTACAGGCGCAGTTCACCCGGGAGGTACCCCAGATGCGGGGCCACCCGGCGGTGATCAGCGATCGGGTCCAGCCCGAGCACCCGCACGCGTCCCTCGCTGGGCCGGAGTAGGCCGGTCAGGCACCGCAGTGTGGTCGTCTTCCCCGCGCCGTTCGGCCCGAGGAAGCCGAACACCTCGCCTGGCCTCACCGTAAGGCTCAGGCGGTCGACGCCGACCACCGGTCCGTACCTCTTGGTCAGTCCGGTCAGCTCGATCGCCGGCCCGTGGCTCATGGGTCCAGTCTGAGCCCGCTGCTGGGGACCCGCCCGCTCATCCAAGGTCGTAGGCCGTGAGGGGAGCGTGCTGCGGTGCGGCTCCCGCTGCTGCTGGTCACCGGCTCGGTAGGTGGCCTCGCCGACCGTGGTGGCCGTCCGTCCAGGCGGCACGCCCGAGGGTGAAACCGGCGATGACTGCCGGCAGGCAGGTCATCGCGAAGGCGGCATGCATACGGGTCCGGGTGCGGTCCGCGAGGACGGGGAAGCGTCAGCAGACCTTGCCGGGGCGGACAGCCGTGGCTTTGAGGAGGTCCCGCAACAGGTCGAAGTCGATGCTCTCCGACCTGCGGAACCGCAGGCAGCCTTTGCCCATGTCCTGCTCGGCCAGCCGTTCCTCGAACGCTTCACGAACGTCACTGCGCATGAGGTAGAAGGAGATGTACTGCTTCTGGCTGGCGAACGCGATCTCACAGGCGCCGTCGCGCTCGTATGCGGGCATCCCGTAGGCCATGACCTCGTCGAAGCCGACCAGCTCTTCACGGCACAGCTGCCGCACCTTGGTCAGCGCCACCCTGCGTTCCTCAGGAACCTCAGTCAGGTAGCCGTCGACGTCGCTTGCCTTGCTCTGCACCATTCCGTGAGGTTATGCCGGATCCACAGCGCCCATCAACGTTCGACGTCTACATCTGCCCGGACGATGGTGATCGGACATGGCGCGTGGAGCGCCGTCTGATGGCTCACCGAACCGAGCAGGGCTCGGCTGAAGCCGCCTCGACCGCGGCTGCCCACGACCAGCATGTCCGCACCGTCTGCCGCATCGACCAAGACGTCGACCGGATTGCCGCGTACAAGCCGCTGGTGCACGGAGGAGGCACTGTCCTCACCGAGAACCGTGCGGACCTCCTCGACCAGACGGCGCTCGGCCTCCTCCTCGTCGAACGTGGCGTCCACCGCCGGAGCCGACCACGAAGCGGCACCGGGTAGGTCCCACGCTGCGACCGCCTCTACTCGCCCGCTCACCAGCCCTGCGTACCGGACCGCCCAGCGCAGCGCGGCCTGGGACGAGGGCGATCCGTCGACGCCCACCACGATCCGCGGAGCCTCTTGCTGCCTGTCCATTCCGCTCATCCTTCCGACGGCTGATACATCCACAGTGTGCGCATTGCGAGCGCCCCGCCACGCGAGCAGGGGGTGGCTGCCGTGTCAGCCCTTGGGGAGGCGGAGCCACCGTTCCTGGCCTGCGGAAATGCGTTCGTGCCGGTCTCCGACGATGCCGCGCTCGGCGAGGTCGAGGGTGCCGCCCGTGGCCCCGAGGTGGATTCCTTCACCGGCCCTGTTCCCGGTCGTTCATGAGTCGTGCACCACGCGACGGCCGGTGATCCGAGCCGGGGTGAGCTTCATCCAGTGGCTGCGCGGGCCCCCGGCCCAGGGCTGGGAGCGGGCCGTGGTGTTGAGGTGGTGAATCTCGTCCGGGTCGGTGACGGCTGCCAGTTCACCCACCGCCAGCACGCTCCAACCGGTGGCGGTCACGTCGTCGATGTTGTCGATCTCGAAGGCGACCTCGGTTCCGGCGGCTCTGGCGGTGATGGCTTCCGCGGCGGTGCGGAAGGCGATGTCGGGACCTGCGATCAGGTAGTTGACGGGGAGGACTGCCGGGCCTTCGGGGGTGAAGGCCCCGATGCGGCCCACGCCGTGGGTGCCCAGCAGCCGTCGGCATTCGGTCTCGTCCAGCGGCACGAGCGCACTGTCACGCCGGGCGGTGGATCGGCCGGCGACACGGTGGGCGCTGGCGCCGGTCAGATCGTCGACGGTCAGGCCGAGTGCGTCGGCCACCCGTACGAGGGTGCCGATGGCCGGGCTGGCGGCGTGCTCCTCCAGGTAGGCGATGTACGTCCCGTCGGCGCCGCACCGCCGGCCCAGTTCGTCGCGGCTCAGACCAAGGGCTTCGCGGCGGGCCGCCAGGCGGCGGCCCAGGTCGGTGCGTCCGGTCACTTCGCCGGACTGCTGGGGATGGGTGCTCGGCGTATTCTTCACGGCACTCACTGCTCCTGGGGCGGTACGGCGACCGTGTCGTGCTGCGGTCCGCCGAGTACGACCTTGAGGGCGCCGGTTTCGCCGGCGTGCGAGAAGACGTCGTACGCCTCTTCCATCTGGTCCAGCTCGAAGCGGTGGGTGACCATCGCGGCCCCGGGGAGGCGACCGGCGGCCATCATGCGCAGCAGCATGGGGGTGGAGTGGGTGTCGACGAGACCGGTGGTGATGGTGACGTCCTTGATCCACAGGTCTTCGAGGTGGAGGACGGCGGGCTTGCCGTGGACACCGATATTGGCGACCCGCCCGCCCGGGCGAACCATCCGGGTGCACATCTCGAATGCCTCGGGCACGCCGACGGCCTCGATGACCACGTCCGCGCCGAGCCCGTCGGTGAGGTCCTCCACCAGCCGCTCGGGCTCCTCGTCCGCGCTCGCGGTCGCATCGGCGCCGAGCTCGCGCGCTGCGGCGAGCCGGGACGCGGCGAGGTCGGCGGCGATGATCCGCCCGGGGCTGTAGAGCTGTGCGGTGGCGATGGCGGCCAGGCCGATGGGGCCGGCGCCGACCACGACGACCGTGTCGCCGGGACGCACGTTGCCGTTGAGCACGCCCACCTCGTAGGAGGTCGGGAAGATGTCGGCAAGCAGTACGGCGTCGTGGCTGGCCAGGGCGCTGGGCAGCGGGTGGACGGAGAGGTCGGCGAAGGGGACGCGTACGTATTCGGCCTGGGTGCCGTCGATGGTGTGGCCCAGGACCCAGCCACCGCCTCCGCGGCACTGTCCGTAGTGTCCTTCGCGGCAGAAGCGGCAACGGCCGCAGGCGGAGATGCAGGAGATCAGTACGCGGTCTCCGGGGCGTACGCTGCGGACGTCGCCGCCGGTTTCGACGACGGTCCCGACGGCTTCGTGGCCCAGGATCCGTCCGGGTGTCACTTCGGGAACGTCGCCCTTGATGATGTGCAGGTCGGTGCCGCAGATGGTGACGGCTTCGACCCGGACGATCGCGTCGGCGGCGTCCTTGATCGAGGGGTCCGGGACGTCCTGCCAGGAGGTCTGTCCGGGCCCGTGGAAGACGAGTGCCTTCATGGCGCGGCCTCTCTCTGCGTGCTGTGCGGGAGGGTGGCACCGTCAGGCTGCGCCCGATTGCTTCCGTCCCGCTTGGGCCGGTCGGCCCCTACCCGGGACCGGTCGGTACCCGGCGGACAGGGCGTTGCGGTGCGACGGTGGAGACCGGCATCCGTCCGCCACCGCCCGCCCGGCCCTGCTGAGGTTCCTCGGCGGAGTGCGGACGGTCACCGGCAGCAAGTTCCTGGTCGAGAGCGACCACGCCCGGATCCTCGTCGACTGCGGACTCTTCCAGGGTGTCGCGGACCTACGGCGCCGCAACTGGGACAAGGCACCGTAACTGGGGCAGGCTACCCTGCGACGCCTCCGACATCCACGCCGTCGTCGTCACTCACGCCCACCTGGACCACTGCGGGTCCCTGCCGCGCCTGGTCCGGCACGGATTCCGCGGACCGATCCTGACCAGCGCCACCACTGCCCGCCTCGCCGAGATCGTGCTCCGCGACAGCGCCCGCCTGCAGACGGAGGTCGCCGAGCCTGCCAACCAGCACGGCTGGTCCAAGCACCGGCCCGCCAAGCCGCTCTACGACCAACCGCCGCCACGACCACGAGAGTGCGCGACGCGAATTCGCCTCGGTGATCACCCGCGCACTGTCCCGGGGCGGGACCGTGGTCATCCCGGCCTTCGCGATCGACCGCACCGAGGTAGTCCTGCACGAACTGGCCGCCCTGCGCGGGGACGGCACCCTGCCCCGCCACGTACCCGTCTACGTTGACAGCCCCATGGCCCTGGCCGCACTGGACGTCTACCGCGACGCCGTACGGGCCCACTCGTGGCCGCGTGCTGCACCACCTCCACCGGATCCTGCCCGCCCCCGCAACGCCGTGGTCATCGTCGGCTTCGCCGCCGCAGGCACCCGCTCCCGAGACCTCGTGGACGGCGCCCGCACGCTCAAGATGTTCGGCGAGTACATCTCCGTACGTGCCGAGGACGGCGAGGAGACCGCCTCCGAAACCCTGCGCGACCGGATCGATGACGAGCTGGGCTGGACGGCTGTCGTACCCAAGTCCGGGGAGGCCGTCCTGGTCCGCTGACCGGGGCCGGACGGCCCCGGCGGTGTGCAGGGGACAGGCCGGGCGGGACGCTGGGCCTGTCCCCCCGGGTGCCCAGGACACGCAGGGGAGAGGGTGCGACGCTGGAGTGAGGGGCCCGCGAGTGGAGGTCAGAGTGCGTCTCATCCGGTAGGCGGCCCCCTCCTTCGGCTTGGCGACCATGTCCCGGTGCGGCTCAATGGATGCGACGCAGCGACGCAGAATCGTGCGGTCGGTCTGTGAGCCCGCCGGCCGGGGGCACCACTCACCGAGCGTCGCCAGGCGGGCTTATGGCGTGGATCCGGCCCGCCGGGACCAGGACCGCGCGACCAACCCGGAAGGCAGGTGCGTCCCATGCGCACGTCGACCCGTATCGCCGGTGCTCTCACCGGCCTGACCCTCACCCTCGGCGGTGCGGTCCTCGCCGCTCCCGCGGTCCGGGCGGACATCCCCGCCTGCACACGGATGGCCGAACAGGCCGGTGCCACCGCTTCCGACTCCGTCGCAGCGGCCTGCAGCCGTGGCGTGGTCGGAGACCTGCAGAGTTGTGTGACCGGGCTGAGCGAGGCCGGAGTGGCGGGCGGTGCCGCGACCGGTGCCTGCCGGGCGGCGGCCCACGAACCGCGTTAGAGGACCGCGCGCGGCGCCCGAACGAAGGCGCCTGAGAGGAGGAAGTCATGCGCATGCGAAGAATCCTGGGCCTCGCCCTGGCCGCGGCAACCCTGGCCGGCATGAGCGCCGTCGGCGCTGTCAGCGCCGGGGCCGCCTCGTCTCCGAACATCTCCAGAGACGAGTGCACGGCCGCCGGCGGACAGGTCGTTTCAAACCCCTACGCCGGCGAATACTGCGCGCTGCCTGACGGGACCAGGCCGAGAATCACTTGACCGGACGGTGCGCCCGGACGCCGACCGTCTCGAAGCCAAGGCCGTCACCGCTTCGAGACGGTCCGCGCCGTCCTGAACGGCCTCGGACATGTCGTCATGTCGTCATACAGTGACCGACGACGTCGTTCGCATGTCCTAGCAGGGACCTACGAGACGGCGCCATAACAGCACGACCAAGGAGCCGACCGGCACGGTGCACCCGCCGGTCGGCTTCGCTGTGCTCCGCTGTGCTCCTTGACGACCCCCGGGCCCCGGGGATGACCGACTCCGTCGTTCGGCCCATCAAGGGCACCGGCTGCAACGCCGAAAAGGACCAAGCGGAGTCGCCCCACCCTCGCGTTCCAGTACGCCTCCGTGCCCCAGGCCGCCCCGATGACGGCGGTCCCGTGCCCCCAGCCGACAGGCCCGGAGGAGATCCTGCATGCGCGTCTTCCTGCCCCTGACCGCCGTCACCACCGCCGCGCTCCTGCTCGTCACGGTCACCGGCGCGACTCCCGCCGCAGCAGACCGGAACCCCGACGGCACACCACTGGTCAAGGTGTCCCAGGGCGACCCGTACGCGGATTGCACCATCGGAGCGAGGTCCCCCGACAGCGTCGTCTATCCGGGCACCGAGGTCGAGCCGTACCTGTCCCTCGATCCGCGCGACTCCAAGCGCGTGGTCACCGTGTTCCAGCAGGACCGCTGGAACGACGGCGGCGCCCGTGGCCTGGTGGCCAGTTGGAGCACGGACGGCCACACCTTCCACCGGAGCACGCTGCCGTTCAGCCTGTGCGCCCCCGGCGGCGCGGACTACGAACGGGCCACCGACCCCTGGGTGAGCACCGGACCCGACGGCACTGTCTACGCGAGCGGCGAGGGCGTCGACTTCATCAAGAGCACGCGCACCGCCCTCCTGGCCGCCACGTCCCGTGACGGCGGCCGGACTTGGCAGAACGTCACCACCACGCACGTCGACGAGCAGCCGTTCTTCAACGACAAGCCCACGCTCACCGCCGACCCGATCCGCAAGGGCACCGCCTACCAGGTCTGGAACCGCCTCGACAACGACCCGCCCGGCCCCAGCTCCCTCGACGGTCCGGGCTACATCTCCCTCACCCGCGACGGCGGCCGTACATGGAGCGAGGCCCGGCGCTTCGTCGACACCAGCACCGTGCCCAACACCCAGACCATCGGCCATCAGATCGTCGTCGACCGGCACACCGGCACCCTGTACGACTTCTTCGACCGGATCACCTACTCCGACGATCTGAGCACGGTCGTCGAAGCCCGCTACGAGGTGGTCACCTCGACCGACGCCGGAGAGACCTGGAGCGCCCCGGTCATCGTGGCCAAGGACACCGCCGTACCGGAGGTCGACCCGAACGACCCCACCAAACTGCTGCGTGCCGGGTCCACCCTGCCCAGCCCGGCCGTCGACCCGAAGACGGGCACGCTCTACATGGCGTACGAGGGCTCGGACTTCTCCGGCGGCAGCTTCAACTCCGTCCAGCTGGTGCGCTCCACCGACGGCGGACGCACCTGGGGAGCCCCGGAGCTGATCAGCCCGGAGGACGTGCCGGCCTTCTCCCCGTCGATCGCGGTCGACGAGCGGGGCACGGTCGCACTCACCTACTACGACCTGCGCTTCCTCGAGCCGGGCGACACCACCACCCTGCCCACCGCCTACCAGCTGGCCACCCTGCCGCACGGGGACCCGAAGCGCCGGACCGAGCGACGCATCTCGCGGATCTTCGACTGGCTGCAGGCACCGTTCGCCGGGGGCTACTTCCTCGGCGACTACCAAGGCCTGGTGGCGGATGGCAAGGGAGTACGGGCGGTGCTCACCGAGACCAACTCCGGCGCACCACAGAACCGTACGGACGTGTACACCGGCAGCTTCAGCACCCGCTGACCGACGCGGACGCCGTCGCCGTCGGCCGGCCCGACCGCCGACGGCGACTACGTCCCGGTGCCTGCCTGTTCGCGGCTGCTGTGGGAATCCAGGGCTGCGACGGTGAAGCAGACGGCAGCTCCGAGGCCCAGGAAGAAGGAGACCGGGTTGACGTAGCCGGGGACCGAGGCGGTGTAGTCGCCGACGTCGTCGGCCTCGCACACGAACCGCAGAGGCACGTAATCCACCCGGTAGCCGGTGATCCCTTCCGCCCGCTGCTCCCAGCCCGGAGTACGGCAGGGAAGAATCGGGACCGAGTTCGTCCCACCGTCCTCTGCCGACATGACCGCGCCGGTGACGTGCAGCAGGCCCCAGGCGTACACGCCCACGGCAATCGCCGCCCCTGCGAAGCCGGCAGTCCTCAGCCGAGCCTTGGTGTCGGCACGCCGCGGCCCGCCGGCCCGAGCCAGAACACGAACGGCCCGACCGGCGAAGACGAGCGGAAGGATCAGACCGGCCGGGACGAGAAGCAACAAGAAGTACGCCACCACCCGACTCCAGCAGCACAGTGAGAGCGAGCGCTGTGCCGGAACCCACACCTCCTGCAACAACTTCGCAACTGTTCAACGCGTGGGGCCGGGTGGGGCCGGACTCATTGCCTGGTGCGGAGCTCGTCGAGCTGCTTCTCGAAGGCCTTCGTCTCCGCGATCAGCCGGGCGTGTGCCTTCTCCTGCGCCTTGTCGCCCTGATCCTTGAACGCCGCGGCGAAATGCGGCTGGAGTTGGGTCCACCAGCCGTAGTCCAGCATCGCCCAGGCCTGCGGACACAACGGGGCGCGGGTCTTCGGCAGGTAGCCCGCATCGACCAGGGGGCCGTGGAACCTCTTGGGGTCGCTCCCCTCGAGGTAGCAGAGGAAGTTGAAGACCCGTTGCTGGGTGACGGGGTGATCGCTCGCCAGCCCCTCCAGAGTCAGCTTGCCCTCCTCGCGGGCGATCGCGTCGAAGAGGATCGCGGCTGCCAGCGACGGACCCGGTCCCACTCCGTTGACGGTGGAGAACGACGCGAACCCGTCGGCGGCGTCCTCCTCGAGGCCGAGGTTCGGCAGCAGGAACTGACGCTGCAGGGCATGGCCCAGCTCGTGGCCGAAGATGAACTGGGTCGACAGCGCGGTCAGGTCGTCGGCGTTGAACTCGGCCGCGGGGACCAGGGCGGGACGCTCGACGGTCTTGACCACCTTGCCGAGGACCGTTTGGACCTGGGTCAGGAACGCCGGGGGCACATAGATCGTCCTGCCGTCGGGCTGGGTGACCGCATCCGTCACCCCCGGGGGGACCTTGTCGGTGACCTTCACGACCAGGTCGTGCGGGAGGGTGACCGACGTGTTCACCCAGTCGGCGGCCTGCTCGAGCACGCGGGACTGCCGGACCACCGATACGGCGTGGCGGTCCTTCGGCTTGATCGTGTCGTCCTCGTAGACGACCGTCACCTGCCCGCCCGCGTCAGCCTTGCCGCCGCCGCCGCCGCCGCCGCCGCCGCCGCCGCCGTCGTCGTCGCCGCTGCCGCCGCACGCGACGACGGCGAACCCGGCGACGAGCAGTGCCCCCGCCCTGGTCAGCTCCTTAATAAATCGGTTCATAGTGGTTTATGTTCCACGGGTGACCCCCCGTTACCACATGTTCATTCGGTCAATGGGCAGGGGGAGAGCGAGCGAGTGAGTGACTGAACGAGGAGCGGAACGTGAGCGGTAGGTCCGTGCGGATGACCGGCCGGTGGGTGGCAACGGTCGGCATCGCCGTCGTCATGGCTGCGGGACTCCCGGCGGGGGCGGCGCAGGCCGACGACATCACCATCATCCATGCGCCCGGCCTCGCGCTGATCAACCACCTGGAGCTCGACGACCCGATGGAGGACGTCCTCGAACACACCCTGAACTTCGGCAACGGCCCCAAGGGGGACTGAACCTCCTCGTACGATGGACCGATGGGGACTGCGAGCCGAGCCGGCGCCGATCCCGGCCTGTACGGGCCGGCGTCCGTGACCTGGCAGTGCCACGGCGATCCGATGATGTGGATTGCCGGAGTCCGCGCGCTCTACCTCCAGGCCCTGCACCCCCGGGCCGTCCGCGGAGTGATGGCCAACAGCGACTTCCGGCAGGACACCTGGGGCCGGCTGCTGCGCACCGCCGATTTCGTGGGCACCCTCACCTACGGCACCACCGAAGCCGCCGAACGGGCCGGAGCCAGGGTCCGGAAGATCCACCGGACCCTGTCCGCCACCGATCCGGCCACCGGCGCCGCCTTCCCGCTCGACGACCCCGAACTCCTCCTCTGGGTCCACTGCGCGCAGATCGACTCCTTCCTGCACGTCCTGCGCCGCTCCGGTGTCCCCCTCACCCCCGCCCAGGCCGACCGCTACGTCGACGAGAACCGGGTCAACGCCCGACTGGTCGGCCTCGACCCCGCCGAGGTGCCGGCCACCGTCGCCGAGCTGGCCGGGTACTTCGAGCGGGTCCGCCCGCTGCTCACCGCCGGAGCCGATGCCGCCGACGTCGACGCCTTCCTGCGTCGGCCGCCCGTACACCCCCTCCTCGTGCCCGTCCGGGCCGTGCTGTGGCGGCCCCTCGCGGCCCTCGCGTACGGATCCCTGCCCGCGTACGCGCACCAGCTGTACGGACGGCCCGCACTCGCCCCGCGCAGCGTCACCCGCCGCTTGCGTCTCACCGGGCGCCTGCTGCGCACCATTCCCGCAGGTCTGCGCTGGCAGCTGCCCCCAGGTCACATCTTGAAAGCGATGCGTCGCCTGGGCTCCACCAGCCGCCCCTCGACGTACACACTGCGTAGATCGGCGGCCATACTGGACGGGCCGGGGAGGGCATGAGCGCACAGCACGACAACGGGGGCGGCACCAGGAGATGGCGGAGAGCAGACTGATCCATGGCCGGTACCGGTCACTCGACCTGATCGGCCGGGGCGGTATGGGCGAGGTGTGGCGGGCCCGCGACGAGTCGCTCGGCCGTCACGTCGCGGTCAAATGCCTCAAGCCGCTCGGTCCGGAACAGGATGCTCATTTCACTCAGGTGCTGCGGGAACGCTTCCGGCGCGAGGCGCGGGTGGCGGCCTCGCTCCAGCACCGCGGTGTCACCGTGGTCCACGACTTCGGTGACGAAAGCGCCTCCGGCGGCATGCTCTTCCTCGTCATGGAGCTGCTGGAGGGGCGCAACCTCAGCCAGCTGATGGAGGACAACGGCCGCCGGCCGCTGCCGGTGGACGTGGTCGTCGACATCGCCGAGCAGGTCGCCGCCGCCCTCGCCTACACCCACGAGCAGGGTGTGGTGCACCGGGACCTCAAGCCCGCCAACATCATGCGGCTGACCGACGGCACCGTGAAGATCTGCGACTTCGGCATCGCCCGCCTCGCCCACGACATCGGTTTCACCGCCAAGCTCACCGGCGGCGGCATGGCCATGGGCACCCCGCACTACATGTCGCCCGAGCAGATCGCGGGCGGCGAGGTCGACCACAGCAGTGACCTCTACTCGCTGGGCTGTGTGCTGTACGAGATCGCCACCGGCGCCCCGCCGTTCGACCTCGGCGACTCCTGGTCCGTCCTGGTCGGCCACCGCGACACCCCGC
Source organism: Streptomyces sp. NPDC002054 (assembly GCF_040296685.1). Lineage (NCBI taxonomy): Bacteria > Bacillati > Actinomycetota > Actinomycetes > Kitasatosporales > Streptomycetaceae > Streptomyces > Streptomyces sp. NPDC002054. The sequence continues at coordinate 182,965 of NZ_JBEOXT010000001.1, forward strand.
CGGTGCCGCCGCGCGTGCACCGGCCCGAGCTGCCCGAGCACTTCGAGCGGGTGGTGCTGGACCTGCTCGCCAAGCGGCCGGAGGACCGGCCCGCCAGCGCCCGGCGGCTGCACACCCGGCTGGCGGAGGCCCGCCGGGGCTCCCGCGCCGCGGCTGCGCCCGCCGCCGCCCTGCCGGCCTGGGCCCATGGGATGACCGCCGGCCGCAAGGCGGGCCTCGAGGCACGCCCGGCCAGCGGCGCGTGGGCGGTACTGACCGGCTCCTGGACCGCCGCCCTCCCGAGCCCGAGCCCGGCCCCTGCTCCGTCTCCGGTCCCCGGCGAAGGTCCCGGCCCGAGTTCCGGCCCAAGCCCCGGCGCCGGTACCGCACGCCCCGACGCAGCCGAGGACCCGCGCCTCACCGCGCCGTACGGAGTGTCCCGCGCCCTCGGACCCGGCCACCCCGACGCCCTCACCGCCCGGTACGAGGCCGCCGCCGCCCTCAGCCGGGCCGGCCGCCCCGCCGAGGCGCTGACCGAGTACCGGGAGGTCGCCGAGATCCGTGACCGGGTCCTCGGCCCGGACCACCCCGACAGCCTGGCCGTGCGCCAGGAGATCGCGTACGTACTGGGCCAGCTCGGCCGCTACCAGCAGGCCCACGACGTGTACGCGGGCGTGCTCGCGGCCCGCGAGCGGAGCTCGGGCGCCGAGCACCCCGACACCCTGCTCTGCCACCACAACCTGGTCTGCACCCTCGGGTGGCTCGGCCGGCACGCCGATGCCCACCGGGCCGCCGGCGCGGTGGCCGAGGCTCGCGCCCGGGTGCTCGGCGCCGACCACCCGGACACCCTGCTCACCCGCTACGAGGAGGCCTACGCCCTGGGCCAGCTCGGCCGCTGGGAGGAGGCCCTGGACGGGTACCGCCAGGTTGCCTCCGCCCGCGAACGCAGCCTGGGCCGCGACCACCCCGACACCCTCGCCGCCCGCTACGAGGTCGGCATAGCGCTGGGCCGGCTCGGCCGCGGCCCCGAAGCCCTCGACCTGTACCGGTCGCTGGTCCGCGACCGCACCCGCGCCTACGGCGCCGCCGACCCCGAAACCCTGCGCGCCCGCCACGTCCTCGGCGTCAACCTGGGCCGGCTCGCCCGCTGGGAGGAGGCCCTGGCCGAGGCCCGGGAGGTCGGGGAGCTGCGCGCCAAGGTGCTCGGCGCCGGACATCCCGACACCCTGGTGAGCCGCCGCGAGGTCGCGGTCGGCCTGGGCTGGCTCGGGCGCTGGGAGGAGGCGCTGCCGCTGTACCGGGAGGTCGCCGGGGTGCGGGACCGCGCGCTGGGCGTCGATCACCCGGACACCCTGGACGCGCTGGGCGACGAGGCGTACTGCCTGGAACGGCTGGGCCGGGACGCGGAGGCCGCAGTGCTGCGGGCCCGGATCGCGGACCTGCGCGGCCAGGGCTTCGCCTACGGCAGCGCGCTCCCGCCGGTCGTGGGGGCGTAGCTCCTGGCCGGGCGCGGGCACCGGTCACCTGAGTATCCGTACTCAGGCGTGCCACGGTCCGGGGGACCACGATGGGCCACCGGGGTATCTCACCGAGGGGGATGGTCGGCATGGGTGTGACGGTCGGCATGGATGTGACGGCGGCACCGCGCGGCCGGGCGGCGCTCAGGCCGTTGATCCGGCCCGCCGGTGTGGGAGCTCTGCTGGGCGCCGGGTGGCTGCTGGTGCTCCTCCTGCCCTGGGAATCCGACGACCACTGCCGGAGCGAGGAGCCCTGGGGATGCCTGGGCTTCGGTCTCCTGCTGCTCGGGGCCGTACCGCTCGCCGGAGCCCTGCTCGGGTGGGTGCTGCTGCGTGCGGCAGGCGTGCGCCCTGCCTGGCGGGTGGCGGGCCTGGGCACGCTGTTGGGAGTGCTGGCCGCCGTCCTGTCCTCCCGGGCGTCGGGCGGGTTCCTCTGGGGGCCTCTCGCGTTGCCGCTCGTGCTGGGCGCGGTGTACGCAGTTGCAGCGGCCGTGGTGCTTCCGGGTGCGGGATCCCTCCGGCGCTGGGGGGTGCTGGCCGCCGTCCTCCTGCTGCTGTGGCCGTTGTCGGGCGTGCTCGGCACCCACAGCGTGTCCGAGGGCAAGGCCCGGGAACTGGCTGCCTCCCGCGTCCCGTTGCTGGCTCCAGACACGGACGGCTACCGGATCCTCTTCCCGTCGGCCGAGCAGTACAGCAGCACGTTCCGCTATCTGCTGCTGCCGCCGTCGGTGCCGCCCGGTGCCGCCGACCGGGAACAGCGCGGTGTCTGGGTGACCGTCGCACCGCCGGTTCCCGGATTCTCACCACCGGGTGCCTGCGAGATCGACACGAGCTCCGGCCGCGTCGATGCCGGCCCGTGCGAACAGGTCGCCCCCGAGACCTGGCGCTCGTCCAGGCACGGCAACACCACGTACATCGCCCGCCGCGAGGGCGTCATCGTGAGCCTCTCCACCCGTGGCCCCCGCGTTCCCGACAGTGACCTGCTGGCCATGGCCGGCTCGCTCGCGGTACGCACCCCCGGCTTCTTCTCCTAAGACCTGGCCCGGCGGCCGTGACCGTGTTACCAAGAGGCCATGACGAACTGGAGTGCAGGCCGGGCCCGGGGATTCGCGCAGGACGTGTACGACGCCGTCATCGTCGGCGGTGGCCACAACGGTCTGGTCGCGGCTGCCTATCTGGCCCGGGCCGGCCGGTCCGTCCTGGTCCTTGAACGGCTCGGGCACACCGGCGGCGCCGCCGTCTCCACCCGCCCGTTCCCGGGCGTGGACGCGCGGCTGTCCCGCTACTCCTACCTGGTCTCGCTGCTGCCGGCGAAGATCGTACGGGAGCTGAAGCTGCGGTTCGCGGTCCGCAAGCGCACGGTCGCCTCGTACACCCCCGCCGTCCGGGACGGGCGGCCCACCGGCCTGCTGGTCGGCGGCGGCGAAGCCCGGACCAGGGAGTCCTTCGTACGGCTGACCGGTTCGGACCGGGAGTACGAGCGGTGGCGGGCCTTCTATGCGATGACCGCGCGGGTCGCCGAACAGGTCTTCCCCACGCTCACCGAACCCCTGCCCAGCCGGGCCGCCCTGCGGGAGCGGATCGGGGACGAGACGGCCTGGCGCACCCTGTTCGAGGAGCCACTCGGACGGACCATCGAGGAGCGGTTCACCGACGACCTGGTCCGGGGCGTGGTGCTCACGGACGGCCTGATCGGCACCTTCGCCGACGCCCACGACCCCTCGCTGGCCCAGAACCGCTGCTTCCTCTACCACGTGATCGGGGGCGGCACCGGCGACTGGGACGTGCCGGTCGGCGGCATGGGGGCGCTGACCGACGCGCTGGCCGAGGCCGCCCGGTCGGCCGGCGCCGAGATCGTCACCGGCCACGAGGCCCTGCGGATCGACACCGACGGGGTCACCGCCGCCGAGGTGACCTTCCGTACGGCGGGCGGGGAGGGCCGGGTGACCGGGCGGCGGGTGCTGGTGAACGCCTCGCCCCGGGACCTCGCCGGACTGCTGGGCACCGCACCGCCGCGGCCTGCCGAGGGCGCCCAGCTGAAGGTCAATATGCTGCTGCGCCGGCTGCCCCGGCTGAAGGACACCTCGGTCGACCCGCGCGAGGCCTTCGCGGGCACCTTCCACATCGGCGAGGGGTACGCCGAACTCGCCCGGGCCTACGGCGAGGCGGCGTCCGGGGAACTGCCCTCCGCGCCGCCGTCGGAGATCTACTGCCACTCGCTGACCGATCCGGGGATCCTGGCACCGGACCTGGTGGAGCAGGGCTACCAGACGCTCACCCTGTTCGGACTGCACACCCCGGCCAGGCTGTTCGGGAAGCACGCCGGGGGAGCGGCGGAGGCGAAGGAGATCCTGCTGGCGGCCACGCTGGCACAGCTCGACGCGCACCTGGCCGAGCCGATCGCGGACTGCCTGGCCGAGGACGCCGACGGCCGGCCCTGCATCGAGGCGAAGACCCCGCTGGACCTGGAGCGCGAACTGCGGCTGCCCGGCGGGAACATCTTCCACCGGGACCTGTCCTGGCCGTACCGGGACGAGGAGGAGCAGGACACCGGCCGGTGGGGAGTGGAGACCGAGCACTCCACGGTGCTGCTCTGCGGGGCGGGCGCGGTGCGCGGCGGCGGGGTCAGCGGGATCCCCGGGCACAATGCGGCGATGGCAGTACTGGGGCGGTAGGCCGCGTCGGCGGGCCGCCGGGCCGACTACGAGGTCTTTCCGGCGGCGTCCAGAAGCCGCGTGTGCTGGACACCGGAGGCTGGGCGCCAGGCTCTCCGGTGACTTCACCTTCACGCTCAAGCGCTGATTCGCGTCAACTCCCCCTTCCGCGACCTGAACCGACTGGTTCGCGGAAGGGGGATGTCCGACCCACCCGATAGCGTGTGCGCGATGGCCCAACTACCGTTGTGGAGAAGGAACATGCGCATATCCGCTGCCCTGCCCGCCGCCCTTGTCCTGACCGCCGCGATGCTCGCGGGAGGGGCGACCCCGGCCGCCGCCGAGACCACCCTCAGCACGGTCGAGCTGGAGGCCGGTGCCAACCACCACCACAACACCGCGACGGTGACCTACGAGCGCATCGACGGCGCGGTGAACTCCGTCAAGATCACCTACGTGCTGATCACCTCCGGCGAGCGTGACTGTGCCTGGGTTCAGTGGAACGATCCGAAGGCCGTCGGGGACGGCTGGAGCGCCCTCACCCCCGAGCCCTCGTGTCACGGCATCGGCATGGGTGAGCCGCGCGAGCGCATCATCAAGGCCCCGGCGGGCCACCCGCTCAAGGTGCGCCTGGCCGCCGACCACCCCGACAGCGCCGACGTGGTCCACAAGGACATCGAGAAGCTCTAGCCGCAGCAGGCTAGCTGCCGATCTGGCGGGGGAACGGCAGGTAGGCGAGGCCGGTCAGGAGGGCGAGGCCGGCCGCGGTCAGCAGCAGGATGTGCACCGGCACACCGTGGTGGAGGCAGGCGGCGCCGATGAGACCGCCCACGAACATGGCGACCACGGATCCGGCGCGCCGGGCGGTGGCCCCGCGGGTGTGGCCGAAGGCGGGGTCGTGCCCGAGCAGCGATCCGCCGACGAAGGCGGTGATGGCACGGGTCACCACGGTGGTCGGCATGTCCGGCACGCTCACCCGCATGGCGGTGACATTGCGCAGGCCCATCGCCGCCGACAGCACCGCGACCGTGGCCAGATGGCGGCCGGACGGGGCGCTGCGGACGGGTTCCAGTCCCCAGGAAATCACGGCGGCCACCGCCACCATGCCCGCCTCCATGAGCAGGGCGAACACGAACCAGCGGAACCGCTGCTCCTGCAGCCGCCACTCCACGCGGGCGCCGGCCACCGCGCCCACGAGGAACGCGGCGAGGGAAGTGGCCGGGGCGACCACCGACAGGCCGGCCGCGCCGACCGTGCCGAAGGCGAGGAAGAGCGTGTTGCCGGTCTGCACGGCGGTGAAGACCGGCCCCAGCGCGAGCAGGCTGGCCGCCTCGAGCATGCCGGTGGCCAGGGTGAGCACGGCCATCAGCACGGCCAGTGCGCCCACCGGTTTGCCCGCCTGCACATCGCCTCCCGCGGTCGGGGACGGGGTTCCCGCTGCTTCCCGCTGTTTCCCGCTGCGGTCAGTGTCCGGCCTGGGCGCGGACCGGGCCCGGCCCGGCGCGCCCGGCCGGCGGGGATGCCGTTCAGTCGGCCGAACGGTGCCAGCCGGCGGCCTCGATGCGGGCCGCGTCGGCGGGCCGGTCCTCGGCGAAGAGGAGCCCGGCCGGTTCGGCGACGCGCAGCACGTCCACGTACACCCCGCGGCCCACGTAGCGGCCGGTGGCGGTGTGGCGGAACCGCAGGTGTACGGGGCGGCCGGCCCAGCCGGCGAGGGGGGCCTCCAGCCGGTGCCACAGCCGGCCGGACCAGCCGCCGATCCGGCCCTCCGGCCATTGCTCGGGGCTGCCGCCGGTGCTCCGTACGGTGCTGAAGGGGAGCGGCAGCCAGGGCCCGCCGGGGGCGGCGGCGGCTTCGAGGTGCAGGGCGCCCTCGTCCGGGACGGTGTCCCACCAGACGGCGCAGCGCAGCCGGGCCCGGTCGGTGGCCGGGGTGAGCGGGGGCAGGGTCAGGGTGCCGGATGCGGCCGGGGTCATTCCGGAGAACCAGGCGGAGCCGCCGTGCCGGGTGCGGACCGGGACGGCGCGGGCGAAGGCGTTGCCGACGGCGACCCGGGGCGCACTGCCGGCCCGCCAGGTGCGGACCGGGTGGACGGAATTGCCCAGCAGGATCAGGAAGGAGTCGGTGGAGGGGTCGAGGACCAGGGAGGTGCCGGTGAAGCCGGTGTGGCCGGCCGAGTGCGGGGTGGCCATGGCGCCCATGTACCAGTGCTGGTAGAGCTCGAAGCCGAGGCCGTGGTCCTCGCCGGGGAACGCGGTGTTGAAGTCGGTGAAGAGCAGTTCGACGGAGGCGGCGCGCAGGATGCGCTTGCCGGCGTAGACGCCGCCGTCGAGCAGGGCGCGGGCCAGGACGGCGAGGTCCCAGGCGGTGCCGAAGACGCCGGCGTGGCCGGCGACGCCGCCGAGGGCGTAAGCGTTCTCGTCGTGGACGCTGCCCCAGACCAGGCCGCGGTCCAGGCCGGACCAGGGCGGGCGCTGGATCTCGGTGGCGGCGGTGATCCGGCGCCAGGAGAGCGGTGGGTTGTACCGCGTGCGGTGCATCCCGAGCGGAGCAGTGATCTCGTTGTGGAGCAGCACATCCAGCGTGCGACCGGTGATCCGTTCGAGGAGCAGCTGGAGCGCGATCAGGTTCAGGTCCGAGTAGCGGTACACGGTCCCCGGGGTGTCCTGCGGGCGCACCGACCACAGCAGCCGCAGCTGCCCCTCTCGGGTGGGTTCTTGGTAGAACGGCGCCCACGAGCGCAGCCCTGAGGTGTGGGTGAGGAGCTGACGGACCGTGATCAGCTCCTTGCCGCCCCCGGTGAACTCCGGAAGGTACCGGAGCACCGCGGCCTCCAGCTCCAGGCGCCCCCGCTCCATCTGCTGCACCGCCAGGACCGAGGTGAACAGCTTGGTCAGCGAGGCCAGGTCGAAGACCGTGTCCTCGGCCATGGCGATCCGCTCGGCCGCCGGGAACTCCCGGGCCAGATCGGTCCGCCCGTCGTAGTCGGCGTACCGGACGGCGTCGCCCATCGCCCGGTGCAGGGCCACCGTCCGCCCCCGGCCCGCAAGGACCACCGCGCCCGCGTAGTACGGGTGCACCGGTGAGGGGCCGAGGAAGCGCCGAGCCGCGTCCACGGCCGCCTCCAGGTGCCGTTCCAGCAGCCCGGCCTGGCGGGCGGAGCCGTACCGCAGCCGCAGGCCCTGGAGGGCTCGCCGCTCGGCCGAACAGCCCATCGCCCCGGCACTGCCGGGCAGGACCGAGCCGAGCAGCAACACCCCGCCCAACGCCGCCAGCCGGGCGCCCAGCCGCCGCCGGCTCAGCCCGGCCGCCGTGGCCCCGGTCGCCCCCGCAGCCCGGGTCGCCGCCGCCACCCCCGTCGCCCCGGTGGCCGGCGTCGCCCCCGCCGCCTCCGTCGTCCCTGTCGCCCCCGTGTTCTCGCCCATGCCCGGGCCCTCCTGTCCTCCGTCGCGCACGCTAACGGTTATCTGCCCGCCCGCCCCGCACTCCCCGCCCGGGCCGCCCCGTAAAGAATCTGACACTGCATCAGAAAATCTCTTCCCTCGGCCGCCGCGCTGCGGCATCCTGCCGCCCATGGAGACGGAGCTGAGCAAGAAACTGGGAGTCGAGCACGCCATCTTCGGCTTCACGCCCTTCCCTGCGGTCGCCGCGGCCATCACCCGCGCCGGCGGCTTCGGTGTCCTCGGCGCGGTCCGCTACACCGCCCCCGACGACCTCAAGCGCGACCTCGACTGGATGCAGGCCCACACCGACGGCAAGCCCTACGGCCTGGACGTGGTCATGCCCGCCAAGAAGGCAGTGGACGGGGTCACCGAGGCCGACATCGAGGCCATGATCCCCGCCGAGCACCGCGCCTTCGTCCGGGACACCCTCGCCAAGCACGGCGTCCCCGAGCTCGCCGAGGGTGAGGCCTCCGGCTGGCGCATCACCGGATGGATGGAACAGGTCGCCCGCAACCAGCTCGATGTCGCCTTCGACTACCCCATCAAACTCCTGGCGAACGCGCTCGGTTCCCCGCCCGCCGATGTCATCCGGCGCGCCCACGACCACGGCGTCCTGGTCGCCGCCCTCGCCGGGAGCGCCAAGCACGCCCGCCGGCACGCCGAGGCCGGTATCGACATCGTCGTCGCCCAGGGCTACGAGGCCGGCGGCCACACCGGCGAGATCGCCACCATGGTCCTGGTCCCCGAGATCGCCGAGGCCGTCGCCCCGCTGCCGGTGCTCGCCGCCGGCGGCATCGGCAGCGGCGAACAGATCGCCGCCGGACTGGCCCTCGGCGCCCAGGGCGCCTGGCTCGGGTCGCTCTGGCTCACCACCACCGAGGCCGACCTCCACTCCCGCGCCCTCACAAGGAAACTGCTCGCTGCCGGCTCCGGTGACACCGTCCGCTCCCGGGCCCTCACCGGCAAACCCGCCCGCCAGCTGCGCACCGAGTGGACCGACGCCTGGGACGACCCCAGCGGCCCGGGCGCCCTCCCCATGCCGTTGCAGGGCCTGCTGGTCGCCGAGGCCGTCTCGCGGATCCAGAAGTACGAGATCCAGCCCCTGCTCGGCACCCCGGTCGGCCAGATCGTCGGCCGGATGACCACCGAACGCAGCGTCCAGGCCGTCTTCGACGACCTCACCCGCGGTTTCGAGCAGGCCGTCGACCGCATCAACCGCATCGCCGGACGAGCCTGAGGAGCGTGCCCGCCATGACCGACACACCGCCCAACGGTTTCTGGGCCCAGGCCGCGGCCGACCCCGGCCGTACGGTCCTGGTCACCCCGGCCGGCGAGGAATGGACCGCCGGCCGGCTGCACGCCGACGTCAACCGCCTGGTCCACGGCCTGCGCGCGGCCGGGCTGGAACGCGGCGACGCCTTCGCCGTCGTCCTGCCCAACGGCGTCGAGTTCTTCACCGCCTATCTGGCCGCCGCCCAGGCCGGTTTCTACCTGGTCCCGGTCAACCACCACCTGGTCGGACCGGAGATCGCCTGGATCGTCTCCGACTCCGGTGCCAAGGTGCTCATCGCCCACGAGCGGTTCGCCGCCGCGGCGGTCGCCGCGGCCGACGAGGCGGGACTGCCCGCGAGCCACCGGTACGCCGTCGGGTCCCTGGCCGGTTTCCGCCCGTACGCCGAACTCCTCGACGGGCAGCCGGAGGCGGCCCCCGCCGACCGCACCCTCGGCTGGGTGATGAACTACACCTCCGGTACCACCGGCCGGCCGCGCGGCATCCGCCGCCCGCTGCCCGGCAAACTCCCGGAGGAGACCTACCTCGGCGGCTTCCTCGGCATCTTCGGCGTCCGCCCCTTCGACGACAACGTCCACCTCGTCTGCTCGCCGCTCTACCACACGGCGGTGCTCCAGTTCGCGGGCGCCTCACTGCACATCGGCCACCCCCTGGTGCTGATGGACAAGTGGACGCCGGAGGAGATGCTCCGCCTGATCGACACCCACAAGGCCACCCACACTCACATGGTGCCCACCCAGTTCCACCGCCTCCTGGCGCTCCCGCAGACGACGAAGGACGCGTACGACGTGTCCTCGATGCGGCACGCCATCCACGGCGCCGCGCCCTGTCCCGACCACGTCAAGCGGGCCATGATCGACTGGTGGGGCACCTGCGTCGAGGAGTACTACGCGGCCAGTGAGGGCGGGGGTGCCTTCGCCACCGCCGAGGACTGGCTGAAGAAGCCCGGCACGGTCGGCAAGGCCTGGCCGATCAGCGAGCTCGCGGTCTACGACGACGAGGGCAACCGGCTTCCGGCGGGGGAACTCGGCACCGTCTACATGAAGATGAGCACCGGCGGCTTCAGCTACCACAAGGACGAGGGCAAGACGAGGAAGAACCGCATCGGGGAGTTCTTCACCGTCGGTGATCTCGGGATCCTCGACGAGGACGGCTACCTCTTCCTCCGGGACCGGAAGATCGACATGATCATCTCGGGCGGGGTCAACATCTACCCGGCGGAGATCGAGTCCGAGCTGCTCGGCCACCCCGCCGTCGCCGACGCCGCCGCCTTCGGCATCCCGCACGCCGACTGGGGCGAGGAGGTCAAGGCGGTCATCGAGCCGGCCGAGGGCTTCGTGGCCGGGGAGGCCCTCGCCGCGGAGATCCTGGCCCACTGTGAGCGGCGCCTGGCCGGCTACAAGCGCCCGAAGTCGGTCGACTTCATCGAGACCATGCCGCGCGACCCGAACGGCAAGCTCTACAAGCGCCGCCTGCGCGACCCGTACTGGGAGGGCCACGGCCGCGCGATGTGAGGCGCGGGCCCGGCGTCGGCCCGGGGCCGCGGGCCGACGCGATCAGGGAACCTCGGCACGCTGAAATTTTGATGGCATTTTGATACGGAACCATCATTATGACAGCGTAGTGGGCATGATTGCGGCAAAGCGGACATCCCCCCTGACCGACTGGACCGTTCTGGTCCCCGTGGTGGCGCTGGTTGCGCTGGTGCTCAGTTGGGGACGGGAACTGCCCGGCTTCGCCGTGGCACTGGTGGCCCTCTGCCTCGCCGGAGCGGTGCTGGCCGCCGTCCACCACGCCGAGGTCGTCGCCCACCGGGTCGGCGAACCCTTCGGCTCGCTGGTCCTCGCCGTGGCCGTCACCATCATCGAAGTGGCCCTCATCGTCACCCTGATGGCCGGTGGCGAGGGCGACAAGACCTCCTCCCTCGCCCGGGACACGGTCTTCGCCGCCGTGATGATCACCTGCAACGGGATCGTCGGACTCTCGCTGCTGGTCGGTGCCCTGCGCAACCGGGTGGCCGTCTTCAATGCCGAGGGCTCCGGCGCCGCCCTGGCAACCGTGGCGACCCTGGCCACCCTCAGCCTGGTGCTGCCGACCTTCACCACCACCAAGCCCGGCCCGGAGTTCTCGACGGCCCAGCTCACCTTCGCCGCCGTCGCCTCCCTCGCCCTCTACGGGCTGTTCGTCGCCGTTCAGACCATCCGCCACCGGGACTACTTCCTGCCCGTGGACACCGGGTCGGCGGCGCAGAGCGGGGACAGCCACGCCGCGCCGCCGACCACCCGCGCCGCCCTGCTCAGCCTCGGCCTACTGCTGGTCGCCCTGATCGCGGTCGTCGGCGACGCCAAGGCCGTGTCGCCCACCATCGAGACGGCCGTCGCGAAGGCCGGCCTCCCGAACGCCGTGGTCGGTGTGATCATCGCCCTGCTGGTGCTGATGCCCGAGACCCTGGCCGCCGTCCGGGCCGCCCGCCGGGACCGGGTCCAGACCAGCATCAACCTCGCCTACGGCTCCGCCATTGCCAGCATCGGCCTGACCATCCCGGCGATCGCCCTGGCCTCCATCTGGCTGTCCGGTCCGCTGCTCCTCGGGCTGGGCCCGATCCACATGGTGCTGCTCGCCCTCACCGTGGTGGTCGGCGCCCTCACCGTGGTCCCCGGCCGGGCCACCCTGCTCCAGGGCGGGGTCCACCTGGTGATCCTGGCCGCCTACCTGTTCCTCGCCGTCAGCCCCTGACAGCGAAGAACAGGCAGGCAGCCCGGCCCGCGCCTCAGCGGCGCTCGCGCGGCCAGACCACCCGCAGGGCCGGCGAGGCCAGGATGTCCCGCTCGCAGAACCGCGCCTTCACCCAGCGCTCCTGCGAGAAGAGCCGGGTCTGGTCGGCGTGGTACGGCGAGGCCGGGTTCGAGGACTGGCCGTACGTCAGCAGGGTGCGGGCCACCGGGCAGCGGCTGCCGTCCCAGCCGACCGCCTGCATGTGGCTGGAGCCGTGCGCCACCTCCGCATAGCCCCCGGCGGACGGCAGCCACGCCGCCTCGACCTTGTTCCACACACCCAGCGCCTCGGTGCCGCCCCCGACCGGGATCCGCTGCCCGCCCCGCACCACGAACTGGTGTGCGCCCAGCGGGGCGTCCAGGGCGATGCCGGCCGCCTTCAGCTCCACGACCGCGTCGGCCAGGGCCCGCCCGATGCCGGGTGCGGCCTGGTTCAGCGTACGGGGCGTCCGTACCGGATCGACTGCCGAGAACGGCACCAGCCACAGGTCCTTGGCGGGGGTGCCCGCCGTCAGCTTCCGCCAGAACCGGTCGAAGAGCAGGGCGCCCCGGCTGCCGGTGTCCGCCGTCCGGTCCCAGGCGGCCAGCACCGGGCAGGCCGCGGACACGTCCACCGCGCTGCCGTCGCTCGCGGCCGCGGTGCCCCCGGGCAGCGCCGCGCAGGCCCGGGCCGCATCGGCCGCCGCCAGATCACCGGCGGGCACCCGGTTGGCGTACTGCTGCCGCTCCAGGTCGGCCGGGGTCAGCCGGCCCCGGGCGGCCATCGCCGCGACGTCCTCCACGGCACCGCGGGTGCGCATGCTGCGCGGGGTGTCGATGTTCCCCCAGACCCGCTCGTAGCCCCGCACCGGCCGGTCGGCGTTGGCCAGCCAGGCACTGTCGTTGGCGTTCACCGCGTACGGCGCGTCGCGCAGCGTCGGCGCCTTCGCCGGGCCGAACACCCCCGGCTGCACCGCGTCCGGGTCCGAGCCGGGCGCGCAGTCCGCGCGCGAGCCGTCCAGCACGGCGAGACCGGAGGCCGGGTAGGTGGCCCGGCCGAGCGGGGTGGAGCAGCGGGCGGCCAGCTCGTCGGTGATCCGGGGCAGCACCTGGGACTGGGTGAACAGGGTGCCGCCGGCCGCGTCCGCGGCGATCGTGTTGACCCAGGGCAGGCCCTGGGTGCGGGCCAGGGCCTGCTGGAGGCCGGCCACCGAACGGGCCCGGCCGAAGGCGAGGGCGGTGTCGGAGCCGCGCAGGTTCTGCGCGTTGGGGTCGTTCAGCGCGTACGCCGTGCCGCCGGTCCAGGGGAGCGGCAGGCCGGGGCCGAGGGAGGTGAGGACCGGGCCGTACCGGGTCCACCACTGGGTGCGGGTGACCGGGGCGCCGTCCTTGACCGGCACGGTCACGGTCCGTCGGGTCATCCGCTCGGAGGTCCCGTCGACCAGGTAGGCGGTCGGGTCGGCCGGGTCGAGGGTCAGCTGGTGGAGGTTGACGGGGGTGCCGGTGGCCACGGTGTGGCTCCAGGCGACCTTGTCGTTGAAGCCGATGTTGACGACGGTGGTGCCGAGCAGCGAGCCGCCGGAGACGTTGAGTTCACCGGGGATGGTCTGCTGGGACTGCCAGAAGCGGCGCCCGCCCTGCCAGGGGTAGTGAGGGTTGCCGAGGAGCAGCCCGCTGCCGGTCGCGGAGGTGCCGCCGCCGAAGGCCACCGCGTTGGAGCCCATGTCCCGGCGGGAGGAGTCGAACAGCTCGGCGGCGGCCCGGGCGGCGGCTTCGTGGTCGGGGCCGGGGCCGGACAGTCCGGGGCCGGACGGGCCGGGTCCGGCCGCGGCGGGCGGCTGCGCGGAGGTGATGGCGTCGATCCCGCGGCCCTGTCCGCCCAGCACGGCTATGGCGAACCCGCGGGCGGCCACGTCCCGTTCGGTCACCGGCCGGACCCAGCCGGCGGCCTGGCAGGCCGGGTCGGTGATCCTGTTCTGGGCCAGCCAGGCGTTGTAGCCGGCCGCCCAGCCGCGCATCAGCTCCTTCAGCTGCCGGCTGGGACCCGCCGGGGCGGGCGTCGCGAGCAGCTTCTCCACCGTGCCGCTGTCGCGGACCCCGCGGAAGTACAGGTCGCTGGAGAGGTTCCGGGTGGCGGAGGAGAGGGAGCCGTCGGGAGCCCCGTCCGGGCCGAACCAGCGGGAGCGCTCACCGGAGACGGTCACGAACCCGTCGGCGAGCACGCACACCTGGTCGGCCGCCTGGGCCCAGCCGGTGCCGAAGCCCAGGTTGGCGTAGTCCTTGGCGAGGATGTGGGGTATGCCGTTCTCGGTGTAGCGGATGACGGCGGAGAGCCGGTCGCCGGCGGTGCCGGACTCCCCGGCCGCGGCCTGGGGGACCGCGGCGGTGGTGGCGAGCAGCGCGGCGCCGGTCACGGCGAGGCGGCGCAGGACGGAACGGGTGCGGGTGCGGGGGTGTCGATCGGAAGCGTGCAACATACCTCCCAAGTAGCCTGCGTTCGAGCAGGATTGACGCCCCCACACTCATGCAGGCGGGCCGATGATCTGTCAACATCCCGTTTGGTATCCGATCCGCTCCGATCGGTGAGACGAGGTTCGCGTGATGAAGCAGCAGGTGCGCCACCACACCGTCGACGGGCTGGTCCGGGACAGCGCGGAGCGGTTCCCGGAGCGGACGGCGGTCCGGTACCGGGACCGGCACTGGACCTACGCGGCGCTCGACGCGGCCGTCTCCGCCGCGGCGGCCCTGCTCCGCGACGGGCGCGACGGGTACGGCCTGGCGGCCGGGGACCGGGTCGCCACCTTCGCCCACAACTCCGACGCCTACCTGATCGCCTACCTGGCCTGCGCCCGGGCCGGGCTGGTGCACGTCCCGGTCAACCAGAACCTGCTGGGGGACGACCTCGCGTACATCCTGCAGAACTCGGGGAGTTCACTGGTCCTCGCCGACCCGGATCTGAGCGCGAAGGTCCCCGCCGGGTACCGGGTCCGGCCGCTGGACGCGCTCCGGCAGGCGCCCCCGGCGCCGTACGAGCCGTCAGCCGATCCCTCGGTCCTCCTCCAGCTGCTCTACACCTCCGGCACCACCGCCCTCCCCAAGGGCGCGATGATGACGCACGAGGCCCTCTGCCACGAGTACGAGAGCGCGATCGAGGCGCTGGACCTGGCCGAGGAGGACCGGCCGGTGCACTCGCTGCCGCTCTACCACTCGGCGCAGATGCACGTGTTCCTGCTGCCGTACCTCGCGGTGGGCGCCGAGAACACCATCCTGGACGCACCGGTCGCCGAGCAGATCTTCGACCTGGTGGAGGCGGGCCGGGCGGACAGCCTGTTCGCCCCGCCCACGGTGTGGATCGGGCTGGCCAACCACCCCGAGTTCGCCGCCCGTGAGCTGGGCGGGCTCCGCAAGGCCTACTACGGTGCCTCGATCATGCCGGTGCCGGTGCTGGAACGGCTCCGGGACCGGCTGCCCGGGCTGGGTTTCCACAACTGCTTCGGCCAGTCCGAGATCGGACCGCTCGCCACCGTCCTCGGCCCGGCCGAGCACGAGGGCCGGATGGAGTCCTGCGGGCGCCCGGTCCGGCATGTGGAGGCGAAGGTGGTGGACGAGGACGGCCGGGACGTGCCGGACGGCACCCCGGGGGAGGTGGTCTACCGGTCGAAGCAGCTGTGCCAGGGCTACTGGAACGATGCGGCGGCCACCGAGGCGGCCTTCCGGGACGGCTGGTTCCGCTCCGGTGACCTCGCCGTCCGGGACACGGAGGGCTATTTCACCGTGGTCGACCGGGTGAAGGACGTCATCAACTCGGGCGGTGTGCTGATCGCCTCCCGGCAGGTGGAGGACGCCCTCTACACCCACGCGGGGGTCGCGGAGGCGGCGGTCATCGGGCTCCCGGACGAGCGGTGGATCGAGGCGGTCACGGCCGTGGTGGTGCCGCGCGGCGAGGTGACGGAACCGGAACTGCTGGCGCACGCCCGGGAACACCTCGCCCACTTCAAGGCCCCCAAGCGGATCCTGTTCGTGGACTCCCTCCCGCGGAACGCCAGCGGCAAGATCCTCAAACGGGAGCTCCGGACCCGGTTCGGCGGGGAGTAGGGAGCGGCTCCCGCAGCCTGTGTCCCGGCCGAGCTCCTGGCGAGTGAGCCGAAGGGGCGCGCCGAGCGAACAGGGGCGAGCGCCCGGAGGAACGGTGAGGAACGAGCCGTTTCGAGGACGCACGACCCTGTGAGCTCGGCAGCAAGCGCCCCGGAGGCGAACCGAGCCTTCAAAGATGGGGGGTGCGGGCGAGGATGCGGAGCGGGGCGAGGGTGCCGTAGCCGGTGTTCGTGCGCAGGGCGGCCGGTCCGGCCCGTTCGACCAGGGTCAGCTGGTGGGACATCAGCTCCAGCATGGTGCGGCCCACCCGCCGCAGCCCGGGATCGGCATGCCCGACCACATCGGCGGCTGCGGCGAGCGCGGTGCGGGCCCACGAGCACTCGGCGGCGAGCAGGGCCCGGACGCCCGGGGTGTCCCGCGCCTGCTCCAGGTCGGTACGGGTCACCCCGTGCGCGGCCAGCCGGTCCTGCGGCAGGCACAGCCGGCCCGCCGCGAGATCGCCGGCCAGGTCGGCGAGGAAGTCCACGCGCTGCGCGGCGTCCACGAAGCGCCGCCA
Source organism: Streptomyces sp. NPDC002054 (assembly GCF_040296685.1). Classification (NCBI taxonomy): domain Bacteria; kingdom Bacillati; phylum Actinomycetota; class Actinomycetes; order Kitasatosporales; family Streptomycetaceae; genus Streptomyces; species Streptomyces sp. NPDC002054. Next base: position 199,253 of record NZ_JBEOXT010000001.1, read on the forward strand.
GGCCGCGCCCTGGGCCTCGTCCGGCCCGCCGGGGTACTGGAGTCCGGTGAAGACCACGATGCCCGGCCAGGCGTAGGCGTCGAGGTACTCCTGGAAGTCCTGCTCGCCGGCGAACCCGGTGAACCCGGCCTCGGCCGTGGCCGCTCCCGCCAGGAAGGTCTTCACCCAGGAGCCGGGCAGACCACGGACCGAGACCGCGTGGGCGTAGGCGCGCAGCACCGGGTCCTCGCTGTGCCCGGTGGCCAGGGCGGACTCCACCCGTCCGGTGAGGGCGGCGAGCCCCTCGGACCGCTGTTGCGGGGAGCCGGTCTCGGCGATGTCGTCGACCAGGTTCATAAAGGCCAGCCCGGCGGTCAGGTACGGGACCAGGGGCGGTGCGGCCAGCAGACGCAGCGCGAGGTACGGGGCCTTCTCACGGCGCAGTACCCGCCGCGCGGCGGCCGTGTAGTCCGCCCGGTGGGCGGGGTCGGTGATCTCGGCCGCGGCAAGGGTGCGGCGCCAGCTGGGCACGGGGTGGGCTCCTCGGGATGATCGGCGGCCCCACCGTACCGGCCCTATTCGAACGGCAGTACCTCGGCCTCCCGGAGCCGACGCAGGGTGAGGTACTCGTGCAGCAAACGGCCCATCAGCGCCCCGCCGTAGACCACGAACCCGACGCCGACCAGCCAGGACTGCACCACCAGCAGCGTGCCGAACGGGCCGTAGGTGACGGCGTTCGAGGCGATCAGCGGGGAGAACACCAGCTGAGAGAAGATCCGCAGGCCGAGCAGGCCGATGCTGGTCGCGACGGCCCCGGGCAGCAGGGCCCGCCACCGGACCCGGCCGCCGAGCAGCATCCGCTGGGAGCCCCAGAAGAACAGGCAGGTCCCGAGGAGGTCGCCGACCGCGCCGGAGAGCGAGCCGAGGGTGCTGCGGGAGGGCGCGGGGATGATGACCAGCAGGGCGAGGTAGCAGACCAGCAGGGCCAGCCAGATGACATGCCGCCACATGGTGTGCCAGCGGGCGGTGGGCAGGTCCCAGACCTTCTCGTACCCGGTCTGGACGGCCGAGCCGAAGGTCAGCCCGAACACGGCGAGGAGGGCCAGACCGAAGGCGGTGGTCCGCTCCAGCGCAAGGTCGGCCGCACCGAAGAGCATCTCGACCCGGGCCCGCGAGGAGGCGGTGACCCCCAGGGCCTGGCCGAGCCAGCGGCCGAAGTTCTGCCCGCTGCCGGGTGCCGCCGCGGCCACCACGACCAGCAGGGGCACCAGGGTCAGGAAGCCGAGGGCCGCAAAGCCCATGGCCCGGTGCATCAGCTCGATCTCACGGCCGCGGCTCCAGGCCAGCCCGGCGGGGGAGGCCCGGAGCCGGTCGTGCAGCCGCCGGAGGATCGAGGTCACACCGGTGCCCTACCCGGCACCCGCCCGCCCGCCCCGGCGCCCCGCCCGAAGTGCGCCCGAAGGGGTGGCCCGCCCGGACCAAGGGGTGGTGCGGCCCGCGGTCCGGTCAGGGCCGGTCAGCGCCGGGCGGGTCAGGGGTTTCTGAGGTCGACGACCCGCTTGATCTTGCCGACCGAGCGTTCCAGGGTCTCCGGGTCGACGATCTCGACCGCGACCGAGACGCCCACCCCCTCCTTGACCGCCCGGACCACGGCAGCCGCAGCCGCCTCCCGCTCGGCCGGGCCGGCGGCCTCCCGGCGGGCCTCTGCCCGGACGGTCAGGGCGTCCATACGGCCCTCCCGGGTCAGCCGGAGCTGGAAGTGCGGGGCGATTCCGGGGGTGCGGAGCAGGATCTCCTCGATGTTCGACGGGTAGAGGTTGACCCCGCGCAGGATGATCATGTCGTCGCTGCGCCCGGTCACCTTCTCCATTCGGCGGAAGGCCGGCCGGGCCGTGCCCGGCAGCAGCCGGGTCAGGTCCCGGGTGCGGTAGCGGACCACCGGCATCGCCTCCTTGGTGAGGGAGGTGAACACCAGCTCGCCGGGCTCGCCGTCCGGCAGCACCTCGCCGGTGACCGGGTCCACCACCTCCGGCAGGAAGTGGTCCTCGAAGATGTGCAGCCCGTCCTTGGTCTCCACGTACTCCTGCGCCACCCCGGGGCCCATCACCTCCGAGAGGCCGTAGATGTCCACCGCGTCGATGCCGAGCCGGTCCTCGATCTCCCGGCGCATCTCCTCCGTCCAGGGCTCCGCGCCGAAGATCCCGGTGCGCAGCGAGGTCGTCCGCGGGTCTATGCCCTGCCGCTCCATCTCGTCGAGCAGGGTGAGCATGTAGGAGGGGGTGACCATGATGATCTCGGGCCGGAAGTCCTGGATCAGCCGGACCTGGCGGTCCGTCATGCCCCCGGAGGCCGGCACCACCGTACAGCCGAGCCGCTCGGCGCCGTAGTGGGCGCCGAGGCCGCCGGTGAACAGGCCGTATCCGTAGGCGATGTGCACCATGTCCCCGGGCCGGCCGCCGGCCGCACGGATGGCGCGGGCGACCACATCGGCCCAGAGGTCCAGGTCCCGCTCGGTGTAGCCGACCACGGTGGGCCGGCCGGTGGTCCCGCTGGAGGCGTGGATCCGCCGGACCTCCGAGCGGGGGACCGCGAACATCCCGAAGGGGTAGTTCTCCCGCAGGTCCGCCTTGGTGGTGAAGGGGAAACGGGACAGGTCGGCGAGGGAGCGGCAATCGTCCGGATGCAGGCCGGCCCGGTCGAAGGACTGCCGGTAGAAGGGCACCCGGTCGTAGACCCGCTGCAGGGTCGCGCGCAGCCGTTCCAGCTGGAGCGCCTCCAGCTCGCCGCGGGTCAGCCGCTCGCCGACGTCTCCGCCGTCGTGGTGGTGGTGTTGCTCACTCCTGCCCATGGCCCCTCCCGGATTCCCGACCGACCGATCATTCGGTAGATTGCCTGAGCTCGCCCGGGAAAATCAATAACTCGTTCGAGTGGTTCGTCGTTCGTCGGCATGATGTGCCGCATGCCGATCTTCACGACGTACGACGGAACGAAACTCTCCTACCGGACCACGGGGGAGGGGGAGCCCCTGGTGTGCGTGCCGGGCGGGCCCATGCGGGCCGCCGAATACCTGGGCGACCTGGGCGGCCTCGGAGCCGGCCGACAGCTGATCCTGCCGGACCTGCGCGGCACGGGGGACTCGGCGGTCGCCGCCGACCCCGCCACCTACCGGGTGGACCGCCAGGTCGCGGACCTCGAAGCCCTCCGCAGCCACCTGGGCCTGGACCGGATGGACCTCCTCGCGCACTCGGCGGGCGCCCTGCTCGCCCAGCTGTACGCCGCGGCGCATCCGCAGCGGCTGCGACGGCTGGTGCTGGTCACCCCGAACGCCACGGCGGTCGGCCTGCCGGCCACCCCCGAGGACCGGCTCGCGGCGGTCCGGCTCCGCGCCGGGACGGAGCTGTACGACACGGCAGCGTCCGCCTACGTACGGTTCCTGGCCGGAGAGACCGAGGACGACGAGGTCTGGGAGCTGATCCAGCCGGTGTTCTACGGCCGCTGGGACGAAGCGGCACGGGCGCACGCCGAGGCCGGCGACCGGCAGCAGAACGAGCAGGCGGCAGAGGCCTACGCCGACCCCGGCGCCTTCGATCCGGCCGCCACCCGCGCCGCGCTCCGCGCGCTGACGGCGCAGGTGCTGGTCCTGTCCGGCGAGTACGACGGCAACCCCCGGCCGGAGCTCGCCGACCGCCTCGCCGCGCTGTTCCCGAACGGCACCCGGGACACCCAGCCGGGGGCCGGGCACTTCCCCTGGCTGGACGACCCGCAGTGGTTCGCCGCCCGGGTGGAACGCTTCCTCTCCGCCGCCTGAGCCCCCTCCCGGGAAGAGCCCCGCTGCTCCCCGCCCGGCGGGGGCGCGGGGCCTGGCGTACCGTCGGAAGCGGGACCCCGGCGAAGGGAGGCCCGGAGATGTTCTCGGGCCGGGACCGGGCGGTCATCGCAGCCGCCTCCATCTCCATGCTGCTCGTCCAGATGGACTGGTTCGCCCTCAACCTGATGCTGCCCGTGATCGCCCGGGACTTCGGCACCCCGACCACCGATCTGCAGTGGCTGGTCAGCGGCTACATGCTGACCCTCGGCGCATTCATGATCATTGGTGGTCGGGCGGCGGATGTGCACGGCAGGCGCACCGTCGCCATCTGCGGGCTGACCGGCTTCGCGGTGGTGTCCGTGCTGTGCAGCGCGGCGCAGAACGTGCCCTGGCTGGTCGCCGGCCGGGTGGTCCAGGGCGTCACGGCCGCCCTCGTCTTCCCGGTCGCCGTGGCCGTGGTCACCGCCTACTTTCGCGACGACCGGCAGGGCCGGGCGGTCGGTACCGTACTGGCCTTCAGCGCGATCGGCACGGCCCTCGGCCCCTTCGTCGGCGGGGCGTTCGCCGAACACGTCAGCTGGCGTGCGGTCTTCCTGCTGAACGTGCCCTTCTGCGCCGCCGCGATCGTCCTCCTGCTGCGCTTCGTCGCCGACACCCGCGACGAGCAGGCCGGCCGCGGCCTGGACCTGCCCGGGGCGGTCACCATTGCCGCCGGCCTGACCGCGATCATGCTGGCGGTGGACCAGGGCGGTCGCTGGGGGTGGGCCTCGCCGGCCACCCTGGCCTGCTGGGCGTCGGGCGTCCTGCTGCTGGCGGCCTTCCTGGCAATCGAGCGGCGGACCGCCGAGCCGCTGCTGGACCTCGCCCTGCTGCGCAACGGCCCGTTCGTGACGGTCACCCTGGCCGGCTCGGTGTCCAACATCGTCTACTGCCTGGTCGCCGTACTGTCCGCGTTCTACCTCCAGCAGGCCCGCGGGCTCTCCCCGCTGGACTCGGGGCTGGTCTTCCTGGCCCTGTCCTGCGGAGCGGGCGCCGCCAGTTACTGGTCCGGGCACCTCGCCCGGCGGTGGCGGGCGGAGCTCCTGATGGCGGCCGGGATGGTGCTGAGCGGGCTCAGCCTGCTCGCCCTCACCTGGACCACGCCGATCGCCCTGTACACGGCCGTCTTCGTCGTCGTGGGGCTCGGCCTCGGCCTGGGCTGGGCGCTGACCCAGGTTGCCACCCAGTCGTACGTGCCGGCCGGCCGACTGGCCGCGGCCTCTGGGCTGGTGCTGACCTCGCTGGTGCTGTTCGGTGCGATGGCGGTGGCTGTGGCTACGACCGTGCTGGAAGCGCTGAGTGGCTCGGCGGAGGCGGCTGCTGCTGATGGGCCTGCGATCGAGGCGGTGCTGCGGGTGGCGGCGGGGTTGGCGTTGGCTGGGGCGGCGGCCTTGCTGCCATTGGTTCGGGCTCATGGCGTGAAGGCCGCTGCCCTGGGCGGCGAGGCCCGGGCCCCGGCACCGTGACGGGGCAAGCGGGGGCTTCGAGTTCAGCGGGGTCAGGGTGCGGAGCGGGGTGTCCCGGTGTGCCCACCCGTCCCGCCCTGCGGGACGATTGCCCACACCGTGGGTCAGGGCGTGTTCGCCTCCGTGGCTACTGCTTTTGCCCAGCGGTAGTCTGCCTTGCCGCTTGGGGAGCGTTGGATTGACGGGGTGACCACCAGTTGGCGGGGGATCTTGTACCCGGCCAGCCGGGTTCGGCAGTGGAGCTGGATCTCGTCCAGTGTCGGCTCCGGCGCGCCCGGTCGCATCTGCACCACTGCGGCCACATGGCTGCCCCACTTCGCGTCCGGGACGCCCGCGACCAGCGCGTCGTACACGTCCGGATGCGACTTCAGGGCCTGCTCGACCTCCTCCGGATACACCTTCTCGCCGCCCGTGTTGATGCACTGCGAACCGCGCCCGAGCACCGTGACGATGCCGTCCTCGTCCACCGTGGCCATGTCACCGAGCAGCACCCAGCGCTCCTCGCCCCGCTGGAAGAAGGTCTCGGAGGTTTTCACCGGGTCGTTGTAGTAGCCCAGCGGTACGTATCCGCGTTGGGCCAGGCGTCCCGGTTCGCCGACCGCGACCGGCTCGTGCGTCGCCGGGTCGACCACCGCGGTGCGCTCGTTCACCTCCAGACGGAAGCCCTTCTCCGGCCCCGAGTCGTCCGTCGCCTTGCCGTTGGAGCCCGACTCCGAGGAGCCGAAGTTGTTCAGGAGCAGGGCGTTCGGCACGAGTTCCCGCAGCTCGGCGCGGACCGTCTCCGACATGATCGCCCCGGACGAGGAGATGCTGAACAGGGACGAGAGGTCCGTGCCCCGCAGCGGGCCGCGCAGCGCGTCGATCAGGGGCCGCAGCATCGCGTCGCCGACCAGGGAGATGCTCGACACCTTCTCCTTCTCGATGGTGCGCAGCACCTCCTCGGGCGCGTACTTGCGGTGGATGACGATCCGCTGCCCGTAGTTGAAGGCCACGAACGAGGTGAGCGTCGATGTGCCGTGCATCAGCGGAGGAGCGGGGAAGAACGTCAGCCCCGCGCCGCCCGCGGCCACCCGCTCCGCAAGCTCCTCCGGCCGCTTCACCGGCTCGCCGGACGGTGCCCCGCCGAACAGCCCCGCGAAGAACAGGTCCTCCTGGCGCCACATCACGCCCTTGGGCATGCCGGTGGTGCCGCCCGTATAGATGATGAACAGGTCGTCGGCCGAGCGCGGCCCGAAGCCCCGCCCGGCGGATCCGGCCGCCTCGGCCTGCCCGAACGGTACGGCAGTCAGGGCCGGCGCCCCGTCCGGGACCGTCCCCACCCGGATCAGGTGCCGCAGCTTCCGGGTCTGCGGCAGTGCCGCCGCCACCCGTTCGGTGAACTCCGCGTCGAAGACCAGCGCGGCGAGATCGGCGTCGTTGTAGAGGTAGACCAGCTCCTCCTCCACGTACCGGTAGTTCACGTTGACCGGGACCAGCCGGGCCTTGAGGCAGGCGAGCACCGTCTGGAGGTACTCGACCCCGTTGTAGAGGTGCAGGCCGAGGTGCTCGCCGGCGGTGAGACCGCTGTCCAGCAGGTGGTGGGCGAGTCGGTTCGCGGCCTCGTCCAGCTCCCGGTAGGTCAGCCGGCGTTCGGCACCGGTCCCGGGGTGGTCCACGTACACCAGAGCCTCGCGGTCCGGCACCACGTCGACCACCGACTCGAACAGGTCGGCAAGGTTGTACTCCACCGTTCCTCCTGACCTCTCCATCCAGTGGCGGTCATTAGAGCGCCGCCCACCCCAACTGGGAAGGGCGCAGCACAAGAAATCTGACTGGGTGTCAGAAACCTATTGAACTGCACCCGCCCCTCCTGCAACCTGTTCTAGGTCTTGAGACGGGAGGACGGCAATGGGTGGGACGGAACACCTCAGCGTGGAACGCCACGGCGCCACGCTGGTGCTCACCATGAACAGGCCCGAGGCGAAGAACGCGCTCTCGCTGCCGCTGCTGGTCGGGCTCTACGACGGCTGGCTTGCCGCGGACGCGGACGACGGCATCCGCTCGGTGGTGCTCACCGGCGCGGGCGGCGACTTCTGCGCCGGCATGGACCTCAAAGCCCTTGCCGGCCGGGGCATGGCCGGCGACCACTACCGGGACCGGCTCAAGGCCGACCCCGACCTGCACTGGAAGGCGATGCTGCGCCACCACCGGCCGCGCAAGCCGGTGATCGCCGCGGTCGAGGGCTACTGCGTGGCCGGCGGCACCGAGATCCTCCAGGGCACGGACATACGGGTCGCGGCCGAGGGCGCCACCTTCGGCCTGTTCGAGGTCAAACGCGGGCTGTTCCCCATCGGGGGGTCCACGGTCCGGCTCCCGCGCCAGATCCCGCGGACGCACGCGCTGGAAATGCTGCTGACCGGACGGCCCTACTCGGCCGCGGAAGCGGCCCGGATCGGACTCGTCGGGCAGGTCGTGCCCGACGGCACGGCGCTGGCCAAGGCTCTGGAGATCGCCGAGCAGATCAACGCGTGCGGGCCACTCGCCGTGGAGGCGGTCAAGGCGTCCGTCTACGAGACGGCCGAGATGACCGAGACGGACGGCCTGGCGGCCGAGCTGAAGCGGGGCTGGCCGATCTTCGACACCGCCGACGCGAAGGAAGGCGCCCGCGCCTTCGCAGAAAAGCGCCCCGCCGAATACCGCCGCGCGTAGCCCTGGCCGGGCACAGCATGCGGTCCGCCGCGACCGAGCCGGCGCGCCGCGCGACTGGCGCCACCCGGGTTCCGCCCCGGACCCCGTACCCCACACGCCGCCGGGGCATAACGCCGTAGCCCCGAGATTCGGAGAGCCGACCATGACAGCCGCGTCCCCACCGGAGGTGCTCCGCGCACCCCTCGTCGTCGAGTTCCCCTTCACCCGGTCCCTCGGCCCCGTCCAGAGCGCCTTCCTCACCGGCCTGCGCGAGCGCGTGGTCCTCGGCGTGAAGACCGCCGACGGCACGGTGATGGTGCCGCCCGTCGAGTACGACCCCGTCACCGCCGAGGAGATCCGCGAGCTCGTCGAGGTCGCTCCCACCGGCACCGTCACCACCTTCGCCTGGAACGACCACCCCCGCCCCCACCAGCCCCTGGACACCCCCTTCGCCTGGGTGCTGGTCCGCCTCGACGGCGCCGGCACCGCCCTGCTGCACGCCCTCGACGCGCCCGGCCCGGACGCCGTCCGCACCGGCATGCGGGTCCGGATCCGGTGGGCCGCCGAACGCGTCGGTGCCATCACCGACATCGCCTGCTTCGAGCCGTACGACGGCCCGGCCTCGCCCGCCCGCGAACCCGCCCCGCACGACGGCAGCTTCGCCGACCCCGTCACCGGCATCATCGCTGCCGCCCGGCTCGACTACACCTACAGCCCCGGCCGCGCCCAGACCGCGTACATCAACGCCCTCGCCGAACGCCGCACCGTCGGCGAACGCTGCCCCTCCTGCCACAAGGTGTACGTCCCCCCGCGCGGCGCCTGCCCCACCTGCGGGGTCGCCACCACCGACCGGGTCGAGGTCGGCCCGGTCGGCACCGTCACCACCTTCTGCATCGTCAACATCAAGGCGAAGAATCTCGACATCGAAGTCCCGTACGTCTACGCGCACATCGCCCTCGACGGCGCCGGCCTCGCCCTCCACGGCCGGATCGGCGGCATCCCCTACGACCAGGTCCGGATGGGCCTGCGCGTCGAACCGGTGTGGACCGAAGGCGGCCGGTACCCCGACCACTACCGGCCCACCGGCGAACCGGACGCGGACTACGACGCGTACAAGGAGCTCATCTGATGCCCAGGACGAGCAGGCATGCACGCGACGTGGCCGTCGTGGCCTTCGCCCAGAGCGACCACCTGCGCCGCACCGACGAGCTCAGCGAAGTCGAGATGGTGATGCCGGTCCTCCACCAGGTCCTGGCCGCCACCGGCCTCAAGGCCGGTGAAATCGGCTTCACCTGCTCCGGCTCCTCCGACTACCTCGCCGGCCGGGCCTTCTCCTTCACCATGACCCTCGACGGAGTCGGCGCCTGGCCGCCCATCTCCGAATCCCATGTCGAGATGGACGGCGCCTGGGCGCTCTACGAGGCCTGGGTGAAGATCCAGACCGGCGAGGCCGACACCGCGCTCGTCTACTCGTACGGCAAGTCCTCCCCGGGATCGGTACGCGACGTACTGACCCGGCAGCTCGACCCGTACTACCTCGCCCCCCTCTGGCCCGACTCCGTGGCCCTGGCCGCACTCCAGGCCCAGGCCCTCATCGACGCCGGCGAGGCCGACGAACCCGCCCTCGCCGCCATCGGAGCCCGCAGCCGCGCCGACGCCGAAGCCAACCCGCACGCCCAGCTCACCGGGGCCGTCCCGCAGGGCGACTACCAGGTCCGGCCCCTGCGTACCGGCGACTGCCCGCCCATCGGCGACGGCGCCGCCGCGGTGATCCTCGCCGCGGGCGACACCGCCCGCCGGCTGTGCGAGCGCCCCGCCTGGATCACCGGCATCGACCACCGCATCGAGGCCCACGGGCTCGGCCTGCGCGACCTCACCGACTCCCCGTCCACCCGGATCGCCGCCGAGCGCGCCGGGGTCTTCGAGGCGCCGGTGGACACGGCGGAAGTGCACGCGCCGTTCTCCTCCCAGGAGGTCGTGCTCCGCAAGGCCCTCGGGCTCGGCGACGCGGTCGCCGTCAACCCCTCCGGCGGGGCGCTCGCCGCGAACCCGATGATGGCCGCCGGCCTGATCCGGATCGGCGAGGCCGCCGCCCGCATCCACCGCGGCGAGTCCGACCGGGCTGTCGCCCACGCCACCTCCGGCCCCTGCCTCCAGCAGAACCTGGTCGCCGTCCTGGAAGGGGACCGAGCATGAGCACCACGGGCAAGGAACCGGTGGCCGTCGTCGGAATCGGCCAGACCAAGCACGTCGCCGCCCGCCACGACGTCTCCCTCGCCGGACTCGTCCGGGAAGCCGCCCGACGCGCCCTGGAGGATGCCGAACTGACCTGGGCGGACATCGACGCGGTCGTCATCGGCAAGGCCCCCGACTTCTTCGAGGGCGTGATGATGCCGGAGCTGTACCTGGCCGACGCCCTCGGTGCGGTCGGCAAACCCATGCTGCGCGTCCACACCGCCGGCTCGGTGGGCGGCTCCACCGCGCTCGTCGCCGCCAACCTGGTCGCGGCCCGGGTGCACCGGACCGTCCTCACCCTCGCCTTCGAGAAGCAGTCCGAATCCAACGCCATGTGGGGCCTGTCGCTGCCCGTCCCCTTCCAGCAGCCGCTGCTGGCCGGGGCCGGCGGCTTCTTCGCCCCGCACGTCCGCGCGTACATGCGGCGCACCGGGGCACCGGACACGGTGGGCTCGCTGGTCGCCTACAAGGACCGCCGCAATGCGCTGAAAAACCCCTACGCACACCTGCACGAGCACGACATCACCCTGGAGAAGGTCCAGGCCTCCCCGATGCTGTGGGACCCGATCCGCTACTCGGAGACCTGCCCCTCCTCCGACGGGGCCTGCGCGATGATCCTCACCGACCGGGAGGGCGCAGCCCGTGCGCCGCGCCCGCCGGCCTGGGTGCACGGCGGGGCGATGCGCTCCGAACCCACGCTGTTCGCCGGCAAGGACTTCGTGTCCCCGCAGGCCGGCAAGGACTGCGCGGCCGATGTCTACCGGCAGGCCGGCATCACCGACCCGCGCCGCCAGATCGACGCCGTCGAGATGTACGTACCGTTCTCCTGGTACGAGCCGATGTGGCTGGAGAACCTCGGCTTCGCGGCGGAGGGCGAGGGCTGGAAGCTCACCGAGGCGGGCGCGACCGAACTCGACGGCGACCTCCCCGTCAACCCCTCCGGCGGGGTCCTGTCCACCAACCCGATCGGCGCCTCCGGCATGATCCGCTTCGCGGAGGCGGCCCTCCAGGTGCGCGGGCAGGCCGGGGAACACCAGGTCCCGGGCGCCCGCCGGGCCCTCGGCCACGCGTACGGCGGCGGCGCGCAGTTCTTCGCCATGTGGCTGGTGGGCGCCCAACCCCCCGCCTCCTGAACGGAATCGGAGTCCGAAGCGGAGTTCCGAAGCGAAGTGCCGGACCGGCCACGGGTGACGCACCGTGGCCTGTGCGGCACGGGCTGCTGTGGTTACCCTGGCCCCCGGACGACGTACGCAGTACGGGAGGAGCACCACGTGGCCGAGAGCATGACTTCGCAGACCCTCACCGGCTGGGGCAAGCCGGACCTCGATCTCACCAGGGCCGACTGGCAGTCGAGCAGTCAGGGAGCGGGCGACGTACAGATCGCCTTCGTCGAGGGATTCATCGCCATGCGCAACAGCGAACGCCCCGAAAGCCCCTCGCTGATCTTCGCCCCGGACGAGTGGCGCGCCTTTGTGCTGGGCGCACGCGGCGGCGAGTTCGACCTCACCTAGGTCCTGCCCGCGGCGGACCACCGGGCGCGGAACCACCGCCCCGGTGGCGCCGGCCCGCCCCGCCCGGCAGCGTTCCCCGAGCGGGGGCGGAAAGGAGAACCGGTCCTTCACGGGGACGGGTCTCCACCCGCGCGTGCGCGGGCGTACGCTGATCTCCCGAACAGGCCTGGGGGGTACCAGCCATGACGGATCGCCGTACCCGCATGCGGCGCACGATGCTCGAACGCGAGGCCGAACTGGCCGTCGTGGACGAGGCCTTGGGCCAGCTCGTCGGCCCCCAGGCCACCGAAGGCGGCACCCTGCTCGCCTTCTCCGGCCCGGCCGGACTCGGCAAGACCACCCTCCTCGCCGAAATACGCCGCCGCGCCCACACCCACAACTGCACCGTGCTCTCCGCCCGCGGCGGCGAACAGGAGCAGAGCCAGCCCTTCCACGTCGCCCGCCAGCTGATCCAGCCCCCGCTGGCCCGGACCTCCGAACACGAACTCCGGTCCGCCCTCGGCAGCTGGTACGCCATCGTCGGCCCCGCCCTCGGCCTCTGCGCCCCCGAACCCGGCGGCGCCCCGCCCGACCCCCAGGGCCTGCGCGACGGACTCGACTGGGTCCTCACCCACCTCGCCGTCCAACGCGCCCCCATGGTCCTCGTCCTCGACGACGCCCACTGGGCCGACCCCGAATCCCTCGGCTGGCTCGCCGGCTTCGCCCCGCGCGCCGAACACCTCCCCCTCCTCCTCGTCGTCGCCTACCGCCCCGACGAACTCCCCACCGAGGCCGAGGCCTTCCGCACCCTGCCCGGCCGGGCCGGTCAGCGCCCCCTCGCCCTCGAACCCCTCACCGCCGAAGCCATAGGCACCCTGGTCCGCGAAACCGTCGGCGACCACGCCGACGACGCCTTCTGCCAGGAGGCCTGGGCCGTCACCTCCGGCAACCCCTTCGAGGCCGTCGAACTCACCGCAAAGGTCCGCGACCGGGCCCTCGCCCCCGTCGAATCCAGCGCCCCGCTGCTCCGCGACCTCGCCGCCGCCCAGCGCGGCAGCGGCCTCGTCGCCCGCCTGCACAGCCTCGGCCCCTCCACCGTCCGGTTCGCCTGGGCCTGCGCCGTCCTCGGCACCGCCATCCCGCAGGAACTCGCCGCCCGGGTGGCCGCGCTCGGCACCGAGGAGGCCGTCGACGCCACCGACCGGCTGCGCCACGCCCGCATCCTCTCCGGCGCGGGCTCCGGAGACGACGGCGAGGGACTCGAATTCGTCCACCCGCTGATCGCCACCGCCCTCTACCGGGCCATCCCCGACGCGCTGCGCGTCGCCCTCCACGGCAAGGCCGCCGCAGCCGTGGTCGACGCCGGGCTCGGCCCCTCGGCCGCCGCCCGCCACCTCCTGGAAACCCACCCCGAGAGCGACCCGTGGGTGGTCCGGACCCTGCGCGCCGCCGCCGGTGAAAACCTCCTGGCCGGCGCCCCCGACGCGGCCCGCCGCCAGCTCGCCCGCGCCCTGCGCGAACCGCCCGACTTCGACGAACGCGCCGCCGTCCTCTACGAACTGGGCTGCGCCTCCCTCCTCACCGAACCCGCCAACACCGTCAACCACCTCCGGGCCGCCCTCGCCGAACCCTTCGACGACCCCGCCCTCCGCCAGGGCATCGTCATCCGCCTCGCCCAGGTCCTCGCCCACAGCGACCGGCTCGCCGAGGCCTCCGAAGCCCTGGCCCGGGAAATCCCGCACACCCCCGACGCCCGCAACCGGCTGCGCCTGCAGTCCGAACAGTTCATGTGGGACGCCTTCCGCGCCGACGAACCCGACTCCCCGGCCCGCTCCCGCCGGCTCGCCAAACTCGCCGACCGGCTGCCGGGCCGCGACCTCACCGAGCGGTACGTCATCGGACTGCGGGCCTGGGACGCCACCCTGCGCGGCGAACCGGTGGACCTCGTCCTCCACCACGCCCGCCGGGCCCTCGGCGACCGCTTCAGCTGGGCCGAACCGGACCGCGGCTTCGAGGTCCCGGTCCTCGTCGCCCTCACCCACCTGTACGCCGACCGGCCCGGCCGGGCCGAGGAACTCTTCGAGGCCGGCACCGCCGAGTTCGAACGCCAGGGCTGGCGCGGGGCGCACCTGTCCTTCGCCTACAGCCTGCGCGCCTACGTCCGCTTCCGGCGCGGCCGGCTCGCCGAGGCCGAGGAACTGTCCCGGGCCGGCCTGCGACTCGCCGAGCGGGTGGGCCGCCGTACGCCGGTGCACTGGTACGCCATCGCCATCCTCATCGAGGTACTGCTGGCGCGCGGCCGTGCCGACGAGGCGTGGGAGCTCGCGCAGGAACACGAGTACGGAGAACCCTTCCCGGCGGCGGTCGTCTTCCCGGACTCCCAGACCGTGTACGCGGAACTCCTCCTCGCCCGCGGCAACACCAAGGCGGCAGCGGCCGAACTGGAGGCGGTGGGACGGCGGCTGACCCCGCGGGGCATCCAGAACCCGTCCTGGTGCCCGTGGCGGCTGCACCTGGCCCGGGCCGTCGCCGCGGAGGACCCGGAACGGGCCCGCGCCCTGGCCGCGGAGGCGCTCCGGCAGGCCCGGGCCTTCGGCGCGCCCTCCGGCATCGGCCAGGCGCTGCGCTTCGCCGCCGAGGTCGTTCCGGCGCCGGACCGCATCCCGCTCCTGACGGAGTCCGTCCGGCTGCTGTCCGCCTCCCCGGCGGGATACGAGCTGGCCTGCGCCCAGGCCGCGCTGGGCGCCGAGTCGGCCGACCTGGAGCTGCTGGCGCGGGCCCTGCTGACGGCTCGCGCCTGTGGGGCGGATGGTCTGGCCGCGACCCTCACCAACACCCTGCTGTCCCTGGGCGGCACCCTGCCGTGCGGTCCGGCCCCCGCGGAGGCCCTGACCGGTCCGGAACGCGCGGCGGCGGCCTGCGCGGCGGCCCACCCGCAGGCCGATGCCGCCGAGGCCGGCGAGGCTGTCGAGGTGGACCCGGTCCTCTCCTCGGCATACCTCAAACTCGGCACCGACCACTCGGGCCTCCGGGACGCCCTGGCGGCCCTGCCGGACGGCTGAGCTCGCCGCCATAAGACGGAGGTCTGCCGCTCCGGCACCGGGCTCTTGCCGGCGTACCGCGCCAGGTCGGGAAGCGCGAGCCACCGACAGCCGCCGGCAGGTGTCCGCCGGTGCGTTCGACGGGCTGGGCCGGGTGCCGGACGGGGCGGGTCGGGGACTGGCAGAGTGGCCGCATGGACTACATCGCCCTGTTCCACAGTGAGGTGTCAGCCTTCCGGCAGGCCGTCCGCAAGGCCGTCCGGGCGGGGGAGGGCGCGCCGCTCGTGCCCTCCTGTCCCGGATGGTCGATCGCCGATCTCATCGGGCACCTGGGCGGGGTCCACCGCTACGTCGCCCACATCCTCCGCGAAGGCCTGACCGAGCCCCCCGACCACACCGATCTCACCCTTTACGACCTGCCGGCCGACCCCGCGGCCCTGGCCGCCTGGCCCGTCCCCGACCGGGCCCCCAACCTCGGCCCGGTTCCCGCCGTGCTCCTCGACTGGTTCGCCGAAGGCGCCGGCGCCCTGGAAGAGCAGTTCCGGGCAGGCGGCCCCCGCCGGACCGTATGGACCTGGTCGGCGGAGCAGAGCTCCGGCTTCTGGCTGCGCATCCAGGCCATCGAAGCGGCCCTGCACCGCTGGGACGCCGAAGGCGTGACCGGCGGGCCCGCCCCGGTCGACCGGGGACTCGCCGCCGACGCCGTCGGCCACACCTTCACGGTGATGGCCCCGTTCCGCCGGGCCCTGAAGCAGGCCCCGCCCGGCACCGGGGAGCGGTACCGGTTCCGGCAGTCCGACGGGCCCGGGGAATGGACCGTACGCTTCGAGGGCGACCAGGTCGCCCTCGAAGCCGACCACGACCACGGCCCCGCCGCCGACGCGGAGCTCACCGGAACCGCCTCCGACCTGATGCTCTTCCTCTGGAACCGGATCCCGGCCACCCGACTCGCGGTGACCGGAGACCCCAAGCACTTCGACCGCTACTTCGAACTCGTCCCCCCGGTGTGAGCCCATGACAGTCCTGCCCGACGCCGACACCCCCGTCCTCATCGTGGACGGCGCGAACGTCGTCGGCTCCGTCCCCGACGGCTGGTGGCGGGACCGCCGCGGTGCCGCCGAACGGCTGCGCGACGCGCTGGCGGCCCGCCCCGGCGAAGAGGAGATCATCCTCGTCGTCGAGGGCGCCGCCCGGGGCATCGCATCGGTGCCGGGGGTAAGGGTGGACAGCGCGCCCGGCAGCGGCGACGACCGCATCGTCGAACTGGCCGCCGAGCACGTCGGCCGCCGCTGCGTGGTGGTCACGGCCGACCGAGAGCTCCGCGAGCGGGTCCGACCGCTCGGCGCCGAGTGCGCCGGGCCCCGCCACGTCCGGCCGCACGGGCCGCCGGGCCCCCAGGTGCCACCGGCACCGTGACCCGGCCGCCACCCCGGCCCCGGAACCGGCCGTGGCCGCAAGGGCCGCAGGTGCCGCCGGCACGGTGACCCGGTCGCCACCCCCGGCCCCAATCCGGCCGTGGCCGCAAGGGCCGCCGAGCCCCCAGGTGCCGCCGGCGCCGTGACCCGGCCGCCACTCGGCCCCGATCCGGCCGTCGCCGCAAGGGCCGTAGGTGCCGCCGGCACTGTGACCCGGCAGGCCATCCCGGCCCCGGTCCGGCCGTGGCCGCAAGGGCCGCAGAGGCCGGCGGTGCCCCTGGTGCCACCGGCACCGTGACCCGACCGCCGCCCCGGCCCCGGTCCGGCCGCCGCCGGGCGGTCGGCTCCGGCTCGGGTTCGGCCGCCGCACGGCCGACACCCCCGCCCCCGGTCCGGCCGCCCGCCAGGGCCCAGGCACCCCGCGCCCGGAATTGCCGCCCGGCCACGTACCATGGCCGCATGTCCTTCCTCCGCCGCCACCGTGCCGCCACCCCTGCCGGGCCGGACTTCGATGTCCTGGCCATGGATCCGGGCGACTGGCCGGGCAACCTCGGGGCCGGGCTGCTGCCCGCCGCCGACGGCAGCTGCCAGGGTGTCTTCCTCCGCTACGACCTCTTCGGCGGACGCGGCCCCGCGATGATCATCGGCAACCTCCCCGAGGGCTCCCCGGCCCGGGAGCTCGCCGACAAGCAGATCCCCTTCGAGGTGGCCCAGCTCCTCGACGCCCTCGAGAACGACGAGGACGTCGAGGTCACCGGCGTCGAGGACTGCCCCGTCATGCAGGGCGACAACCTCCTCATCGTCCGCAAGATCAAGCTGTCCGAGTCGCGCATCTCCTGCGTGCAGTTCGACCGCAGCGACAACGTCCTCGTGACCATCGCCAGCTGGGACCGGCCGATCACCGACGACCTGTACGCGCTGCTGAAGCCGCTGCCCGCGGAGCTCTTCCAGCAGGGCTGACGACAGCAGGCTCAGGGCTCCTGATCCGCGAGGTCGTTCGCCGCCACATAGCCGAACGTCATCGCGGGGCCGATGGTGGAACCCGCCCCCGCATAGCTGTGGCCCATCACGGCCGCGCTCGCGTTCCCCGCCGCGTACAGGCCGCGGATCACCGAGCCGTCCGGCCGCAGCGCCCGCGCCCGCGCGTCCGTCACGATGCCGCCCTTCGTCCCCAGGTCCCCGGGAACGATCCGGAACGCGTAGAACGGCGGCGCCCACACCGGTGCCAGGCAGGAGTTCGGCTGCACGGCCGGGTCGGTGTAGTAGTGGTCGTACGCCGTGTTCCCGCGCCCGAAGTCCGCGTCGGTGCCGTGCCACGCCTGCGCGTTGAAGCGGTTCAGGGTCGCCCGGAACGCCGCCGCCGGCACTCCGATCTGCCCGGCCAGCGCGTCCCAGGTCCAGGCCTTCTTCACCGCACCCGCCTGGTACCAGGAGTCCGGGAACACGATCGTCGGCAGCACGTCCTTGAACAGGTACTTGCTGCGGTAGTTCTGATCGACGATCAGCCAGGCCGGGATGTGCGAACCCGGCGCCCCCTTGTCCCGCTCGTACATCACGTGCACCACATCGCTGTACGGGGCCGCCTCGTTGACGAACCGGGCGCCCTGCCCGTTCACGATCAGCCCGCCCGGCAGGGTCCGTTCCGCCAGACAGAAGTACGGCTCACCGGGCAGCGGGATCGACGGACCCCACCACGCGTCCTCCATCAGCCCCAGCGCCGCGCCCGCCCGCTGCCCCGCCCGGATGCCGTCCCCCGTGTTCTCCTTCGCCCCCACCGACCACTGGGTGCCGATCGGCTGCTGCTGGTACTGCGCCCGCATCTGTGCGTTGTGCTCGAAACCGCCCGAGCCGACGACCACACCGCGTCGCGCCCGCACGATCCCGCGGACCCCCTCCTTCTCCACCACCACTCCGGTGACGGCCCCGCCCTCCTGCACCAGGTCCAGGAGCGGACTGTTCAGCCACACCGGCACCCCGGCACCCATCAGCCCGGCCCGCAGTCCGGCCGCCAGGGCCTGGCCCATGGTCAGCGGCTTCTCCCCGCGCAGCGCCGCCTTGGTCCCCCGCGCCAGGCATTCCGTCGACACCGCGAGCCCCTTGGCGTTGACCGCCGCCAGAGTCAGCCACTTGTAGTCTTGGCTGAACACCACCATGCCGGCCGGTACCGGCATGTACGCCGGGTTCAGGCGGGCCAGTTCGGCGCCGAGGACCCGGCCGTCCAGCTGATCCGGCTCGATGGACCGGCCGTTCGGCAGCCCACCCGGCAGTTGGGGGTAGTAGTCGCTGTAGCCCTCCATGAACCGGAACCTCAGCGGGCTGTTGGCCATCACAAAGTCCAGCATCCGGGGCCCGTTGGCGAGGAACGCCGCCTGCCGGTCGGCCGGCACCTCGTCCCCGACCACGGCCGCCAGGTACGCCGCCGCCTTCTGCGGAGTGTCCGGCACCCCGGCGCCCAGGATCACGGAGTTGTTCGGCAGCCAGATCCCGGCACCGGACCGCGCCGCGGACCCGCCGAAGGTGGCCGCCTTCTCGACCACGACCACGCTGAGGCCCCGCCGGGCGGCGGTGAGCGCGGCGGTCATCCCGGCCGCCCCGGAGCCGACCACGACGACGTCGTACAGACCGAGGGAGGGCAGGTCCGCGGCCCGGGCCGGGCCGGCGGGCAGCACGGTGGCGGCGAGCGCGCCTGCGCCGGCCCCGGCCAGGACCGTACGGCGGGAAGGGGAGGAAGACATGGGCAGGCTCCAGCGTCGGGTGGGACGGACCGAGGGGGAAATGCCTGGTGTTCAGTCAGAAAAGGTGTTCGCGGGATCATGTGAAGTCAAGGCATGTGCAGCCCGGGCACCGCTGAGCCCCCGGGCGGAGGAGGTTCCCGGGGGCTCAGCGACCATGGGGGTGGGGATCTGTGCGTTCAGCGGGTGCCGACGGCCGCCCGCACCGCTCTGCGGGCCATCCCGCAGTCGTCGTGCAGCCGGCGCAGCAGCAGCCGCTGCTCCTCTCCGGCGGAGAGGTGACCGGCCGGCACCGGCTGGGCCGGGGCCGAGGACTGCATCGAGCGCTGCACCGCCATCTCGGACATCCGGATCTCCCGGGTCAGCACCAGCATCAGGTTGACCAGGAAGGCGTCCCGGGCGGCCGGTCCCGCCGACTGGGCCAGCCGGCTGATCTGACCGCGGGCGGCCGGGGCATCGCCCAGGACCGTCCACAGGGTGGCCAGGTCGTACCCGGGCAGGTACCAGCCGGTGTGCTCCCAGTCCAGCAGCACCGGACCGGCGGGCGACAGCAGCAGGTTCGACAGCAGGGCGTCACCGTGGTTGAACTGCCACTGCGGGCCCGCCACCGCCAGCCCGTGCAGCAGCTTCTGCAGATCGCCGAGGTCGCGGTCGGTCAGCAGCCCCAGCTCGTGGTAGCGGGAGATCCGCGAGGCGTAGTCCAGCGGCCGGCCGAAGAGTTCGGCCGACGGGCGCCACTGGTTCACCCGGCACACCGCGCCCAGAGCGGCCCGTACATCGGCCCGCGGCGGGGCCTCCACCGGATGGCGCTGCAGGGCCGCGACCCGGCCCGCCATCCGTTCCACCACCAGCGTGCAGTTCTCGGGGTCGGCGGCGATCAGCCGCGGGACCCGGACCGGCGGGCGGTGCCGGACGAACGTCCGGTATGCAGCTATTTCGTGCCGGTACCGCTCACGCCATTCCGGCGAGTGGTCCAGTAAAACCTTGGCCACTGCGGTCGCCCGCCCGGTGGTGCCCACCAGCAGGACCGACCGTCCGCTGCGCCGCAGCACCTGCACCGGGGCGAACTCGGGACAGATCCGCTGGACCGAGGCGAGGGCGGTGCGCAGCTGCGCGCCCTGCGGCCCCGACAGGTCGATTCTTCCGCTGAGCGGCTGCGTGCCGACCCCGGCCATCCGGCGGGCCCGTACGGCGCCCGGTACCGGGGCCGCGGGGCGGGAGGGGTCGAGGTAGGGGCTGCCGCCCGCCTGGAGTGTGCGGTGCGGCCGGACGGGGGCGGTCACGGAGGACGATGCTGCGTACATGACGGATACGGATCCCTTCGTGCGCCGACGAGTTGCGTACGCCGCCCCGCCGGATCCCTGCATCACCCTGGGGAGTTCCGCCGGGGGACCGGGTCGGGGAGGCGCATTCCTACCTGACACCCCGGCGTGGGTGGCGGACCATCGAGCGTGCCCTGGCGAAGCGTGGCGAATAGTCGCTCGGCATCTGACCCGGGGCTACTGTCAACTCAGCCGAGAACCTGGGGGCTTGACGTGAGCAGAGGACCAAACACCCGTCTGAACGACCTGTTCGGCCTGGCCGGGTGGTCCAAAGGCGAGCTGGCGAGGATGGTCAACCGCCAGGCGGCGGCCATGGGCCACCACCAACTGGCCACCGACACCTCGCGGGTGAGGCGCTGGATCGACATGGGGGAGACCCCGCGCGAACCGGTGCCCACCGTGTTGGCAGCACTGTTCACCGAGCGGCTCGGTCGTGTCGTGACCATCGAGGACCTCGGGTTCGTACGGCAGCGGCGCACCTCGAAACGGCAGCCGGACGGGGCGCAGGACAACCCCGACGGCCTGCCGTGGGCGCCCGAACGCACAGCCGCGGTCCTCACCGAATTCACGGGAATGGACCTCATGCTCAACCGACGCGGCCTGATGGGAGCGGGTGCCGTGCTCACAGCAGGCGCCGCCCTCACCAACGCCATGTACGACTGGCTGCACACCGACCCCGCGCAGCCCGCCACCCCCCGATTCACCGACTCCTTCCAGGCTGACCCGGCGGGCTACGACCGCTACGAGGCGGCGCCCATCGGCTCCCAGGAGATCGAGGCGCTGGAGCGCTCCGTGGAGGTCTTCCGGGCCTGGGACGCCTCCAGGGGCGGCGGTCTCCAACGCAAGGCCGTGGTGGGCCAGTTGAACGAGGTGGGCGGCATGCTCGCCTACCACCACCCGGACCACCTCCAGCGCCGGCTGTGGGGGGTGGCGGCCAACCTCGCCGTTCTGGCGGGCTGGATGTCCCACGACGTGGGCCTGGAACCGACCGCGCAGAAGTACTTCGTCATCGCCGCGCACGCGGCCCGGGAGGGCGGCGACCGGCCGCGGGCCGGGGAGGCACTGTCCCGGGCCGCCCGCCAGATGGTCCACCTGGGCAAGCCCAACGAGGCGCTGGACCTGATGAAGCTGGCGCGGTCGGGGGCCGGCGAGCAGGCGCTCCCGCGCACCCGGGCCATGCTGCACACCATCGAGGCGTGGGCCCAGGCCGCCATGGGCAAGGGGCAGGCGATGCGGCGGACCCTCGGTGAGGCGGAGGAGCTCTTCGTCTCCGACAATGGGGACGTGCCCCCGCCCTCGTGGATGCAGCACTTCGACGAGGCGGACCTGCACGGGATGCAGGCGCTGGCGTACCGGACGCTCGCCGACCACGACGCCACGGCGGCGCCGATCGCCGCGCGCCACGCCAGAGAGGCGCTGCGGCTGCGCGGGGAGGGCTACCAGCGCTCGCAGATCTTCGACTACATCTCGCTGGCCTCGGCCTGCTTCATCGCCGACGATCCCGAGCAGGCGGACCGGTACGCGCGTCTCGCGCTGGTGTCCATGAACGAGACCTCCTCGCACCGGACGTGGGACCGGCTCAGGGAGATGTACCGGCTCACCGGCCAGTACTCCGGCTACACGCGGATCGAGGACCTGCGGGCGGAGATCAAGCACGCCCTGCCAAGCCGCTCCCGCGGTGGGGAGATCTGACCTGGCCGGGTCGGGGCGGAGCCCCGGCTGCGCGAGCAGTGCGGGCCGCGCTGAGGCGGCCACGACCAGACCCGGCGAGGGCGAGGCCCTGGCAGGCCACGACCCTGCGGCGGCGGCGCGACGGCCCACCCGCCCGCCGGAGGGATCAGGCGCCGATGCGGGCCACCAGGACACAGGCGTCGTCCTCGCGTTCGCCCTCGCCGAACTCCTCGATGACCATTCGGATGACGTCCTGGGCCGAGCGGGCCGCCGAGAAGCGGGGCGCCAGCGCCAGCAGCCGCTCGGTTCCGTCGGCCCGGCTGAACTCGATGCTGCGCGGGGTCAGTCCGTCCGTGTGCAGGACGAGTACGTCGCCCACCTCGAGCCGCACCTCGGCCTGTCCGTAGCTCGCCCCGGAGGTCGCACCGAGCAGGACACCCTCCGGCGGGGCCAGGGTGCGGCCGGAGCCGTGCCGGAACAGCAGAGGGGCGGGGTGCCCGGCCTGGGCCCAGGTCAGCACCCGGCGGACGGGATCGAAGCGGCAGCAGACCGCGGAGCCGAGGGCCGGCTGTACCGAGGTTTCCAGCAGCTGGTTGAGCCAGCCCATCAGCGGTCCGGGGGCGATCCCGGCCATGGCCATGCCGCGCAGGGCGCCGAGCATCATGGCCATCCCGGAGGTGGCGGTGACCCCGTGCCCGGTCAGGTCACCGACCGTCAGCATTGAGCAGCCGTCGGGCAGTTCCAGTGCGTCGTACCAGCCGCCGCCGATCAGCGCACTGGTCGCGGAGGGCAGGTAGTGCGCGGCCACGTCGAGGGTGCCGGAGCTGCCGTGCGGGAACCGCAGGGAGCCGCGCCACGGGGGGAGCACGGCTTCCTGCAGTTCGACCGCCAGCCGGTGCTCGGTCTGCGCGATCTCCCGCTGGCGCTGGAGCGAGTCCCGGGATTCGCGGACCGCCCGCTGGCTCCTGCGCAGGTCGCTCACGTCCCGGAGGACGGCCCACATGGAGGCCGTGCACCCGTCCGGGTCGAGCACCGGCTCGCCCCTCATCTGCAGCGTACGGACCCGGCCGTCGGCCCGGACGATGCGGAACTCACCGTCTATCGGCCGCCCGTCCACCAGACAGGCCGTCACCATGGAGGTGAGCAGCGGCTGGTCCTCGGAGAACAGGGTGGAGCCCAGTTCGTCGAGGGAGAGCGGGCCGGCTTCGGGGGAGCGGCCGAAGATCTGGAACAGCTCCTCGGACCAGCTGACTTCGTCGGTGAGCAGGTTCCACTCGGCGCTGCCGACCCGGGTGAGGTCGGCTCCGGCCTCGAGCGGGGTCGACAGGGCGGGATCGCCCGGCTCGGCCTCGACCGCCGGGGGCATGCCTTCCTTGAGCTGCCCCAAGTGCTCGCCGAGGTCGTCGAGATGGTGCACGGCGAGGTCGCAGAGGGCACGCTGCCAGCGGCCCTGCGCGTCGTCGTCGTCCACGACGGCATCGCGGCGTACTGCGTCCACATCGCCACGAAGCCGTCGGGTCTGCTTGATCAGCGCGTCCACCGACCCGGGCTCGGGCGGCTGCGCGGGACGGTCCGCGAACAGATGGGACGGCATGAGAACTCCGATACAGGCGCGCACGGCCAAGTAGGACGAACTTGTCACGACTGTGGCACAGCCTGCGACGGCCTGTAAGGCGTTTGGCAACATCCGTTACGGTGTTGCTTTTGACATATGCCAAAGGCCTCCCGGCCCCCCGGATCTGTGCGAACGATTCAGGTCAACGGCATTCAGGCCCGCCGATTCAGGAGATGCTGAGCGGTACGGGATGGATCTCGTCCGCCGGGTGCCCGGACCGCTTGTGGATCCGCTGGACTGCCTCCGCGGACGGCGCCTCGGACAGGCAGTACACGTGACCGGACTCGGGGTCGCCCCAGGCCTGCTTGAAGTGCACGCCCTCTTCCTTCTCGATGGCCATGTCGGCCTTGTGCGCGGCCTCGAACTGCTCCTTGGTGATCCCCTTCATGCCCGTGTGGACGTCCATATAGGTGGCCATGTGTCCACACCTCCTTTCCCTCACTTCCATGGTGGTCCTACGGCCGGAAACCGGCCTCCCGAAGGGCCCGTACCGCACGTGCGGCCGAGATGTGCGAAGGGATGCGGCCGGACAATCCCGGGCAGGAAGTTCCCCGAACGGAGGACGCCGGTTTCCGTGCTTCCCACCACCCGGGGCGCTCGCTACTCTACGTGCCGGTAATGACCTGATACTCGTACGGTACGGAGAGCAGATGACAGGGCAGCGGCACAGCCGACGGACCTTTCTTACGCATCTGGTCGCCGCTCCGACCCTGGCGGTCGCCACCCGGGCCGTGGCCGACGCCCTGGGCCCGCAGCAGGCCCACGCCGTGATCCCGACCCTTCCGGCACCCGCCGACCTGGTCGACCTCGGCGACCTGTTCATCCTGGCCGGTGCCCCCACCGCCGGGATGCTGGTGCTCACCGTGGAGACGGACGGGACCATCCGCTTCCGGCTGCCCCGCGAGGAGGTCGGCCAGGGCCTCACCACCGCCGTGGCCATGCTGGTCGCGGAGGAACTGGACGCGCCCCTGCACGACGTACGGGTGGAACTCGACGATGCCCGGCCCGAGTTGCTCTTCAACCAGCTCACCGGCAGCTCCAATGCCATCCGTTCGCTGTACGGGCCGGTCCGGCACACCGCCGCCGCCGTACGGGCCCGGCTGGTCGCGGCAGCCGCCGCCCGCTGGAAGCTCTCCCCGGCCGGGCTGACCACGGCGGACGGCGCCGTCCGCGCCCCCGACGGCCGTACCGCCGACTACGGCAGCCTGGCCGAGGCCGCCGCCGACCCGGGCCTGATCGTGCTCGGCGCCACCCCCAAGCCCGAGTCGAAGCACACCCTGGTCGGCCGGCCCACCAGCCGGGTGGACGCCCGCGCCATGGTCACCGGGCAGCAGGAGTACACCCTGGACCTGGACGTGCCCGGCGCCAAACCCTGCGTGGTGCGCCGGCCGCCCACCCTCGGCGGCACCGTGAAGTCCATCGCCAACGCAGCCGCCGTCCGAGCCATGCCCGGGGTGCTGGACCTGGTCACCCTCCCGACCGGCGTGGCCGTGGTCGCCGAGACCTTCGGCCAGGCGCTGGACGCCCGGGCGGCCCTCCAGATCGGCTGGGGCCCCGGGCCCGCCGACCACCTCTCCGACGCGGAGATCCGGGCCAAACTCCGGGCCGCCACCCCGCCGTTGCTAGTGCCGCCGCTGCTCACCCCGTACGTGGACGCCGAGTTCGACTTCGCCTTCGTCAGCCACGCCCCGCTGGAGACCAACTGCGCCGTGGCCGACGTACGGGAGGACCGGGCCGAGATCTGGTCCGGGCTGAAGTCCCCGATCGTGGCCCGGCAGACCATCGCCGCCGAACTCGGCCTGCCGGTGGGCCGGGTGACCGTGCGCGTGGTGCAGGCCGGCGGTTCCTTCGGACGGCGGCTGTTCTTCGACGCCGCGCTGGAGGCGGCCCAGGTCTCGAAGGCCTGCCGCCGGCCGGTGCGGCTGATGTGGACCCGGGTCGACGACACCCGGCACGGCCGGATGCGGCCCGCCACCCACCACCGGATCCGCGCCACCTTCGCCCTCGGCGAGGTGCTCTCCTTCGAGCACCGGGTGGCCGCCGCCGAAACCGACTTCCGGCACGGCCTCGGCGAGATCATCACCGCCACCGCCGCGAAGCTCCCGCTGGGCATCGGCAACGCCACCCTCGCGCAGACCCTGTTCCTCACCACCGTGAAGTCCCCGTACCACTTCGGCCTCACCACCCAGGCGCTGACCGAGGTCCCGACCGGCATCCCCACCGGGTCCTGGCGTTCGGTGTACTCCGCCAACACCCGCGGGGCCGAGGAGATCGTGGTCGACGAATTGGCCCGGCGCATGAACAAGGACCCGTACCGGTTCCGGCGGACCTTCCTCAAGACCGACGCCCAGCGGGCCGTCCTGGACCGGGCCGCCGCCGAAGGCGACTGGGGGCGGGACATGGAACCCGGCTGTGCCCAGGGCATCGCCTTCCACGAGGAGTACAAGGCCCGCACCGCCTGCCTGGTGGAGATCGACGCCCGGGACCGCAAGCGGGTCCGGGTCACCAAGGCGGTGGTGGTCGTGGATGTTGGCCGGCCGATCAACCCCCGCGGTCTGGAGGCCCAGATGCTCGGCGGGCTCACCGACGCCATCTCCACCACCCTCCGGGCGGGCCTGCACATCGACAAGGGCCTGCCGCTGGAGGGCAGTTACAGCCAGTTCCACTGGGCCCGCCAGCAGGACAGCCCGCGCGAGGTGAAGGTCGTCGTGCTGCCCGCCACCCCGGGGGCCGAGCCGGGCGGCGCCGGAGAGCTCGGCGTCCCCGCCGCCGTGGGCGCCATCGCCAACGCCTACGCCCGCGCCACCGGCACCCGGCCCCGCAGCTTCCCCCTCGACTTCGACGTCGACTTCACCCCCTACCCCCGCTAGCACTGGAGCCCCCGTGCCCTCGCACACCTTCACCGTCAACGGGCAGAGCGTCACCGTGGACGCGCCCGACGATCTCCCCCTGCTCTGGGTGCTGCGCGACCTGCTGGGCATCCGCGGCCCCAAGTACGGCTGCGGGGTCGACGTCTGCAAGGCCTGCACCAGCCACCTCGACGGCACCGACATCCGGCCCTGCGTGGTGCCGGTCTCGGCCTGCGCCGGGCGGGAGGTGACCACCATCGAGGGGCTGGCGGACGGCGACACGCTGCACCCCGTGCAGGAGGCCTGGCTGGAGCAGGACGTCTCCCAGTGCGGTTTCTGTCAGCCCGGCCAGATCATGGCGGCCGTCGCGCTGCTGAAGCGGACCTCGGACCCCACCGAGGAGGACCTCGACGCCATCGCCAACATCTGCCGCTGCGGTACGTACGTCAGGATCCGCGAGGCGGTCCGCAGCGCAGCCGCCCGCATGTGACCTGCCCGTACGCATCCGTGCGCGAGCCGGGATCCCGGTGCTCCCCCGTGAACACCGGGATCCCGTCCGCTCGTGCTCCAACCTAGGCGGGCACGCGGCCTGTTGCAGGATTCGTTCTGCCCAGTCGTTCAAGGAGATCGGTATCACAGCGCACAGTGTGCGCCCGGTGATTGAATGCGCCCGACCCGCATCGAAGGGATCGTGCCATCCAGCCCTGGAATCGCTCCGACGACATCCTCAAGGCCCACCGGCTCGCGCACACCGGAGGCTCGGCCGCACTGCTGCGCTGGCTGTCCGTCCGGCTGGCCGGCTGGACCGGGGTGGTGGAAGCCGGGGGCCCGCCCAGCTGCCCGGAACCGGAGCTCGCCGCCCGGGCCGCCGCCGAACTCGCCGCCCGCGGGGTCCGCTCGGCCGTGCTGGACGGCCCGGCCGCCACCGCCCTGCTCTTCGCGCTGGACGAGGGCAGCGCACTGGCCGCCGTCCTGCCCCGCCCCTACCCGCCGGGGGCGTCCGTCCTGCTCGCCGACACCGCCGTACCGCTGTCCCTGGTGCGCCGGGTCGAAGAGGCCGCCCGGCGCGAGGACCGGGCCCGGGTGGCCGAGTCCCGGGCCCGCGAGGCGGTGCTGCACCTGCTGATGGACGGCCGGCTCTCCCTCGCCCACCAGGTCGCCGAGGCGCTGACCCCCTCGCTGCCCGACCCGATGCGGATGTACGTCGTCGAATGCCGCCCGGGGACCCGCGAGGAGGTGCTCCGGCAGTGCACCGAACTCACCGGCGGGCGCGCCTGGATCGTGCGCTGCCCGGTCTACGTCCGCCACCTGATCGTGCTGGTGCCGCTGGACGGCACGGCGACCGCCCCCACCGGCCACGACCCGCTCGCCGCGGCGCTCTCGGCCACGGCCCGGGACAGTGTGACCGGGGTCAGCGAGGTGACCGGGCTGCGGGACGCCCCGGCCGCCTACACCCAGGCCTTCCACGCCCTCGCCGTGGCCCGCGGCCGGGTGCAGCGGTACGCCCGGTTCGGGCCCGGCCCCGAGCTGGCCCTGGCCGCCCACACGGCAGGGGCCGGCTGGGCCGAGACCATGCTGGCGCCCCTGCACGGCTATGCGCCCCGGCGGCCTCAGGACCCGGGCGCGCAGGAGCTGCGCGCCACCGCGCACGCCTGGCTGAACTTCACCTCGCACGCCACCCGGCTGCTGAAGATCCACCGGAACACCCTGGCCACCCGGATCCGGCTGGTGGAGGAACTCCTCGGCCTGGACCTGGCCCGGCTGCCCGACCAGGCGGCACTCTCCCTGGCCCTGCGGCTCACCCCCGGCGGGGCCCCGCCCCGCCCCGCGGAGAGCTGCGCGGCCTCCCTGGATGAGGTGCTGAGCCACTCCAGCCTGACCCGCTGGGCCCACCGGCACCTCCGGCCGCTGACCGGCCCGGACGCCCCGGTCGGCGCCCGCGACACCGTCCGGGTCTGGCTGCGCCACGACGCCCGGCTGGTCCCGGCGGCAGCCGCGCTCGGGATCTCCGTACCCGGTGCACGCAAGCGGCTGACCAGGATCGAAGTGCTGCTGGAGCGCTCCCTGCTGCAGTCGCCCAGCGCCCGCCACGACCTGTGGCTCGCACACAGGGCCGAGGAGCTCGGTGTGTGTCACGCCAACTGAATCGATCCAAACGGGTTGATCATTCCTGAATGAGGCGCATCAACCCGAAACGCATGCTGGTCGGTGAACCGCTCGACAGCGCCCGGCTGGGCGAGACCCTGCTGCCCAAGCGGCTCGCCCTGCCGATCTTCTGCAGCGACCCGCTCTCCTCGGTCGCGTACGCCACCGAGGAGATCCTGCTGATCCTCGCCCTCGGCGGAGTGGCCCTGCTGCACCTCGCCTGGTACGACGCCGCCGCGATCGTCTTCCTGCTGGTGGTGGTCGTCGCCTCGTACCGGCAGACCTGCCACGCCTACCCTGGGGGCGGCGGAGCGTACGTCGTCAGCGCCGAAAACCTCGGCCAGACCGCCGCGCTGACCGCCGCCAGCGCCCTGCTCGTCGACTACGTGCTGACCGTGGCCGTCTCGGTGGTCTCCGGCGTGGCCGCCATCACCTCCGCCATCCCCGCCCTGTCCGACCACCAAGTCGGCCTGTCCGTCGGCTTCGTGGTGCTGCTGACGGTGATGAACCTGCGCGGGGTCCGCGAGTCGGGGCGGGTCTTCGCCCTCCCCACCTACGGGTTCGTCCTCGTCATCTACCTGATGTTCGCCATCGCCGCGGTCCGGATGGCCACCGGTGACACCATCCGCGCCGAATCGGCCGACCTGCCGATCATCGCGGAGGGCACCTTCACCGGAATCGCCCTGGTACTGCTCGCGATGCGCGCCTTCGCCTCCGGCTGCACCGCACTGACCGGAGTGGAGGCGATCAGCAACGGAGTCCCCGCCTTCCGCCCGCCCAAGAGCCGCAACGCCGCGAACACCCTGGCCGCCATGGGAGCCCTCTCGGCCACCATGTTCCTCGGGATCACGATCCTCGCCATGGTCTACCGGGTCCACGTCGCCGCGGATCCGACCGAACTGGGCCTGCCGCCCGGAACCCCCATGTCCACGGCCCTCGCGCAGATCGGCCGCGCCACCTTCGGCGACTGGCACTTCCTCTTCTACCTGCTCCAGGCCGTCACCGCAGGGGTGCTGGTCCTCGCGGCGAACACCGCCTTCAACGGCTTCCCGATGCTCGCCTCGATCCTCGCCCGGGACCGGTACGCGCCGCGCCAGCTCTTCAACCGCGGCGACCGGCTGGTCTACTCCAACGGCATCGTGCTGCTGGCGCTCGCCGCGATCGCCCTCATCGTCGCCTTCGACGCCGAGCTGACCCGCCTCATCCAGCTGTACATCATCGGCGTCTTCGTCTCCTTCACCCTCTCCCAGTCGGGCATGGTCCGGCACTGGAAGCGGGAGCTCGCGAACCCCGCCACGCCGGCCGCCGAGCGCATCCACATCCACCGCAGGCGGGCCATCAACGCGGTCGGCGCGGTGATGACCGCGGTGGTCCTGGTCATCGTCCTGATCACCAAGTTCACCCACGGCGCCTGGCTGGTGGTCATCGCGATGCCGCTGCTCTTCCTCGGCATGAAGGGGGTGCGCCGTCACTACGACCAGGTCGCCCGGGAGGTCGCGGTCGCCCCCGGCGTCCGCCCGGAGCGGCCCGTCCACCACCATGTGGTGGTGCTGGTGGCCGCGGTGCACGCGCCCACCCTCAAGGCCCTCGGCTTCGCCCAGGCACTGCGCCCGGACACCCTCACCGCGCTGAGCGTGGCCGCCGACGAGGAGGCGGCGGCCCGGCTGGGGGAGGCATGGGAGGCGCACGACCCGGGCGTACCGCTGCGGATCCTGCACTCGCCCTACCGGGAGGTGATCCGCCCGGTGCTGACGCACATCGAGGAACTCGCGGCCGAGGAGACGACCGACATGCTGTCCGTGGTGATCCCGGAGTTCGTGGTCGGCCACTGGTGGGAACAGCCCCTGCACAACCAGAACGCGCTGCGGCTGAAGGCCCGCCTGCTGTTCACCCCGGGAGTCGCGGTGATCGACGTCCCCTACCTGCTGGAATCGGCCAAACCGCCGGTGACCACCGGCGGGTGACCGCTCCTGCTCCGGATGCTGCTTCGGGTGCTACTTCGGAGCCTTCCCACAGGCCTCGTCCGAGGTGGCCCTGGAGACACCGGCCGCTTCGAGGCTGGCGGTGCAGCTGGTCTGGTTGCCGATCTGGCCCTCGTAGCACGCCTGCCGGGCGGCGTCCTTGATTTCCGCGCTGTCCTTGCCGACGTGCTGCGAGACGTAACTCTCGCAGGCCTGCTGGTCCGCCTGGGCGGCCGGGGCGGCGAAGACGAAGCCGCCGACGGCGAGGACCAGGCCGGCCAGGATGCCGGGGATACGGGCCGGGATACGAGTCGACGGACGCATGCGAATGCACCTGCTCTCTCGGTCGGTCACACGATCCGCGAATACGAGGCGACCGGCTCTACGCATGGGTCGCCCCCGCCCTTTCGACGCTAGAGCACGGCCCCGGTGCGCGCACCTCAGGCGTGGCCGCTCTGCAGGACTGCCGCGTGGGCCAGGGCCAGTTCGACCACCTGGGCCGGATCGGCCAGGGTGCGGCCGGTCAGCTGTTCCAGCCGGCGCAGCCGGTTCGAGACGGTGTTGCGGTGGCAGAACAGCCGCTGTGCGGCGTGGGTGGTGGAGCCCCGGCAGGCCAGCCAGGTGCCCAGGGTGCTGAGCAGCACCCGGCAGTCCTCGCCCGGCAGCGCCAGCACCGGCCCCAGCACCACCTGCCGCAGCCGGTCGGCGAGTTCGCCCTGGGCGGCCACCAGCGCCGCCGGCAGGGCTTCGTCCAGCAGGGCGGTGCGCGGGGCCGTCGAGCCGGCGGCGGTACGGAGCGCCAGCCCGGCCAGCCAGCGGGCCCGGGCCAGCGCGGTCGGCGTCTCCACCACCGGGCTGACCCCGGCCCGCGCTCCGAGCGGCGCCAGCAACTCCCGTACGGAATCCAGCGGGTGCCCGCCCAGATCCACCAGCCCGGTCTCCCCGTCGGCCCGGATCCGCCACAGCACCCGGGGCCCGCCCGGCCCGGCCTTCGGTTCGGCCCCGGAACCGGCCCCGGAGCCCGGCACCAGCACCACCACCGCGAACCGGCCCCGCTCGGCCAGCCCCAGCTGCGCCGCCGCCTCCGACACCAGCCCGCGGGCCGCCCCGGTACCGTCCAGCAGGGCGTCCAGCAGAGCCGCGCGGCGCTCCCGGTCGCGGGCGCTGCGGGCCGCCTCGGTGTGCCGGTAGGCCTCGGCGACGGCATCCGTCAGCTGGTCCAGTACGTCCCACAGCACGGCGGCGGCCGGCAGCAGCCGGGGCAGCCCGGAGCTGTCGTGCGCGGTCACCGCCTCGGTGAGGGCCTGCCAGAGCAGCCGGCCGCCGTGCCGGTAGGTGCGCAGCAGTGAGGTGAGGGGCAGCCCCTGTTCGGCGCGCAGCACTCCGGTGGCGCGGGCGTCGGCCAGGTCCACGGGCAGCCCGCGGACGCTGCGGACCAGGCCGTCGACGGCCTGGCGGAGGTTGTGGTGGATCCGCTCGCGCAGTTCGGCGCGGCCGAGCAGGGCGGCGTACGCGGGATCCTCGGCCAGGGTGCGGTCCGTCAGCCGGTCCGCGGCGGCGGCGATGCGCCGGTCCAGGTCCGCGCGTATCTCGTGGATGATCCTCTCCATGGCGGGCAGCGTGTCACGCGGAACGGCGGCTGGGGAGAGGGCGGCGTACAGCCCACCCGGAGTACTGCACTTGCAGTACTCTGTGCGGGTTGCCGTTCCTCCGAGGGACCAGGGACCCACCATGCGCCAGAACCCCGAACGCCGCGCCGCGCTGCTCGACGCCGCCATCGAAGTCCTCGCCCGCGAGGGCTCCCGCGGACTCACCCTGCGGGCAGTGGACAAGGAGGCCGGCGTCCCGACCGGCACGGCGTCGAACTACTTCGCCAACCGGTCCCAGCTGCTCGGCCAGATCCTGCGCCGCACCCGCGAGCGCCTGGTCCCGGACCAGGCCGCGCTGGCCGGCCCGCTGGACACCGCGGCCCTGCTGCGGGACCTGGTGGACCGGATGCGGCGGGAACGCAGCGTCCACATCGCCATGCTGGAACTGCGCCTGGAAGGCACCCGGCGGCCCGAACTCCAGCAGGAACTCGCCGCGTTCCAGGGCCTCGAACTCGAGGCCAACGTGACCTGGCACCTGGACGCCGGCCTGCCGGGCGACCGCACCGGAGTGGTGCTCCTCTACCTCGCCATGCTCGGGCTGATCGTGGACGACCTGACCGCACCCGAACTGCTGGCCCGCTACCCGGTCGACGGGCTGATCGACGCGATGGTGGAACGGCTGCTGCCGGAACGGTCCGAGGACTGAGGCGGCGCGGCGCGCTGAGGCGCGGCGCGCGCCTCAGCCGACGCCGGACTCGCCCGCGTCGTGGACCAGCAGGGCGATCTGGACCCGGTTGTTCAGGTCCAGCTTGGTGAGGATCCGCGAGACATGGGTCTTCACGGTCGGCAGCGACAGGTACAGCTCGCGCGCGATCTCCGCATTGGAACGGCCGCGTCCGACGGCGAGCGCGACCTCCCGCTCCCGGTCCGCCAGCAGGGCCAGCCGGGCCCGGGCGGCCTCGGCCCGGGCATCGCGGCCGGTCAGCCCCGCCACTTGGTCGATCAGTGCCTGGGTGACGGCCGGGGACAGCACCGGCTCCCCGGCCATCACCCGACGCACCGCGGACACGATCTCCTGTGGCGGGGTGTCCTTCAGCAGGAACCCTGCGGCCCCGGCCCGCAGGGCGCGCAGCACGTGCTCATCCGTGTTGAAGGTGGTCAGTACGATCACCTCGGGCGCGCCGGGCCGGGCCCGCAGGGCCTCGGTCGCCGCCAGCCCGTCCGTGCCGGGCATCCGGATGTCCATCAGTACCAGGTCAGGGGAGTGCGCCGCGACCAGCGCGGGCACCTCCGCCCCGTCGGCGGCCTCCCCGACCACCTCCACCTCCGGCGCCCCGCCGAGCATCAGGCGTAGCCCGGCCCGCACGATCGGGTCGTCGTCGACCAGCAGCAGCCGGATCACGGGCATCACGGGCATCAGGGGCACCTCACGGTTCTGGGTCGGCCGGCCCCCAGGGTAGCCAGGCCGCCACCCGGAACTCCCGGCTCTCCACCCCGTATTCCAGCCGCCCCCCGGCCAGCCGGGCCCGTTCGCCCAGCCCGAGCAGCCCCTGCCCGCCGGGCTCCGCCACCGTCGCTGCCGTGCCCGTGCCCGTCCCCGCCGGCGGCGGCGTGCACGGGTTGACGACCTCCACCGTCAGCCCCCGGCCCGGGCCGCCGGTGACGGACAGCCGGACCGGGGCCGCCGGCGCGTGCTTGCGCGCATTGGTCAGCGCCTCCTGCACGATCCGGTACGCGGCCCGGCCGACGGCGGGCGCCGGCGCGGGCAGGTCCGCCGGCAGGGGCCCGCACTCCACCCGCATGCCCGCCGCCCGGGACTCCGCCAGCAGTTCCGCGATCCCGGCCAGATCCGGCTGCGGACGGTCGCCGAACTCCCCGGGTGGGGACCGCAGCACCCCGATCACCTCGCGCAGGTCCTGCAACGCCTGGTGTGCGCTTTCCCGGATGACACCCGCGGCCCGGGCGATTTCGTCCCGCGGCGCCGACGGGTTGAACTCCAGCGCCCCCGCGTGCACGCTCAGCAGCGACAGCCGGTGCCCCAGCACGTCGTGCATCTCGCGCGCGATCTCCTCACGGGCCTGCCGCTGCGCCCGTTCCGCCCGCAGCGCCGCATCGGCCTCCGCCAGCTCCGCCCGTTCCCGCAGTGAATCCACCAGCTGCCGCCGGGACCGCCGGTACAGGCCCCACCCGATCGCCGCCGCGATCAGCGTGAAGTACGTCAGGGCCGAGCCCGCCCGGTCCTCCGCCATCCCCGGCAGCTGCGCCAGGAACACCGGCAGCGGGGCGAAGGCGACCGCGGTCACCCAGGCCGTCACCCGCCACGGCCGGGTCGCGGCCACCGTGAACACCGCCACCAGGGCCGGGCCGGTCAGGTAGTGCGCCCAGGCGCCGCCCAGCAGCAGGACCACGGCGAGCTGCACCGGCCATCGCCGCCGCAGGAACACCGAGAGGCAGCCCAGCGCACCGGCCAGCAGATCCGCCGCCCGCCAGGCGGGGGAGAGATCCGCGGGCACCGGCACGGCCTGCGTGGTGAGGGCGGCGAAACAGCAAGCGAAGACAAACAGTCCCAGGTCGGCGGCCCAGTCACGGCGGGTCCGGTGGAGGGTGTGCATACCGCGGAATCTACGCGGGGCGGACGGCAGCGGCCGGGTCCGCGCCCCGATCGGATACTTAAGTACGACAGGCCCGGTCCCGGCCGCCATCCTTGGTCGAGGCACCGCCACCGGAGGGCCGACGCCGGTCCGGCCCGCCCCCGCCTACGGTCGGGGCATGACCTCCTCCGATGCGAACTCCGCACCGTCGCACCCGCTCAAGACCCTGTTCGGGATCGCCGCCTTCGTCCTCGTCGTGGGCGGCGCCTTCGGCCTGCTGCACGAATGGCTCGGCTGGATCCGCTTCTTCGGCTTCGTCCGCTTCCTGGTTCCGGACGGCCACGAGGTCCTCGGCCATGCGGTGCTGATCGTCCTGGGCCTGGCGCTCGGTGCGGCCGGCGACCTGATCGGCCGGCGTAACCGCGGCTGACCGACCGGGCAATAGTTGATCTTATGCTCAGGTTTACGCGAGTCAGCTTGGTTTTGGCGGGGCTGAGCCACTTTGATGGGTTTGCCAGGCCTCGTACAGAAGCAGGGGGACCACTCATGGGCAGCACTGATCACAAGGACGACCTCAAGGACGAGTTCAAGGACGACGCCAGGGACCGGGACAGCGCGCCCACCCTGATCTGCTCCGTACAGCGCGCGTTGCGACTGGTGGAGGCGATGCACGCCGAAGGCGGTGCGACGGCCAAGCGGCTCGCCCGGCTGACCGGCATTCCGCTTCCCACCGTGTACCACCTGCTGCGTACCCTGAGCCACGAGGGCTATGTGCAGCGCGAGGGCGGGGCGTTCCGGCTGTCGGACGGTCTTCCGCTTGCTTCTTGATCCATCCCAGCCGGATTCGGCCAATCCCGGTCCGCTTCCGTGCATGTTCCGTTGGAAAATGCCAGAACACCCTTCCGCAGTGTGGAAGTTGAGTAAGTTCCTCTCTGTCGCCGCCGTACGACCGTGCGCTACGGACATTTGGCCGGGAGGGGAGCCCGCGTGCCCGGGATTGACGAATGCCTGCTCGAAGCCATGACGCTGCCCGGTGCCCGCGGGGCAGCGCTGGTGGACTGGAGCAGCGGGCTGGCCCTGGGGACCGTGGGGGAGTCGCCCGTCGGCGACCACGAGACCACCGCGGCCGAAACCGCCGAACTGGCCCGGGCGGCGGCCGAATACGAGTCCTTCGCGGCCGTCCCGCCGGAGCAGGCCGCCGGCGCAGAGTCGCCCGAGCCGCCCGGAGCAGGCGGACCGCCCGTCGAGGACCTGATCGTCACCACCCGCAGCGGCTACCACGTGCTGCGCTTCGTAGAAACCAGCTTCGACAGCAGCGTCTTCCTGCACCTGTGGCTGGACCGCGCCGACGGGAACCTCGCCCTCGCCCGCATCCGACTCCGCGACCTGGCCGAGGGACTGGTACTCAGATGACCGGCACACCCATGACCGGCAGACCCCTGACCGGCACCTCCATAGCCGGCACACCCATGATCGGTACACGCATGACCGGTGCCCAACTCACCGTCCCCGACCCCGCCGTGGTCTCCCCGCTGCTCACCCGGCTCGCCGCCGAACGCGCCACCGGCGCCCTGTTACGCGACCGGGGCACCCTCTTCCTGGAAGACGGCCGGATCGTGCACGCGGAGAGCCCGGCCACTCCGGGCCTGGACGTGCTCCTCACCAGTGGCGGCGGGCTCACCCCCGAGCGCTGGCGGGAGGCCGTGGACCGGGCCGGAGCCCGCCGCCAGGTGGCCCGCTTCCTGGTCGACAGCGGCGGCCTGGCCGGCGGCGAACTGGAGATCTGCCATATCGCCGCCATGTACGACGCCGCCTTCTTCGCCCTCTCGCCCGGCTCGGGACCCTCCCGGTTCCGGCGCGGCGCCACCCACTGGATCGGCTCCGTCCACTCCGTCCCGGCCGCCGCGGTGGAGCGCGAGACCCGGCGCCGCCGCGAGCTGCTGGACGCGGTCTGGCCCTATCCGGCCCTGGACACCGCCCCGGTGGTGCCCCGCCCGGCCGCCCCCGGCCAGACGGTGACCTGCCGTCAACGGGCCCTGCTCCGCCATACGGACGGCATACGCACCCCGGCCGAACTCGCCTGGACCCTCGGCCGGCCCGCCTTCCACACTCTCCTCGATGTCCGGCGGCTCGCCGCGGCCGGACTGGTCGAGACCCCGCACGCGCCGGTCCCCCGGCCGGCCGCGGCCCCCCTGCCCGACTGGGTCACCGAGGCCCAGAGCCCGGACGTGGCGCTGCTCCGACGGTTACGCGACGCACTGGAGGCAAGCCTGTGAGGCTCCCGCTGCGCCCACGCGCGGACCGGCGCCAGCCCGAAAGGAGAACGGTGATGGTGCCTGCCGAAGCCGAAGCCGAGATACTCGCCGAGCTCCGGCGGCTGCGGGCCCGCGTCCCCCAGCTCACCGGAGCCCTCGCCGCCAGCGCCGACGGCCTGGTACTGGCCCGGGACACCGCCGCCACCGAGGCCGAAGCCGTGGCCGCGCTGACCGCCGCTGCCCTCGGCGTCGCCCAGCGGCTCGCCGACACCACCGGCCAGGGCGGCTTCCGTGAACTTCTGGTCCGCGGCGAAAACGGCTACGTCGCCACCTACGCCGCCGGCGAGGCGGCCGTGCTGACCCTGATGGCAGAACCCCGCGCCAACGTCGGCCGCCTCCATCTGGAGGCCCGCCGCTCCAGCCTGCACATCGCCGAGGTCATCGACGACACCCTCGGCCGCCGGGGTCCCGGCGGTCGCCCCTGAACCCTCACACCCCCGTACGCCGGCAGGCCCGTATGCCTCCGGCACCACCCACCAGATAAGTCTGAAGGAGAAAACCCATGGCCAACGTGGACGCCGTCCTCAAGGAAGCCATCACCACCATCGACGGAGCCCTCGGCGCCGCCCTGGTCGACTACGGCAGCGGCATGGCCCTCGGCAT
This sequence comes from Streptomyces sp. NPDC002054, assembly GCF_040296685.1. Classification (NCBI taxonomy): domain Bacteria; kingdom Bacillati; phylum Actinomycetota; class Actinomycetes; order Kitasatosporales; family Streptomycetaceae; genus Streptomyces; species Streptomyces sp. NPDC002054. The sequence continues at coordinate 236,786 of NZ_JBEOXT010000001.1, forward strand.
GGCCGGCGGCGGCAAGGACCTGGACCTGAACGTCGCCGCCGCCGGCAACACCGATGTGGTCCGCGCGAAGGTCCGTACCATGGAGCTGCTCAAACTCCAGGACGAGATCGAAGACATCCTGATCACCCTCGGCACGCAGTACCACCTGATCCGGCTGCTGAAGGGGCGCAGCGCCCAGGGGCTGTTCCTGTACCTGGCTCTGGACAACAAGCGCGCCAATATGGCGATGGCCCGGCACCAGCTGAAGAAGATCGAGGCGGGGCTCGAGGTCTGAGCTTCTTCGACGGAGCTGTCACCAGCGGGTCACAGTCCGGCGGCGGGTGGCTTAAATCTGGCCACCCGCCCCGCCGACCTGCCGTTATATGACCCCATTCGCCAGGATTTCACAAAGTCATTACCGCGTAAGATGTTGTACTTAGCTGATCATTGACTGACAAAATCCGCTGGAGAGCCCGCACCCCATGTCCCCGCGCCTGAGCATCGTCGTCCCCGTCTACAACGTCGAGCTCTATCTCGACGAGTGCCTGGAATCCCTCGCGGCACAGACATTCCGTGACTTCGAGGTCGTCATGGTCGACGACGGCTCCACCGACTCCAGCGCCGTGATCGCCAAGGCCTTCGCCGCCAAGGACAAGCGGTTCCGCCTGGTCATGCAGGAGAACGCGGGGCTCGGCGCCGCCCGCAACGTCGGCGCCCGGCACATTTCCGCGGGCAGCGAGTACCTCGCCTTCGTCGACAGTGACGACACCATGCCGGACAACGCCTACCAGCTGATGATCGACACGCTGGACGGGACGGGCTCCGACTTCGTCGCGGGCAACGTGCTGCGGTTCCGCTCCGTCGGCATGAACCAGTCCTGGGGCCACAAGGCACCCTTTGCCAAGACCCGGCTGAAGACCCACATCTCGAAGTTCGCGCCGCTGGTCACCGACCGCACCGCCTGGAACAAGGTCTACCGCCGGACCTTCTGGGACAAGCACGGCTTCCAGTACCCGGAGGGCATCCTCTACGAGGACGCCCCGGTCAGCATCCCCGCGCACTACTTCGCCGGCAGCGTGGACATCCTCAGCGACGTCGTCTACCACTGGCGGGTCCGGGAAACCGGTGAGCGCTCCATCACCCAGCGCTCCACCGACCCGGTCTCCCTCACCGACCGCGTCACCTCCGTCCGCCTGGTCCGCGAGGCCCTCAAGGGCAAGGAGGGCGCCGAGTACGCCAAGTACCTGCGCGAATACGACTACAACGTACTGATCGAAGAGCTCCCGCTGATCTACAAGTACGTCCCGGAGGGCGGCGAGGACTTCCGCGCCGCCTTCGTCAAGGACGTCGGCAGCCTGGTCCGCGAGATCGGCACCAAGCCGTGGGCCGACCTGGCCGTCGGCGACCGCCTCAAGGCCTACTTCGCCCGCGAGGGCCGAGTCGAGGACTTCATCGCCCTGCTCGAGCACCAGGAGGAATTCTCCTGGAGCATCCCGGTCAAGGGCTTCGCCCGCCCGCAGGCCGACTACCCCTTCCTCCAGGGCCGCCCGCCCGTCCCCGCCGCGCTGCTCGCCGTCGGCCGCCGCGAGCGCCGCCTGGTCAGCGGCCTGGAGACGGTCGCCTGGGCCGACGGCAAGCTGCTGCTCCGCGGCTGGGGCTTCCCCGGCCAGCTCGGCGCCGAAAGCCGGCTGCGGTCCCGCAAGAAGCTCGTCTTCCGCGAGAAGGGCCAGCGCCGCAAGGTGGTCGTCGGCGCCCGTACGATCGCCAACCCGCAGGTCAGCGCCAACCACGCGCACCTCGCGCTCCGCCACGCCGACTGGGCCGGCTTCACCGCCGTCCTCGACCCCACCACCTTCCAGCAGGGCGGCGAGTGGCAGGACGGCGTCTGGAACGCCTCCATTGTGGTCAAGGACGTCGCGATCCCCTATCAGGCCCGGCTCAAGGCGGGCGAGCACGACAGCGCCCAGGCCCCGCCGGCCCACTGGGTGAACCAGGACGTCCGGATCGTCGCCGCCACCGCCGGCAACGCCCTCTCCCTGAAGGTGGAGAACGTCAAGGCCCGCGTCCTCGGCGCCAAGCCCGTCGGCAGCGGCTCCGTCTCGGTAGCCGGCGAACTCGCACAGAACCCCGGCGACGGCGCGGTCCTGCGGGCCGAGCACCAGGCCACCGGCACCGTCCTCACCTTCCCGCTGGAGCTCGGGGCCCTCGCCGGCAACGGCCGCACCCCCTTCACCACCCGGGTGCCGGTCGCCGACCTCGCCGCCGTACCCGACCGCGAGGTCGAGCCCGGCCACTGGACCCCCGAGCCCTGGAGCCTGTGCATCGAGAAGGGCGACGGCTCCCGGCTGGACCTCGCGCACGACGAGCGCGGCGGCTTCCACGGCCTGGTCGTGCCCGTCCCGGGCGACACCACCGGCCGCTCCCTGTTCCTCAAGCGCACCGCCGTCGGCTTCCTGCAGTTCTGCATGCAGCCCTCGCCGCCGCTGGTCGACCGGGCGAGCGCCGAGGACGGCGTCTTCACCCTCGGCGGCGTCTTCCACAAGCCCGCCGACGACGAGTACGAGCTCGTCCTGCACAACTGGCGCGGCGAGGAGTACAGCTACCCGGTCAGCACCGCGGACGGCCGCTTCGAGGCCGTCTTCAAGCCGGTCCTGCCGGAGGCCTTCGCCGGGAACACCACCCTCCCCGAGGGCCGCTGGTGGCCGACCCTGCGCCCGATGAGCCAGGCCGGCACCACCGCGGGCCTGCTCGGCGTCGACCGCGGCGCCCCGGTCCAGATGATCGCCCCCGCCCTGGGCGCCGGCCCGGTCGCGGCCACGGTCGACGGCCGCCGGATGCGGGTCGAGGCCCGCTTCTACGACCGTATGGCCCTGGTCGCCGACTCGCTGCGCACCCCGCACGACCGCGCCCGGTTCCACCAGCGCGTCATGCGCGACGAGACCTACCCGCAGCTGCGCACCGCCCCGCTGCGCGACGTGGTCGTGTACTCCACCTTCCAGGGCAACGCCGCAGGCGACTCCCCGCTCGCCATCCACCGCGAGCTGGTCCGCCGCGGTGAGCAGCTGGAGCACATCTGGCTGGTCAACGACGGCCGCGCCGAGGTCCCCGCGACCGCCCGCGCCGTGGACCCGGCCTCCCAGGAGGCCTGGGAACTGCTCGCCCGCGCCCGGTACTTCGTCACCAACGACAGCGTCCCCGGCTGGTTCAAGCGCCGCGAGGGCCAGACCGTCGTCCAGACCTGGCACGGCACCCCGCTCAAGCAGATCGGCCACGACTTCATCCACGACTACTACACCAGCCCCGGTGTACTGGAGGCGCTGGAGCACGACAGCGCCCAGTGGACCCTGCTCGCCTCCCCGAGCAGCTTCGCCACCCCGGTCCTCACCCGCGCCCTCGGCTTCAAGGGCGAGGTGCTGGAGGTCGGCAGCCCGCGCACCGACGCCCTGGTCAACCGGGACGAGGCCCGGGCCGCAGAGGTCCGCCGCCGACTCGGCCTGCCCGAGGGCAAGAAGGTCGTCCTGTACGCCCCGACCTGGCGCGAGAACCGCGAGGGCTGGAGCGGCGGCTACAAGCTCGACCTGCGCATCGACCTCGACGCGGCCCGCCGCGAGCTCGGCGAGGACCACGTCCTGCTGGTCCGCGGTCACTACCGGGTCAACGAGCAGCTCCGGGACTCGGTCCGGGACGGCTTCGTGGTGGATGTCTCCCGCTGGCCCGACACCGCCGACCTGCTGCTCGTCGCCGACGTCCTGATCAGCGACTACTCCTCGGTGCTGTGCGACTTCGCGCTCACCGACAAGCCGATCCTGCTCTTCACCTACGACCTGAAGCACTACCGCGACACCCTGCGCGGCTTCACCTTCGACTACGAGGAGAAGGCCCCCGGCCCGCTGCTCGAGGACTCGGAGAGCCTGATCGCCGCGGTGCGCAATGCCGAGGCGCTGGGCGCGGAGTACGCCGGGGCGCGGGCCGCCTTCCGGGCCGGCTTCGCCGACCTCGACCGGGGCGACGCCACCGCCAAGGTCGTCGACCGGATGCTCGGGAAGTAACCCGTACGAATGCTTCTGCCGGTCCGGCCCCGGGTCACCGATGAATTTCGGGCCCGGGGCCGGTCTGTATGTGCGAGAAGGTCCACCACTCGCCAGGAGGCAGTCATGAGCGGCAACGGGTTCACCACGTGCCTGTGGTTCGACGGCAAGGCCGAGGAGGCTGCCGCGTACTACGTCTCGGTGTTCAAGGACGGCAGGATCGGCCGGATCGACTACTACACGGAGGCGGGACCGGGTGAGCCCGGCTCGGTCGTGACCGTCGAGTTCGAGATCAACGGGCAGAAGTTCGTGGCCCTTGACGGCGGGCCGGAGTTCACCTTCAACGAGGCCGTCTCCTTCATGATCGAGTGCGCCGACGAGGCGGAGGCCGACTACTACTGGGACGCCCTCACCAAGGACGGCGGCCAGGGGGTCGCCTGCGGCTGGCTCAAGGACAAGTACGGGGTGTCCTGGCAGGTCACCCCGGCCGAGGCGATGGAACTGCTCCGCGACCCGGACCCGGCACGGGCGGCCCGGGCCACCAAGGCCATGCTGACGATGAAGAAGCTGGACGTGGCGGCCATGCGGAAGGCCGCCGACGGCGGCTAGGCGTCCGTCACCCGTCGGCGGCGATCCGCCGCAGCAGCTTCGGCAGCGCCGTACCGATGGGTTCCCGTACGACCTCCTCGGCGAGCGGGTCGTACGGGGTCTCCTCGGCGTTGACGATGATCAGCCGGGCGCCGTGCTCCGCGGCGATCCCGGCCAGCGAGGCGGCGGGCTGTACCTGGAGGGTGGTCCCCACGGCGATGAAGATCTGGCAGCCCTTCGCCACGGCCATGGCCTGCGCGAGCACCTCCGGGTCCAGCCGCTCGCCGAACATGACGGTGGCCGACTTCAGGATCCCGCCGCAGCCCAGGCAGGCCGGATCGGGTTCCCCGGCGGCCACCCGGCGCAGCGCCTCGTCCATGCCGGACCGGGCGTGGCAGCGGGTGCAGACCACGGCCCGCGTGGTGCCGTGCAGCTCGAAGACCTTCCGGTCGGGCAGTCCGGCGAGCTGGTGCAGGCCGTCCACGTTCTGGGTGAGCACCCGGACCGGGGTCCCGCCGCGCTCCAGCTCGGCCACGGCGAGGTGGGCGGCATTGGGCTTGGCGTTCCGGGCGGCGGCCTCGGCGCGCATCAGCCAGGAGCGCCGCCGGATTTCGGGGTCCGCCATGTAGTACGCGTAGGTGACGAGCTTTTCGGCCTCGGGGTCGCGCTTCCAGAGCCCGTTCGGCCCCCGATAATCCGGAATTCCGGAATCCGTGGACATTCCGGCCCCACTGAGCAATGCGACGAGCGGCTTTCCCATAGCGCGACTGTACGAACTCCCGGATGGCGTTGGCCACCGGAATACGCGGGGCGCCCGGCGCGGGCCCTACCAGGCCGTGAACACCAGGCCCGCCGTCGCCGCCCACACCAGACCGACCGAGGCCAGCAGCGTCTGCAGTTCCCGGCCGGCCGTGGCGAACCGGGCGGTGAGACCGAGCGTGCCGGCCGCCCCGGCCAGCAGCCCGAGGCCCGCGGCGAGCAGTCCGGGCAGGGGCACCAGCAGCACGGCGGCCAGCGCCGGCCCGGCACCGCCGAGCACTGTCAGTCCGTAGAAGACCACCGCGACCTGCCGCGCCGCGCGACTCTCGACGAGCACCGCGCCCCCCTGCCTGCTGTTGTGCCTGCCACCTACCTGCGCTGGGAGCATGCCTCACGGCGGAGGGGTCTAACCGGGCGAACTCGCCGCTGCGCCAGGCATAATCGGCTGTCCGCCGTGCCCGTCCGGTCGCCTGGAGATCCGCGTGATACGCCGCCCCGCCCCCCTCACCGCCGCTGCCGCCGTCCTCACCGCGGGACTGCTCGCGCTGACCGCCTGCGGTACGACCAGAACCACGGCCGGTTCGGACGGCGCCGGCGGCGGCTCCGCCCCGGCCTCCGCGGCCCCGTCGGCCAAGCCCGACTACGTGGTCGCGGCCGAGGCGTCCGCCGCCGCGGCACAGCAGCGCCACGACCGGCAGTTCCCGGACATCGTCGCCCGCTGCAAGGACGCCGTTGCCGCGGCGAGCCCGTCGGCGAGCGGGGCGACCGGGGGCCCGGTGGACCCCGAGGCGGCCAAGTACGCCGAGAACCACGCCTACAAGACGAAGGGCGAGCTGAGCCCCGAGGCCGAGTGCACGGGCCGGGCCCACGCCGCCCGGATCACCAAGTCCCTGGCCGGGGCCGGGAAGACCACCCCGGCCACCGAGGCCGACCTCCGGAAGGCACTGGAGAAGCTCGGCTACCCGACCGCCTCGGGCGAGGTGTTCCGCTCCGGCGGCGCCCTGGGCTTCGCCTTCTTCGTCGACGGCTCGGGTGCCTGTGTCACCGGCCGGCTGGACACTCCGCCCCGGGTCGAGGCCCACGGCCCCTACATGGAAGGCGGCTGCCAGGAACCCCGCGGCGGCCACTGACCGGTGACGCGATCCGGCTGCTGCTGTTCCCGCGGACCGGCCGGGGTCTGGTACAACACCCGCCATGACGGGATTCGAGATCGCCGGCGCGAGCGCCGCCGACATGGCACTGTTCCGGGACTGGTCCGATGACGAGGGCTGGAACCCGGGGGACACCGACCGGTTCGCGTTCGCCGTCGCCGATCCGGAGGGTTTCCTGGTCGGGCGGCTCGACGGGGAGCCGGTGGCCTGCATCTCCGCCGTCCGCTACGGCGCCGGGTTCGGCTTCATCGGCTTCTACATCGCCCGGCCCGCGTTTCGCGGCCAGGGGTACGGGATCCAGCTGTGGCGGGCCGGCATGGAACGGCTGGACGGCCGGCTGATCGGCCTCGACGGGGTGGTCGAGCAGCAGGACAACTACCGCACGTCCGGGTTCCGTCCGGCCTGGACCAATATGCGCTACGAGGGGGTGCCGCAGGGCTCCGGCCCCTCCGGCCCCCTCTTCGGCGCCGCCGCCGGTGCCGGTGCCGGAGGTTTCGAGGTGGTGGATGCCGCCTCGCTGCCCTTCGCCCGACTCGCCGCGTACGACCGCCGGTTCTTCCCGGAGCCGCGTGACGCCTTCCTCGCCGCCTGGACCGGACTCCCCGGCCGGACCGGGCTCGCGGTCGTCCGCGACGGCCGGATCGAGGGCCTCGGCGTGGTCCGTCCGAGCAGCACAGCCGCCCGGATCGGACCCCTGTACGCCGCCACGCCCGCCGTTGCTGCCGCGCTGATCCGGGGGCTGGCCGGCCGGGTGCCCGGCGGGGCCGTGGCCCTGGACGTGCCCGATGCCAACCCGGCTGCGGCGCCCCTGATGGCCGAGCTCGGCCTGGCACCGACCTTCGAGACCGCCCGGATGTACACCGGGCCCGCGCCCGAGGTGGACCTGGCCGGGCTCTACGGGGTGACCAGCCTCGAGCTGGGCTGAGCTGGGCGAGTGGTCACGGGTCCGGCCGCTGCCGCCGGCCGGACCCGTGACCGGAGTGACCGGCCGCCGTCAGAAGCCGAACAGCACGCCGCTGCCGGCCCGGAACGCGCACGGGTTCGCGAAGGTGTGCTCGAAGCTGACCAGTTGGCCCTCCCAGACCCCGGCCGCCGTCACCGACATCGGGTCCCACTCCCGGGTACAGGCGATTTCCTGGCCGCCCTCGGTTATCGCCGAGAACTCGCCCTGCTGCGCGCGTAATTCGGCGCAGGCGGCGGCCGGGGCCGGGTGCGTGCCGGACGGGCCGGGCATGCAGGAGAGGGTGACCGCCCGCAGCACCGTCCCGTACGCCGGGTCCTCACCGGCGCTGAGGGAGAGCACCAGCGCCGACGGCGCGTAGAGGCTTTCGGTGCCGGCCGGGGCCGCGCCGGCCGGGCCGGAGGCGGCCAGCGCGGTGACCGCGGTGAGCGCCATGGCGGCGGACGAAAGCCCCAGACTGCGTGCGATGGATCGCATTGCGAACACTCCTCGGTTGGTTGTGCCGGATAACGGACAGGAGTCTTGCTCACGTTGGCCGCGCGCGCTTCCCGGCGGCACCAATTCCGGTCACCCGCCGTGACCGCATGTGTGCAGAGTGCGGCCATGCCGGTGGTGTCCACCTGCGGCGCAGCCGTCCGCGGATTCGGCCGAAGCCCGCCTGAACCGACCCCGGGGGTAGGGCCTGCCCCACCCCCGGGACTCGGTCCAGGCGTGATGTGCCGGGCCCGCCGCGCCGGTTGAGTGGAGGCCATGCGAAACGATGCGCTGAACACGGCCTCGGGAACATCCGCCACATCCGCCACACCCGGCACACCCGGCACTCCGGCGGTCCGGTTGCGGGAGGTCAGCCGGGTCCACGGCACCGGCGGCCACGCCGTCACCGCCCTGGACCGGGTCTCCCTGAGCCTCCCCCGGGGCAGCTTCACCGCCGTCATGGGCCCTTCCGGTTCCGGCAAGTCCACCCTGCTGCAGTGCGCGGCCGGCCTCGACCGGCCCACCTCCGGCTCCGTGACGGTCGGCGGTACCGAGCTCACCGGGCTCAGCGAGACCCGGCTGACCCTGCTGCGCCGGGACCGGATCGGATTCGTCTTCCAGGCCTTCAACCTGCTGCCCGCGCTGACGGCCGAACAGAACGTCGCTCTGCCGCTCCGCCTGGCCGGCCGCCGGCCCGCCGGAGCCGAGGTGCGCGAGGTCCTGGAACGGGTGGGCCTCGGCGCCCGCGCCAAGCACCGTCCGACCGAGCTCTCCGGCGGCCAGCAGCAGCGGGTGGCCCTGGCCCGCGCCCTGATCACGCGCCCGGAGGTGCTGTTCGGCGACGAGCCGACCGGCGCGCTCGACTCGCAGACCGGCCGGGAGGTGCTCAGGATGCTCCGCGCCATGGTGGACACCGAAGGGCAGACCGTGGTCATGGTCACCCACGACCCGGTTGCCGCCTCGTACGCGGACCGGGTGGTCTTCCTGGTCGACGGCCGGATCCACGGAGAGCTCGCAGGCGCAGGCGCAGGCGCAGGCGCGAATGCCGAGGCCATCGCGGCCCGGATGACCCGCCTGGAGTCCGCCCCGGCCCGCCCGGAGGCCGTCCCGTGCTGACCGCGGCCCTCGGCACCCTGCGCACCCGCTGGGTCACCTTCATCGGCAGTTTCCTCGCCCTCGCCCTCGGCGTCGGCCTCCTCACCACCATGGGCCTCGGACTCGCCGCGAGCCTGGAGGCCCCCGAACGGCAGCCCGAACGGTTCGCCCGGGCCGCCGTGGTGGTCCAGGGCACCGACGTCCTGCGGGTGCCCACCCCCATCGGCGACCGCACCCGGACCCTCGAACACCCGCGGCCCGTGCCGCTCGCCCTCGCCGGCCGGCTGGGCGGGCTCGGCCCCACCGTGGCCGACCGCAGCTTCCCGGTCCGCGCCCCCGGCGCCCCCCGGGACCTGGTCGGCCACCCCTGGTCGACCGCGGCCTTCGCCCCGTACGAGATCCGGCACGGCCGCGCTCCACAGGCCGAGGGCGAGGTCCTCGCCACCGGCGACTGGGCCCGGCCCGGACAGCGGCTCACCACCGACCGCGGGCCGGTCACCGTGGTCGGCACCGCCCCCGGCCTCGGCTTCGAGAACGCGCTGTTCTACCCCGATGCCCAGGCCGCCCGCCTGTCGCCCGCCATCGACCGGCTCGTCGTCACCGCCGATCCGGCGGCCGTCGAGGCCGCGGCCGGGCCCGGCTTCCGGGTGCTCACCGGGACCGACCGCCGGTACGCCGACCCCGACCCCGAGCGTGACGCCGAGGCCCTGGTCGCCGTCAATGCCCTGCTCGGCACGGCCGGCGGAGTGACCGGATTCGTCTCCGTCTTCGTCGTCGCCTCCACCTTCGCCTTCGCCGTCGCCCAGCGCCGCAAAGAGTTCGCGCTGCTGCGCACCGCCGGCGCCACTCCGCCGCAGATCCGCCGGACGGTCCTCGCCGAGGCGGTGCTGGTCGGCACGCTCGCCTCGGCGGCCGGCTGCCTGCTCGGTGCCGCCGGGGCACCCGTCCTGGCCCGCCGCCTGGCGGAGGAGGGGATCGCCCCGCGCTGGTTCGCCATCGGCGACCACATCTGGCCCTACCACCTGGCCTTCTGGACCGGCCTGCTGGTCGCCCTGGCCGGGGCCGCCACCGCCTCCTGGCGGGCCGGCCGGGTCGGCCCCGTCGAGGCGCTGCGGGCCGCCGCCGTCGAGACCGGGGCGATGACCCGGGGCCGCTGGGCCGGCGGACTGACCCTGCTCGCCGCCGGACTCGGACTGCTCGCCTACGCCCTGCTCACCGACCCCGCCGAGCTGCCGCACCGCAAGACCTACACCAGCCGCCCGATGCTGCTGATCGTGGCCTTCGCGCTGCTCGCCCCGGTGCTGGTCCGGCCGCTGACCCGGCTGCTCGCCTGGCTGCCGGCGCAGCTGCCGGGCGCCGGCGGCATGCTGGTCCGGGAGAACACTGCCGCCGGAGTCCGGCGGACCGCCGCCGTTGCCGCCCCCGTGCTGGTCACCGTCGCCCTCGCCGGCTCCCTGCTCGGCACCACGGCGACCCTGACCGGGGCGAAGACGGCCGAAATCCGCCGCCAGAGCACCGCCGACTTCGTGGTCACCGGCGGGACCGGCTTTGACTCCGCCACCCTGGACCGGCTGCGCGCCGTCCCCGGCGCCGAGGTGTCCACCACTGCCCGGACGGCGCTCTACACCCTGGAGGACGGGGTCGCCCTGATCCGCTCCGAGGCCCGCGCCGCCGATCCGGCGGGCCTGGCCCGGACCGCAGCACTGCCGCTGGCGGCCGGCCGGGTCGAGGACCTCGACGACGACTCCGTGATCGTCAACGCGGAATGGGCCCGGAAGACGGTCGGCTCCCGGGTCGAGGTGTGGCTCGGCGACGGCACCCGAAAGTCCCTGCGGATCGCCGCCGTCCTGCACACCGGCACCGGCAACAACGGGGTCTGGGTCACCCCGGCGAATGCTCCCGGTGCCGCCGTCGACCGGGTGGACGTGGCGGTGGCCGCCGGCGCGGACCGGACGGCCGTGGGCGCGGCCCTGGCCCGCGCCGCGGACCGGACCGGTGCCACCGTGTCGACCAAGGAGCAGTGGGTCGATGCCGTCTCCCCGGCGGCCAAGCGCACCACCCGGATCGGCTTCCTGCTGGTCCTCGGCATCGCCCTGCTCTACACCGGCATCGCCGTGGCGAACACCATGGTGATGGCCACCGCCGACCGCCTCCGCGACCTCGAGGTCCTGCGGCTGGCCGGGGCCACCCGCCGGCAGGTGCTGCGCCTGGTGGCGGGGGAGGCGCTGCTGGTCGTCACGGTCGGCGCGGTCGTCGGGGCACTGGCCGCCGGGGTGAACCTGCTCGGCCTGTGGGGCGCCCTGGGCCTGCTGGAGGCACCCGCCGCCCTCGTGGTCCCCTGGCAGCCCCTCGGGGCCGTGCTGGGCGCCTGCGCGGCGGCAGCGGTGCTCTCCGCGGTGATCCCGGCCGGGCTGGCGCTAGGGGGTGTTCGGGGGGTCAGGGCCGGATAGCCCGGGTCGTCTGGGAGTGTCGGCGACCGACGACAACGCGGCAAGCCGCGGCGCCTGGGGGTCCCCCCGGACGGAGTCTGGGGGAGGGCCGGGCCCGGCCCTGACCCCCCGGACACCCCCTCGGGGCCGGGGCATGGCTCAGATGACCGGGCTGGTCCGCGGCATGGACAGGTCCATCAGCCGGGTCCGGGTCTGGTGCAGCCGCTGGGCGAGCACCCGGCCGACCCAGTGGCCGAGGGCGGATCCGAAGGCGGGATCGGCGTCCATCTGCATCCGCACGGCCGCCCCGTCGAACTCGTACGCCCGGACCGGGGTCATCGCCTCCGCGCCGAGCTGCCAGACGTACGGCGGGAACAGCCAGGACCACCCGACCAGCTCGCCGGGCCCGAGGCTCTCGATGGCGGCCGGGCGGCGGCCGGGAACCGGCAGCTCCAGGGTGACCGTGCCGGACCGCACGATCCAGAAGGACTCGGCCGGGGTCCCTTCGTCGAAGATCCGTGCGCCTTCGGGAAAGTTGACCTCGTGGGCGAGGTTCATCAGCCGGCTGCGGTGCTCGGCCGACAGGACGGCGGCGATGCGCGTGGGGGAAGGTGTGCTCACGACGGCCTCCGATCAGGGCCCCCCGTTCCTCCAGTGTCCGCTGTCGGCCGGAAGAAACGCCTCCGCGGGCCCGGATTCAGCCTGGATGCAGCCCGGACTCAGCCCGGATTCAGCCCGGACTCAGTCCTCGGCCTGGGCCTCCAGGCAGGCCAGCTCCATGGAATCGAGCACCGCCTCGTAGCTGCGCCGGCTGAGCTCGGCCACGTTCTCGATCTGGGCGGTGGCCCACGCGGACAGGGTCATGACCAGCACCCGGAGCCCGTCCGGGCCGTGCTCGGCCAGGATCGCGTCGGCCAGCGCCATGGCTCCTTCGGGCACCCGCTCGGGCGGCTCCAGCCCGACCAGCTCACGCAGCAGTCCGATGGTCCGGCGTGAGATCTCCGGTGTGATCCTGGCCAGCCGGAGGTCTTCCTCTTCGTCCATCAGCCCGCCCCGCCCGTCGTCCGTGCCGCGCCGTTACCCCTCTCCGCACGGTAGAACGCTCCCCGCCGCCAGGGGACGCTTTCCGCAACATCCTGCCGTCCGCTTGCCGTTGGCCGAGGCGAAGTCCGAGATCCTAAAGTCGGATCATGATCCAGGAAATCGACCCCACCGCTCATGTCCGGGTGGCCCGGCCCTCGCGGGACCTCGCCGCCGCGACACGCTTCTACGTGGACGGCCTCGGGCTGACCGTCCTGTGGCGCACCACCGAGCGCGTCCCGGGCGAGCACGACCTGCTGATGGTCGGCCCGCCCGAGGCCGCCTGGCACTTCGAGCTGACGCACGACCCGGACCGGCCGGTGGAGCCGGCCCCGACGGCGGACGACCTGTTCGTGCTCTACCTCGGCAGGCCGGCGGACGAGGCCCTGATCGACCGCCTGACGGCGGCCGGCGGCACCCGGGTCCCGTCCCACAACCCGTACTGGGACGCGTACGGAGTGACGATCGCCGACCCGGACGGCTACCGCCTGGTGCTGTGCTCCCGCACCTGGGGCTGAGTGGCGCGCCCCGGCACCCGGCCGGCGGCGAATCGGTCAAGTCGGGTGCCGAGTGAGGTCCGTAGCCCTATTGTGCGCCCGTACGGATGCCGTACGGGCGCATGACGGACGTACGGTCGATCGCATCGCACTGGGGGGTTCATGCGTACATCCAGGTGGCTGACAACCGCCCTCGCCCTGTCCGTGGCCGGAGCCGGTGCAGGCATCGGGCTGGGCGTCGCACCGGAGGCGGCGGCCATCACGCCGCCCGTGGCCTTCACCGCCGATCCGCTGCCCACCTGGCAGCCCAACGGAATCGTGTGGGCCCTCGCCGAGGCCGGGGGGACCGTGTTCGCCGGCGGGACCTTCTCCGCCGTACGCCCGCCCGCCGGGGCCGGCGGCAGCGAACAGCAGGCCGTGAACTTCACCGCCCTCGACGCCGCGACCGGCGCACCCACGGCCTGCAAGCTGTCCTTCACCATCGGCAGCGGCACCGCCACGGTCCGCGCGCTCGCCCTCTCGCCCGACAAGAAGACCCTGTACGCCGGCGGGTACTTCGGCGCCGTCAACGGCACCCCGGTCAGCAGCCTGGCCGCCATCGACGTGGCCACCTGCACCCCGAAGGCCTCCTTCCGGCCGGCCTTCGCCGCCACCGTCCGCGCCCTCGCCGTCACCGGCGACACCGTCTACGCGGGCGGCGACTTCCTCACCGTCGCCGGGCAGCCGCGGCAGCGGTTCGCCGCCGTCGCTACCGCCGACGGAGCCCTGCGCCCCTTCACCGCCAACGCCGACGAACCGGGCCGGGCCGTCGAGGTCACCCCGGACGGCACCAAGGTTCTGCTCGGCGGGGACTTCTTCACCGTCAACGGGACCAGCACACACGCACTGGCCGTGGTCGACGCCACCAGCGGGGCGCTCACCAAGACCTACCCCGGCTTCATCGAGACCAACTCGGTGGTCAAGGACATCGCCACCGACGCCACCGGCTTCTACACCGCCAACGAGGGCACCGGCGGCGGCGTCTTCGACGGCCGGATCGCCCTGAACCTGGCGGACTTCAGCCAGCGCTGGCGCGACACCTGCCTCGGCGCCACCCAGGCCGTGCTCCCGTACCAGAACGTGCTCTACAGTGCCTCCCACGCGCACGACTGCTCCAGCGTCGGAGAGTTCCCCGACGGGCGCCGCTACCACCTCCTGGCCCAGCCCACCACCAGCGTCGGCAAGCTCGGCTGGGCCCCGGACACCAACGACGGCATCGGCGAGGGCATCGGCCCGCGGGTGATGTCGGTCGGCTCCAAGGGCGGCGTCCAGTACCTGTGGGTGGGCGGCGAGTTCACCACCGTCAACGGCGCGGCCCAGCAGAGCCTCACCCGGTTCGCCTCCACCGGTGACACCGGCGCACCCACCGCGCCCGTGGCGAGCGCGGTGAGCTTCCGGCCCGGCCAGGTGCAGGTCCGCTGGCGCACCAGCCTCGACCTCGACGACAGCCGCCTGACCTACCGGATCTACCGCAACGGAGCCGCGACCCCGGTCGGCACCGTCACCACCGACTCGCTGTTCTTCCTCCGCCCCCAGGCCTCCTGGACCGACACCACGGTCACGGCCGGCCAGACGTACACCTACCGGGTGACGGCCACCGACGCGGCGGGCAACACCAGCGCCCTGTCCGGCACCGCCGCGGTGACCGTCCCGACCGCGCCGGAGGCCTACCCGGACCGGGTCCGCTCGGACGGCGCCGGGCTGTACTGGCGCTGGGACGAGTCCGCCCTGCCGTACGTCGCCGACTCCTCGGACGGCGGCAACACCAGCGGCGTCCACCACAACGCCCCGGCCCTGCGGCAGACCCCCGCGGCCGTGACCGGCGCCAGTACCGCCATCGGGTTCAACGGCACCGACGCGAAGGTGTACAGCGACCGGCGGACCCAGGTGGGCGGCAGCTACACCCTGGAGACCTGGGTGAAGACGGGCACCACCCGGGGCGGCAAGCTCCTCGGCTTCGGCAACAACCAGGACCGCGGCAGCAGCCAGTACGACAAGCACCTGTACATGACCAACGACGGCCGGATCGTGTTCGGCGTCTACACCGGAGCCACCCGGACCATCACCACCGGCGGCACCGACCGCTACAACGACAACACCTGGCACCATGTGGTCGCCACCCAGGGCCCCGGCGGCATGGCGCTGTACGTGGACGGGGTACAGAAGGGCACCCTCAACGTCACCGCCCACGAGAACTTCGCGGGCTTCTGGCGGGTGGGCGGAGACAGCCTGGGCGGCTGGCCGGAGCGCCCGACCAGCGAGTTCTTCGCCGGTCAGCTGGACGAGACGGCCGTCTACCCGACGGTGCTGACCCCCGCGCAGGTGCAGGCACACCACGCCCTGGCCACGGCCCCGGCCCCCTCGGTGGTCCAGCTCACCGCGGCCGAGGACACCTACGCCAACGCGGGCGCCCCGGGCACCAACTACGGCACCTCCGGCTCGCTGGCCGTCCGCGGCACCTCGCTGTACTCCTCCTACCTGCGGTTCAACCTGCCGGCGGCGCCGGCCGGAACCGTGCTGAAGTCGGCCACGCTCAGCGTGAAGACCAGCACCATGGCGGGCGCCGGCACCGCCGACACCGTCTCTGTCGTCCCGGTCACCGGGGCCTGGACCGAGGAGGGCACCACCTACACCAACCGGCCGACCACCGGGGCCCCGGCCCTGGGCGGCTTCGCAGGCATCCCGGACGGCTCGGCGGTACACACCACCGGACTGGACACGGCGGCCCTGTCCGCCGCCCTGGGCGGCAGCTACAGCCTCGCGCTGACCAGCCCGGGGACGGACGCGCTCTGGCTGTGGTCCTCGGAGGCCCCGGCCGGCGAGGGCACCCCGCGGCTGACCCTCACCTTCGGCCCGTAGCGGCGGATTATCCGGGGCCGGGACCGCTCGTGGGCGGTTCCGGCAGCCAGTCGCGGGTCGGGTCGTACTCCAGCCATCGGCTTCGCCCCGCTTCCTCGGCACAGGCGGCGGCGAGGCCGTTCAGCGCCGGGTGTCCGTTTCCGGAGCGCCACAGCAGCGACCAGGCGTACAGCGGCGTGGGATCGACCAGGGGGACGGAGCGCAATCCCGGGACCTGCGGCAGTGGCACATCGGCAGGCACCAGCGAGAAGCGCCGTGGCTCTTCCGCCACCTCGGCGAGGAAGTGGGCGAGCCCCAGGTTGAGGCTCGTGGCCCTGTTCTCGATGCCGAACCGGTCGGCGAACCGGTGGAGGAAGTCGAGCCGGTCCAGTGCACCGGGTGCCCACAGCACGCTGCCCTGCAACTGGTCCGGCCGCAGCGCCGGTTCGGCCGCGAGCGGGTGGTCCGCGCTCAGGACGGCGTCCACCGGTTCGAGGCGGACGAGGCGGTGGGCCAGCCCGGCGGGCAGCGGGGGGTGGACCCGCCCGAACGCCGCGTCGATGTCGCCGTGCAGCAGTGCCGTCGTCACCGACGCCAGATCGCGCCCGTGCCCCAGCGCCAGTTCCCCGGCTCGTCCGGCAACCTGGGCCAGCGTCCGCATCGGCGCGTAGAGGTGCCCCCAGACGTCTACGCGCAGCGGATGTTCCTTCCCGAGCACCGCCGCGACCGCGGCGTCGGCGGCGGCCAGGGTCTGCCGGGCCGGCGCGAGAAAGCGCTGTCCGGCCTCGGTGAGGCGTACTCCGTTGCCGCCGCGCCGGAACAACTCGGTGCCGAGCAGGGATTCCAGCCGCGCGATCCTCTTGGACAGCGCTTGCTGGGAGATCGCGAGCGTCCCGGCCGCCCGGCCGAAGTGCAGTTCCTCGGCGGTGCGCACAAAGGCACGTACCTGCGCCACGTCGAGATCCATGGCTCCCACCCTAGGCGACAACCAGAAGTTGTCGGCCTTGCTTGGTCGTTGTTGGATCGCGGGGCAGCCGTGGGGGTTGCATGCTCTCCATGCAAAGACTGATTCCCACGGGAGAAGCGGCGCGCCCGGTCGCCTTCGCCGAGGTCTCCCAGCCCGTGCCGGAGCCCGGTGAGGCACTGATCAAAGTCGAGGCGTTCGCCCCGAACCGGGGCGAGACGTTCCTTCTCGAGAACCCCCGGCCCGAGCTGCTGCCCGGCAAGGACATCGCAGGGCTCGTCGTACAGGCGGCAGCCGACGGCTCCGGCCCCGGCATCGGCACCCGCGTGGTCGGGCACCCGGCGCAGGGCGGCTGGGCCGAGTACGCCGCCGTGCCCACGCACTCGCTCGCGGTGCTCCCGGACAGCATCGACAGCGTACGGGCGGCGGCGCTGCCCCTGGCCGGGATCACTGCCCTGCGGCTGCTGCGTACGGCCGGCTCCCTGGCCGGCCGACGGGTGCTGCTGACCGGTGCATCGGGTGGCGTCGGCCACTACGTCACCGAGCTCGCCGTGGGAGCCGGAGCCGAGCTGACCGCAGTGACGGCCACGCCGGTGCGCGGCGAGCGGCTCGCGGAACTGGGCGCGAAGGTGGTGCACGAGGTCGCGGCGGCTGGGGGGCCGTTCGATGTCGTACTGGAGTCCACGGGCGGGCCGGATCTGGCACTCGCCCTGTCGAAGGTGCGCCCGGGCGGCCTGCTCGTCTGGTTCGGCCAGGCGAGCCGCACCCCGGTGTCCCTCGACTTCTTCCAACTCCTCGGCGGGCCCGAGCGCGTCACGATCCAGCACTTCCACTACGCCGGGGCCCCGTACGGCTCCGATCTCTCGGCACTGGTGAGCCTTGTGGAACAGGGCCGGTTGCATCCGGAGATCGGCCGCATCGCCGACTGGGCACAGACCGCCGAAACCCTGGTCGACCTGCGCGAGCGCCGGATACGCGGCAAGGCCGTCCTGCTGACCGGAGGAGCACGATGAGCACGATGAGCCCCGTCGAATTCGCCGCCGCCCAGTGGACCCGTGCCACCGGTGCGGGCGTGGACCCGCACGAGTACCGGCGCGTCACCGATGGCCTGACCTCCGTCGCCGACTGGGGGCCGGCGTTCCGGCGCACCGGACACGGCTACCTCCAGCGCGCGGAGGGCGCGGGATCATCCCGTACTGCGGGTGAGTACCTGCTGATGGCGGCCCGGTGGTTCCACCTGGCCACCCTGGCGCCGTACCCGGAAGCACATCGCGCCGCCGTCGAGGCGGATCACGCCCTGGGCCGAGCTCTCACCGTGCTGGAGCCCGGTGCGCGGCGGGTGAGCGGCGAGGGATTCACCGGCTGGCTGCGCGGCCCCTCCGACGCGCCGGGGACCGTGGTCGTGGTCCCCGGCCTGGACTCGGCCAAGGAGGAGTTCCTCGATCTGGTGTCCGCGCTGCTGGCCAGGGGGCTGGCG
Organism: Streptomyces sp. NPDC002054; assembly: GCF_040296685.1. Lineage (NCBI taxonomy): Bacteria > Bacillati > Actinomycetota > Actinomycetes > Kitasatosporales > Streptomycetaceae > Streptomyces > Streptomyces sp. NPDC002054. Next base: position 255,145 of record NZ_JBEOXT010000001.1, read on the forward strand.
GTATTCGCGATGGACGGCCCCGGACAGGGTGTGCTCGCGGCCACCTCGACGTTCGTGCCGGACTACGAGCGGATCGTGGGCCGAGTCATCGACGCCCTCGGGGTCGCGCGCATCGGGCTCGTCGGCCTGAGCCTGGGCGGCTATTTCGCGGCCCGGGCCGCGGCGCTGGAACCGCGCGTGGCGGCCGTCGCCACCGTCAGCGGTCCGTTCCGCCTCGACTGGGCGGAACTACCCCCGCCGGTACGGGGCCTCATGGCCCAGCGCGCCGGAGGAGCCGATGCCGCCCACGCGTTCGTACGCCATGTGGACCTCGCCGCCCTGGCCCCCCACATCGCGGCTCCGCTGCTGGTCGTGGACGGCGGCGAGGACGTCATCCCCGGCGTGACGAACGGCGAGCCCCTGGCCCGCCTGGCGCCGCACGGCAGCTACCTGTCCGTCCCGCACGGCGACCACCTCCTCGGCAACGCGCGGCCGGACTGGCTGCCCCAGCTCAGCGACCACATCACGCGCACCCTGGTGGGAACTCCGGCGTGATCCAGGCAGGTCACCGGGGTCGGGGGCGTGGTCCACGTGGGCGAGGATCTGGCGGAGGAGTGCCGCCACGTGCGCGTCGTGGAGCTCGTAGACCACGCTCCGGCCGGTCCGCCGGCCGGTGACCAGGCCGAGGTGGCGCAGCAGCCGGAGGTGATTGGAGACGGCGGGCTGGCTCAGGGAGAGGTCCGCGGCCAGGTCGCCGACCGGGCAGGGGGAGTGCCGCCCCGCCGGACCGCCCAGGAGGAGCTCCCGGCCGCCTCCCGGCCGCCGAACCCCGGAGCCGATCACGGCCGCGACAGCCACGGCCGCGACAGCCACGAGCGCGCCGAACTCGTCAGCGCCCTCCTTGCCCTCGCCGCCTATCTGGCCGGGCTCGGCCTGCGCCTCTCCGGCACGAGCGGGCCGGGCGAGACCGTCGCCTTCGCCCTCTTCCTCGCCGCCTACGCCTTCGGCGGCTGCTTCACCCTCCGCGAGCCTTCCAGGTGGACTCCCTGATGCTGATCGCGGCGGCCGGCGCCGCCGCCATCGGAAAGTGGGAGGAGGGCGCCGTCCTGCTGGTCCTCTTCAGCCTCGGACACGCCCTGGAGGGGTACGCCCTGGGGCGCGCCCACCGCTCCGTCGAAGCCCTCGGCGAGCTGGCACCCCGTACCGCAGTCCTGCTCCGGGACGGCGAGACCACCGAGGTGCCGGTCGAGACGCTGGCCGTCGGCGACACCGTCCGGGTCCGCCCGCACACCCGGGTCCCCGCCGACGGGTTCCTCCTCGCCGGCACCGGCAGCATCGACCAGTCGGCCCTCACCGGCGAGAGCGTGCCCGCCGACAAACACCCCGTTGCGGACCCGGCCGCCGCCCTCGCGGACCCGGCCGGCACCGAGGCCGGAAGCCGGGTCTTCGCCGGCACCGTGAACGGCCCCGGCTCCCTCGACATCGTCGTCACCCGCCTCGCCGCCGACAACACCCTCGCCCGGGTGGTCCGCATGGTCCGGGAGGCCGGGCAACGCACGTCCCCCACCCAGCGGTTCACCGACCGCTTCCAGAAGATCTTCGTACCGGCCGTCCTCGCCCTGGTCGGCGTCCTCCTCGCCGCCGGGGCGCTCTCCGGCGAGCCCTTCACCGACACCTTCTACCGGGCGATGGCCGTCCTGGTCGCCGCCAGCCCCTGCGCCCTGGCCATCGCCACGCCCGCCGCGGTGCTCAGCGCCGTCGGCCGGGCCGCCCGAGGCGGCGTACTCGTCAAGGGCGGCGCCCCGCTGGAGGAGTTCGGCCGGCTCCACACCATCGCCTTCGACAAGACCGGCACCCTCACCGAGGGCCGCCCGCGGCTGACCGACATCGTGCCAGCCGAGGGCAGCACCCGCGCGGAACTGCTGCGCGCCGCCGTCGCCGTGCAGCGGCTCAGCGACCACCCGCTGGCCCGGGCCGTGGTCCGGGACGCCGCCGGACAGCAGCTCACCGAAACGGCCACGGCCACGGACGTGCGGGCGGTGGTCGGGCGCGGGGTGACCGGCGAACTCGACGGCCGGACCGTCCACATCGGCAGCCTGGCCTACGCCGACACGCTCGCCGGCGCGCCCGTCCCGCCCGCGCTCCGCGACCGCACCCAGGCCCTCGCCCGAGACGGCCGCACCACCATGCTGGTCCGGCACGGTGACCGCTGGCTCGGGGTGCTCGGCCTGATGGACGCACCCCGTCCGGAAGCCGCGGACACCATGGCCCGGCTGCGCCGGCTCGGCGTGACCCGGATCGTGATGCTGTCCGGCGACGACCCGCGGGTGGCGGACGCGGTCGGCCGGCAGGTCGGCGTGGACGAGGCCCGCGGCGGCCTGATGCCCGAGGACAAGGCCGCCGCGCTGGCCCGGCTCCGTACGGCCGACGGCCGCACCGCCATGGTCGGCGACGGGGTCAACGACGCCCCGGCCATGGCCGGGTCATCCGGCAGAACCTGTGGCTGAGTCTGGGCATCGTCGCGGTCCTGGTCCCGGCGACCGTGCTCGGCCTGGGCATCGGCCCGGCCGTCCTGGTCCACGAGGGCTCCACCGTGATCGTGGTGGCCAACGCCCTGCGCCTGCTGCGCTACCGGGACCGGGACCGGGCCGCGGACTGATCAGACCGTCCCGTGACGGGCCATGTCCTCCATCGTCCGGGTCAGGGTCCCGACGAGGGCCGCCTTGGTGCGCCGCGCCTGCGGGGTGTCCACGTGGACGGAGTTCAGGTGGATCCCCTCGTGGCTGCGGTGCAGCCACAGGTACATGCCGTTCGTCGAGGGGATCGAGGTGTACGCGCGGGCCTGCCAGTCGGCGTGCTGCGCCGCGCCGGGAACCTCCCTGGAGTCCATGTACGAGAAGAAGTTGACCGCGTGGGGCCAGGGGCGTGCAGACAGCTCCGGGGTGAGCAGCCGCAGCACGACGACGAAGGGGACCCGGCCGCCTCTGACCATCCGTGTCGAGGCGTCCCGGGCGGCGGCCACGGTCTGCGCGAAATCCGGCCCTTCCGCCACCGGGAACTCGACCGGGAGCAGGTTGATGAACCATCCCGTGCTGTGTGCGTGGTGGTGGCGACCGCGGGTGCCCACCGGCACCAGAGCGCGGTGGACATCGGGGCCGCCTTCCTTCCTGAGGCTGACGCCGACGGCGGCGAGGGCACCGGTGGACACGCCCGCGCCGACCGCCCGGCAGCGGGCCTCCAGGGCCGCTGCGTCGGAGCGGTCCAGCAGGGTGTCGGTCGTATTGACCGCGGGGCAGCCGGCGCCGGGCTCGATTCCGAGGTCCAGCGGGAACCTCGGGAACGGGCCGCCGTTGCGGGCGATGAACCCCCTCCAGTGGTCCAGCCTGCCGTCGTCCGGCCCGATCACAGCTGCCCGGCGCCGCTCCTCGCGGCTGTGGTCGAGGAAGCCGCCCGCCGCGGGGAGGTCCGGTTCCCGGCCGGAGGAGAGGGCGGTGTAGGCGGTGGCGATGTCGTTGAGGACGATCGTCATCGACATGCCGTCGGTCACCAGGTGGTCGCAGGCGAAGTGGACCGTGGTGGACTCGGCGCGGATCATCGCGCCCATGACGAACCAGGGCCCGCGACGGGTGTCGGTGGTCCCCAGGAACCGCTCCACATAGGCGCGGGCCTCGGCGGCGGAGGCCATGGGCCCCCGGTCGACCGGTTCCAGTTTGACGTCCTGTGGTGCGGAGACCTCGACGGTGAGGCCGCCGGGCGAAGCGCTGAACACGCAGCGCAGTACCTCGTGGCGCCGTACGCAGTGGAGCAGTGCGGCTTCGAGTGCCGGGCGGTCGAGCCTGCCGCGGATCTCGAAGGTTCCGGCGAAGCTGTCGGTGCGGGGGCGCAGGCCGTCCCGCACCTGGTCCTCGGCCGCACCGTCGGACGGTGTGGACGCGCCGAAGTGGTACTCCTGGTTGTAGGACGGCAGGTGGCGGTACGGCTCCGGGCCGGCGGACCCGGTTGCCGTGTGCACCCGCCATTCCACGGCGTGCCCGGGGGCGATGACCAGCTCGGAGCTGGGCTGTTGAAGCACCGGTCGGTGCCCCTTTCGATGGGGGTCCGTCAGAACCGGCCGGAGCGGGCGATGTTGTCGAGGGTGTGCGTGAGGGTCCCGATGAGGGCCGCCTTGGTACGGCGGGCCTGGGGGGTGTCCACGAAGACGGAGTTCAGGTGGAGACCGGTGTGGTTGCGGTGGAACCAGAAGAAGATGCCGTTGCTGTGCGTCGTGGAGACGTACTTGTGCGCCTTCCACGCGAGGTGGCTGTGCGCCCCCGGAGTCCTCCTGAAGTCCAGGTAGGAGAAGAAGCTGACGGCGAACGGCCAGATCCGGGGCCCGGTCTGATCGGAGGTCAGCAGGTCGAAGACCCGGACGAACGGGGCATCGGCGTACGGCCGCGTCGCGTCGAGGGCACCTTGGGCGCCCGCCATGATGCCCGCGAAGTCGCTCTCGTCGGCCACCGGGAACTCGACGGGGAGCGTGTTGACGAACCACCCCATGCTGTGTGCGTGGGGTCCCCGGCCGCGCGTGCTGACCGGCACCAGGGCACGGTGGACGTCCGGCCCGCCTTCCCGTTTGAGGCTGACACCGAGGGCGGCCAGGACACCGCCGGACGTCCTGCCGCCCACCGAACGGCAGCGGGCCTCCATCGCGTCGAGACGGCCGGCGGGCAGCAGCGTGTCCGCCTCGTTGACGGCGCGGTACGCCACTCCCGGCTCGATCCCCAGGTCCAGGGGGAAGGACGGGAAGATCTGTCCGTCGTTGCGGGCGACGAACCGCTTCCAGTGGTCCAGCAGTGCGTCCTCGGGGCCCATGGCCGCGCCGCGGCGCCGCTCGGCGGCACCGTGGGCGAGGAAGCTGCCCGTCTCGGGGAGGTCCGGTTCCCGGCCCTGGGCGTACGCCGCGTAGGCCGTGGCGATGTCGTGGATGGCGACGGGGGTCGACACCCCGTCGGTCAGGAGGTGGTCACAGGCGAAGTAGACGCTGGTGGACTCCTCCCGGATCATCGCGCCCATGACGATCCACGGACCCCGCAGGGTGTCGGTGCCCTGGAGGAACTGCTGTACGTACGCGCCGGCTTCGGCCGCGGAACCGATCCGCCCGACGTCGACGCGTTCGAGTTTCACGTCCTGCGGCGGGACGACCTCCAGCGCAGGCCCGTCGGCAGCCTCCCTGAACACACAGCGCAACACCTCGTGCCGCCGCACGAGATGGAGCAGAGCGGCCTCAAGAGCCCCGCGGTCGATGCTCCCGCGGATCTCGAAGGAGCCGCCGATGTACGAGGCGTAGCCGACGTCCGCCGCGCGCAGGGCCTGGGCAACGGAGAAGTGGTCCTTCTGGTTGTACGAGGCGAGGTCACCCGGATCGGAGTCCTCGGAAAGCCCGGCGGTTCCTGCAGCGGACACCGTCCATTCCACGGCGTATCCGGGTGTCATCTCCATGTCCTCGACGGGCAGCTGCAGCACGGGGAGCCTTCCTGATCGGTCGTCACATCGCTCCGCCCCTGGGTTCGCCGCTGGGTTCGCCGCCCCGGGTCATACACCCGTAACGAGCCGGACACCACGCGGTGACGGTGACGGCCGCTCCCGCGTGGCGCGTACCGTCACCGCACCTAGGCCCTGTCCGGGCCGGCCGCAGCAGCCGCCTCGCGGAGCGAGGCCGGCAGCGGGCCGGGCAGCCGGGCCAGCAGCGCCGTGCCGGCCGCCAACGCCGCCTCCGCCTCCGGGTGCAGCCCGGCCGCGGCAGCGGCGTGAGCCACCCGGAAGTGCTCTTCGGCCACCGTCGGCCCGAGGCCCAGCCGGTCCCAGCCGATGCCGGACAGCGCCACCGCCGGCGGCCCGTCCAGGGTGGCGACCGCGCGGCGCAGCGACTTCCAGGCCGCGGTCACCTCCCCGGCGCACCGCTGCGCCGAGGCGGCCGAGGCGAAGGCAGAGCCCCGCGCGAAGGGCTCGTCCAGCAGGCTGGCGTGCAGATACCGGGCGCGGGCCGCCTGCCAGTGGTCCCCGATCTCCTCGAACGCCGAGGCCAGCAGACCGATCAGGTCGCGGTCGGCCGGCCCGGTGGCGTCGAGCAGCCGGATCAGCGCCGCCCGGGCCAGCTCCGTCCGGCCCTGCCGTCCGGCCAGGCGGGCCCAGTCGATCTCCGGCTCGTCCCGCGGGTCCTCCCCGTAGTCCGAGTCGTCCCACGAGGTCGCCCAGGCGCGCAGCTCCTCCGGCTGCTCCGGGAACTCGCTGCCGCCCAGCCCGTAGTACAGATCCGGCTGCTCTGCCGCCAGCGAGCGCAGCAGGGCGTGGTCGGCGGGCTCGCCGTACCGGCCGAGCAGGACCGCGGCGAGCCGGAACTCCGGCGAGTCGCCGCCGAACCGGGCCTCCTGCTCCACCAGGGCCCGCAGCACCGGCCGGTCCCCGGGCCGCCGGTCGTACTGCGCGGCCCGTAGCACTCCGGCCCGCCGGCCCGCATCGGCGAGGATCGCCGGGCCGGCCGTGCCGTCCCGGAGCCGGTCGAGGTCGGCGCGGGCGGGGGCGAGGACGGTCTCCCACAGCGCCGGCCTCGGCAGCTCGTCGACCCGGCGGTACGCCAGCCCCTCCGCCGCGTTCAGCAGCAGGAACTCCGGTTCCGTACGCAGCAGAGCCCGCTGCAGCCGGGCCGCCAGCTCGCGCACCGGCAGCCGGCGCAGCCCGAGCCCGGCCAGCAGCCGGTTCCGGTCCGCGTCCAGGGTGGGCCCGTAGTACTCGGCGATCTCCTCCTCCACCTCGGCGATGTAGGCGGCGAGTTCGGCATCGTCCAGGGACAGGTCGAGATCCGCGTACGCCCCCCAGGAGGCGAGCCCGACGATGGTCTCCAGCGTCTCGGAGACGCTCTCGCCGAGTAGCCCGGATTCGCCCTCCGACCCCCCGTACAGCACCTCACCGCCCGCGCACAGGTAGAAGGTTCCGCCCGTGTCGTCGCCCGCGGCTATCCGCAGCGGGGCATCGGAGGCCAGCCGGACCTCCTCCACATTGCGCCTGCGGGCCACGTCGAAGTTGAAGGGGTACGCGGCCAGATCCGCCAGCTCGGGGCGGCGGAGCAGCAACTCCAGGGCCGGGTCGTCACGGTGTGTCATGATCGGACGGTAACAGCCGGGTCCGACAGACCTGCTCTAACAGCTCGCCGGCGGTGGTTCGACCTCCAGGAAGCGCCGCCGGCGCGGGCCGCGGTAGAGCAGAGTGTGCCAGCCGAGACGCTCCAGCACCTCGGCGCAGGCGGCCAGTTGGCGCTCCTCCTGTTCGGCGGCCCGGCTGCCGGCCGGGCCGGACCAGGACACCCGGACCAGCCCGGGGCCGTCGCCGGCGGTGACCCGGTACCCGGCGGCCAGACGGTCGCCGGTCACCGGGTCGACGGCCGACGGCGGAAGGCCCGCCGCCTCCAGGGCCACCGCGACCGCGCGCAGCGGCTGTTCCCGCTCCCAGACGGCCGGGCCGTCGGCCCCCATGACCCGGCGGATCTGCAGCAGCCCTTCGAACGCGGTCCGCACCTCCACCGCGCGCCGGCCGGCCGCCCCCGGCGCGGGCGCCGGCTCGTCACCCGTGGCCGCCTCGAAGGGCCCGGGTCCGCTGCCTGCTGCCGTCATCGTCCACCCCAGTGTCCCTCTGAGTACGTGTGCCGGACCGTCTGAGTATCTGCTCCGATGTTCGGCCGGGCGCCCGCCGGTCGAATGGGAACCATGATCTCCGACGCCCGCCGGCACCCGCGCATACAGCACGTCACCCTGGCCGGCCAGGCCCTGGCCACGGCCCTGGTTCCGCTGGTGGTCGGTGTCCTGCTCGCCAAGGCCGTGGCCGGGGACCCGATGACCCCGGTGAACGCGCTGATCGCCGGCGGCGGCCAGCGGGCCCGGATGGTGCCGGCCGAACTGCGCCGGCGGGGCCGGGACACGGTGCGCCGCGTCCGCCCCGCGTCCCGCCTCGGCGGCCGGCGCCCCGGTCAGCGGCCGTACTGACCCACGCAGAGGTCGACCACCGACGGCGGGACCGTCCCATCGGCGGCGGCGCACAGGTCGTCCATGCCGTACGCGGCGCCCGGATCCGGCCGGTCCGGGCGCGGGCGCGGCCGGGCCTGGGACGGCCGGTGCGGGTGCGCCTTGCGGGGCTTGGACGGCTGCGCGGCCCGGCGGGCGGCCGACGGCCGATCCGGTCCGGGCGGCTCGGCGAGGGCCGGCTCCGGCTGCCCGGCCGGCCCGGTCTGTGGCAGCCGGCCCAGTGGGAGGGGCGGCTCCGCCGTGGGGGAGGCCGGTACCGGCACCCCGGCCTGCGCGGGATCGGGCGCGGGGACCGCGCTCCCGGCCGCCGGAGCCGCCGGGGCGACGGAGACGCACCCGGCGCTCGCGAGGAGCGCGGCGAGGGAGAGGGACAGGCGGACGGCCTGGCGCAACTGCATCGGTCCACCATGCCGCACCCGGGGTGCCCGTGCGGCTTTCCGTCACGCATGTGGGTGACGGATCGCCCCGACGAGATCGTGGCCGACCGCGCTCCCTTCGGAAGTCCCCTGCCCCGCCGGAGATCTGCCGAACGCCTGCTGACCGTGGTGCCGGCCCTGGTCGCCGTGCTCCGCACGCCGGTGGCCGGCGCGGCGCTGACCCTGCTGCCGCCGGAACGATCCGGGCCACCCGCCGTACGGCCCGACCGGGCGGCTGGCCGGGCCGGTGGCCGTACTCCGCCGGGAGTACTCCCGGCGGATCACCGGCCGTCCCCCGCCACCCCGCGGAGCAGCCGCGATCTCCCCCCTGGGCCCCACGAACTCCGCCCCGGCGGACGGTTGTCTGGAGACACACCAGACACCTGCCAGGAGGGAGGCCCGCATGAGGGCCGCAGTGAAACAAGGTCGGTCCCGGGCATGGGGGGTGCTCGCGCTCTGGGTGGTCGTCCTCGCCGTCGCCCTGCCGTTCTCCGGCAAGCTCGCCGACGTCACCCAGAACCGGGTCGTCGACTACCTGCCGGACGGCGCCGACTCCACCCAGGTCGCCCGCATCCAGGAGAGCCTGCCCGGCGGCGGCTCCACCGACCTCGTCCTCGTCTACCACCGCGAGGGCGGGCTCACCGCCGCCGACCGCGCCGCAGCCGACGCACAGCTCGACCGGATCGCCCGCGAACACCGCCTCACCACCCGCCCGGAAGCCGTTCCCGCACCGGACGGCAGCACCCTCATGTACCCGGTCTCCACCACCGAGGTGGACCCCGACGGGCCCGCCCGGGTCGAGTTCGTCGAACAGGTGCGGGAGACCGTCCGGGGCGGTGACGGACTGACCGCCGAGGTCGGCGGGCCGGCCGCCGCCGCCACCGACGCCGACAAGGTCTTCGAAAGCCTGGACGGCCCGCTGCTCTGGACCACGGTCACCGTCGTCGCCCTCCTGCTCGTCCTGATCTACCGCAGCCCTCTGCTGTGGATGGTCCCGCTGCTCGCCGCAGGCGCCGCCAACTTCCTGGCCAATGCCACCGTCTACGCCCTCCACCGGGGCTTCGACCTCACCGTCACCGGCCAGAGCACCGCCGTGATGGCCATCCTGGTCTTCGGCGCCGGCACCGACTACGCCCTCCTGCTGGTCGCCCGCTACCGCGAGGAACTCCGCCGCCACGAGCGCCCGTACGAGGCCATGACCGCCGCCCTGCGCGGCTGCGGCCCCGCCGTCCTCGCCTCCTCCGGCACCGTCGCCGCGGGCCTGCTCTGCCTGCTGGTCGCCGACCTCAACAGCAGCCGCGGCATGGGCCCGATCGCCGCCGTGGGCGTGCTGTGCGCCCTGGTCGCCATGATCACCCTGCTGCCCGCCCTGCTGGTCCTGCTCGGCCGGCGCGTGTTCTGGCCGCTTGTCCCCGCGTACGGGAGTGAACCCCGGGCGGGCCGTTCGCTGTTCGCCGCCATGGGCGGCTCGGCGGGCCGCCGCCCCGTCACCGTGCTGCTGACCGGCGCCGCCGTCCTCGGAGCCCTCGCCCTCGGCTCCCTGAACACGCCCGGCCCCCTCAAGCAGGAGGACGGCTTCGTCACCACGCCGGAATCGGTCACCGCGCAGACCACCCTCACCCGCAGCTTCCCCGACCAGAGCAGCCGGCCCCTCGCCGTCGTCGTGCCGGCGAAGGCGGCGGACACCGCCCTGGCCCGGATCCGCGGGACCGCCCGCGTGGTGTCCGCCGAACCCGGGCGCAGTGCCGACGGCTGGACCGAGGTCTCCGTCCTCGCCCAGGACCCGCCCGAGTCCGCCGGCGAACGGACCACCATCGAGGCCCTGCGCACCACCCTGGCCGGACTGGACGGCCACGTCGGCGGATCCAGCGCCCAGCAGCTCGACATGGAGGCCTCCAACGCCGCCGACCTGCGCCGGGTGGTGCCCCTGGTCGTCCTGTCCGTCCTCCTCATCCTGATCCTCCTGCTCCGCAGCCTGGTCGCCCCGCTGCTGCTGGTCGCTGCCGTGATCGCGGTCTGGGCGGCGGCCCTCGGCATCGGCGCCCTGATCTTCGGGCCGGTGTTCGGCTTCGAGGGCACCGATCCCGGACTGCCGCTGCTGACCTTTGTGTTCCTCGTCGCCCTCGGCGTGGACTACGGCATCTTCCTCATGCACCGGATGCGCGAGGAGTCCCTGGCCGGAGCGGAGCCGTCCGCCGCCGCCCTCACCGCGCTCCGCGCCACCGGCGGGGTGATCGCCTCCGCCGGGCTGGTGCTCGCCGCCACCTTCGGCGTGCTCCTGAGCATGCCGATGGTGGCCCTGGCGGAAATGGGCTTCTTCATCGCGGTCGGCGTGCTCCTCGACACCTTCCTGGTCCGCACCTACCTCGTCACCGCGGCCAGTGTGGCGCTGGGCCGGAAGGTCTGGTGGCCCGGACCGCTCAGCCGGCCGGCGCTGCAACCGGCCCCCGAGCGCACCCCGGGCACTCCGGGCGCCACCCCGGACCCCCTCAAGGTGCCCTGAAAATCCCGTGATCGACAATGTGCGGGTGCCTGCGACCACACGAACGGGCGGCTGGGCCGAACGCGTGCTGGCGGCCGTCCACCGCGACCCGATGTCGGCGCCCCACCGGCAGCGCACCGACGCCCTCCTGGCGGGGGGCGCCGGTGCGCTCTCCCTCCTGATCGCCCTCACCCTGAACGGCGGCCGGGAGCCGGACGCCCTGGGCCTGGCACTGCTGGTGGCGGCTGCGGTGCCGCTCGCCTGGCGGCGCCGCGCGCCCCTGCTCACGCTGCTGGCCGTGGCCGCCTTCGAAGGCCCGTACCACGTGCTCGACAACCCGGACCAGGGTCCGGTGGCCCAGTCCGTCATCGCCCTGTGGACCGTCGGGGCCACCGGCTCGATGCTGCGGACCGCGCTCACCGGCCTCGCCGGCGTGGCCGTGGCGCTCGCCCTGATGCTGGCCGGCCACATGGACTCCGGCCGGGAGATCCTCGAGGTCTGCGGCTGGATCCTGGCCGTCCTCTTCCTCGGCCAGGACGTCCGCATCTACCGGCGGTACGTGGCCTCCCTGGTGGAACGCGCCGAGCGGGCCGAACGCACCCGCGAGGAGGAAGCCGCCCGCCGGGTCGCCGAGGAACGGCTGCGGATCGCCCGCGACCTGCACGACCTGCTGGCGCACAGCATCACCCTGATCGGGGTGCAGACCTCGGTGGCCGCGCACGTCCTGCGGGCCGACCCGGACCGGCTGGACCGGGAGGCCGTCGCCCAGGCCCTGGCCGACATCACCGCCACCTGCCGGGAGGCACGGACCGAACTCCGCGGCACCCTGGAGGTGCTGCGCGCCGACAGCGGCAGCCCACCCCCGCCCGCCGGCGCGGACGGCCCGCTGCCCGGCCTCGGTGCCCTGCCCTCCCTGGTACGGGCCGCCGAGACGGCGGGCGCCCGGGTCGCGCTCACCCTCCGCACCCCGCCGGCGGGGCCGGCCCCGGCCGTCGGCGCGGCGGCGTACCGCATCGTGCAGGAGGCCCTGACCAACGCGGTCCGGCACGCCGGACCGGCCGTCGGGATCACGGTGGTGGTGGAGCCGCAGGCCGACGGCCGGGAGCTGCGGGTCAGCGTCACCGACGACGGACACGGGCCCCGGCCGCAGAGCGGTCCGCCGGGCTTCGGCATCATCGGGATGCGCGAACGGGCCCGCAGTACGGGCGGAACACTGACGGCCGGGCCCGGCCCGGCCGGCGGCTTCGCGGTCGAGGCGGCCCTGCCACTCCATGAGAACCGCGCCCCCCACACCCCGGCCCCGGCCGCGGCTACGGTCCCGGCCGCGACCCCGGGTCCCGGTCCGGCCGTGACCCCGGGTCCCGGTCCGGCCCCGGGCCCGGGCCCGGACCCGGGTGCGGACAAGGACAGCGTGCCGACGGCACGGCAGGCGCAGGACGGGGAGACGGTGGCATGACGGGTATCAGGGTGCTCTTGGCGGACGATCAGGCGCTGGTCCGGGCGGCCTTCGCGCTGCTCCTCGACTCGGCCCCCGGCATGGAGGTGGTCGGGCAGGCGGGCACCGGGGCCGAGGCGGTGGAGCTGGCCCGCTCGGCCCGGGCCGACGTGGTGGTGATGGACATCCGGATGCCGGAGATGGACGGCATCGAGGCCACCCGCCGGATCGCCGCGGACGAGGACCTCGCCGGCGTCCGGGTCCTGGTCCTCACCACCTACGACACCGACGAACACGTACTGGAGGCGCTGCGCGCCGGGGCCTCCGGCTTCCTGGTCAAGGACACCGAACCGGCCGACCTGCTGGCAGCGATCCGCACCGTGGCCGCCGGGGACGCACTGCTCTCGCCGGGACCGACGGCCCGCCTGATCGCCCGGGTGCTGCGCACCCCGGGCCCGCCCGAGCCGCCCGCCGGCCATGCCGTCGGCGGCCTCTCGGACCGGGAGCGGCAGGTGCTGGCCCTGGTGGCCCGGGGCCAGAACAACACCGAGATCGCCGAGACCCTCGGCCTGAGCCCGCTCACCGCAAAGACCCACGTCAGCCGGATGATGGGCAAGCTCGACGTCCGCGACCGCGCACAACTGGTCATCGTGGCCTACGAGTCGGGGATCGTGGTGCCCGGCGGGGACCGGGCCCCCGGCCGCCCGGACGGCGGCGCGCGGTGAACCGGGTTTGACCTGGAGTGCGGGGTGCGCGAGAGTGCCGCCGGGGCCGGGGGCGCAGTGCCGCGCGAGCCCCTGCGCCTGCCAGGAGCCCACCGTGTCCCACCCCCGTGACCCGGGCGGTCCCGTCGCCGAAGACGGCCCGCTCGTACGCCCCTATGCACCGGCCGGACCGGGGCACCCCGCTCCGGCGGGATCCTGGCCACCGCCCGTGCCGGAGCCGGCCCCGCTGCGGCCACCGGTCCCGCCGGTGTCCCCGTATGCCGCCGCGCGCGGCTCCCGGCGCCGGGAGCCCGCCCGCCGGCGCTCCCGTACGCCGCTGCTGTTCCTCGGGCTGACCGCCGTCGCGGTGACGGCGGGACTGCTTCTGCTGCTGCCGTCCCAGGAGCCCGGACGGCCGAAGGCGGTGGAGCCGCCGCCGCTGAGCGGCGTCCCCGGCCTGCCGGGCGGGGGTGGCGCGGACGCGGACCCGACAGCCCCGACCTCCGCCGGTACCGGCACGTCCGGCCCGGCCGCCACCCGCCCCGCCACCTCGCCGCCCTCCACACCGCCGACCCCGTCGAAGTCCCCGTCCGCGACCGGCGGGGCCACGGCGCAGCCCACGCCGTCGCCCGGCCGGCCGGACAGGTCCGGGGCCACCCTGCGGACGGGTGCCACCGGCCCCGAGGTGGAGACCCTGCAGCAGGCGCTCTTCGGACAGGGCTTCACCTACGTGTCCGTCACCGGCGTCTACGACGACGACACCAAGCGCGGGGTCAAACAGTTCCAGCGGGACCGCAGCCTGCGCGGTGACCCCGCGGGCGTCTTCGGCCCGGCCACCCGCGCCGCCCTCTACGGCTCATGACCCCGGTCAGCCCGGTCGGCTGCTGCCGATCGCCTGGTCGTAGCGGAACAGGCCGGCGGGGTCGTAGCGGCGCTTGACCTCGACGAGGCGGTCGTAGTTGGGGCCGTAGTAGGCCTGCTGCCAGTTCTGCAGGTCGGGGTCGGGGAAGTTCACGTACGCGGCTGAGGTCGCCAGGGAGCGGCGCAGGGTGCGGTACACGGCGCGGGTCTGGGCGAGCAGGTCCCGGACCGTCTCCGGCGGGGTGCCGGGGGACCAGTGGGTGCCGATGTCGATGACGAACGTCGCGTCGCGGTGGGGGTACGCGGTCTCGCCGGGCGAGGGTTCGGCACTCCTGCCGCCCATCGCGAACAAGGTGACGTAGCCGGGGTTGCCGGGGATGCCCGGCTGCCACCGGCGGACCCAGTCGATGATGTGCTCGACCGCCTGCGGGTCCAGCCATTCCGTGGGCACCAGGGACTTGGATGCGCCCGCGCTCGGCTGCCCGGGCGGCTCCAGGAGATAGTCCTGAGCAGCCCAGAACCCGCGCTGCTCGATGAAGGCCTTCGACGGCCCGAGCTCCAGCAGCGGCCGGAGCAGCCGGCGCAGCCGCTCCTCGTCGCCGAGCCGCTGCCCGAGCAGCCACACGACCGGGTCCCCGCCGTCACCGGGATTCCTGAAGCCCACCCGGACGTCGAAGTCGTTGCCCCGGTCGCCGGCCAGGATCTCCTGCACGCGGTCGGCCACGAGCACGCCCGCGCCCAGGTCGAAGGTCAGATCGAAGACGGTGGCGGACAGTTCGCCGACCGGGGTGGCGTCGAAGACGAAACCGGTGTTGATGCCGAAGTTGCCGCCCGCGCCGCCGCGCAGCGCCCAGAACAGGTCCGCGTTCTCGTCCTCGGCGGCCCGCACCAGCGAGCCGTCCGCGAGCACCACCCGGGTCTCCCGCAGCCGGTCGCAGGTCAGACCCCACTTGCGGTCGTTGAACCCGAGACCGCCGCCCAGGGCCAGCCCCGCGATCCCCACGCCCGGACAGCGTCCGCCCGGGAAGTACAGGTTCGCCGAACGCGCCGCGTACACATCGGAGTTGGTGGCGCCGCCGCCGAGGAGCAGCCGGGTTCCCCGGACCGCCACCGCATTCATCCGGCGCAGGGTGATGAGCAGGCCGCGGGTGGTCGAGTAGCCGGCGTAGTTGTGGCCGCCCGAGCGCGGTGAGAACGGCAGGCCGTGCGCCGTCGCCCAGCGGACGGCCGCCCGGACGTCCCGCTCGCTCGCGCAGGCCACGATGCCGGCCGGTACGACGCCCGCGTAGCGCAGGTTGTCGGGTACGGCGAGCTCCCCGAACCCGTCGCTGCCCGGGAGGTAGAGCCCGGCGCCCGGGGAGAGTTCGCCCGCGAGCTGCCGCCAGGCAGCCGGGGCCGGGCTCCCGTCGTCTCGGGCACCGCGGGACCCGGCGGCCACGGCACGGCCGCCCGCCCATGCCGTGCCCGCACCCACTGCGGCTGCCTGCGCACCCCGGCGCAGGATTTCCCGGCGACTGATCCGCATCCGACGGCCTCCTCGTGTGGCACCTGCCGTCATCGTGGCCGTGGCGGAGGCCCGGAGCTGCTCCGCCACGCGTCCACCCGCCGGAACTCACCGGAACTCACCGGAACTCATACGAACCGCCTTTTCGTACAGCGGTACGGCCCTACAGCGGCACGGCCACCACCGTGGACGAGGTCGCCGGGTCGGTCCAGTCGGAGTCGAAGCGGGCGTTCACCACGTACAGCCGCCCGGCGTGCACCGCCGCCGTGGTCGGCTCGTCGAACCGGGGGTCGGTGATCCGCCGGAGGAACCGCGCCCGGCGGCCGTCCGCGCCGATCCGGAACACGTCCACGGCGTACGCCCAGTTGCGTACGACGTACAGGGTCCGGCCGTGGACCACCAGGCCGTCGCCGTTGGTCACCGAGCCACCGCCCTCGAGGACCGTACGGGTGGTTTCGCCGGTCCGCGGGTCCACTCGGAACACGGCCTCCGCCTGCGAGCTCACCACCAGCAGCGCCCGGCCGTCCGGGGTCCGCTCGATGCCGTTCGAGCCCCAGAACTCCCCGCCGGGCGGGGTGGGCACCCACTCCCCGGCCAGCGGCAGGGCGGCCGGCGGGCCGGAGCGCAGCGGCAGCCGGTACAGGACGTCACGGAAGGAGTCGGTGAACCAGGCCGCCCCGCAGCCGATCACCACGTCGTTGACGAAGGAGGTACCCGTTCCCGCCCGGTGGGTGGCCAGGATCCGGCCGCTGCGCGGGTCCACGACCCGGATCTCGCCACTGCTGCCGCCCGCGACCAGCAGCCGGCCGACCGGGTCCACCTTCAGCCCGACCGACATCGGCCCCTGGCCCCGGCTGACCATCCGGCCCCGGCCGGTCGCCAGGTCGAAGCCGTACAGCGAACCGTCCAGCAGCGAGCCGGTGTACGCCGTGCCGCCGGGGCCGACGGCTATGCCCTCGGGCTGGAATCCGGCCGGGATCGCCACGGTCTCCGGCCAGGTCGCCGCGGTCGGTGCCGGTGCCGGTGTCGGCTGCGCTCGGGCGGTGGGAGCCAGCGGCCCCAGCAGGGCGGCACCGCCGGCTGCTGCGGCGGTGCCGAGGAGACGGCGACGGGATAAGGAATGGGCCACGGTGTCCGGTCCTTCCGAGCTGATGGGCTGATGGTCTCTCAGGTCTCTGACCCAGTCACTTCAGCACATAGCAGAGCCGAAAACCGGTCGCCCAACGAAAATCGGCGGACCAAGGTGAGGTCCATGTCGACCTTGAAAGTCACCGCCGAAGTCCTGACCATCCACCCGCATCCCAACGCCGACGCCCTCGAGCTGGCCCAGGTCGGCCTCTACCGGGCCGTGGTCGCCAAGGGCCGCCACCGCACCGGGGACATCGCCCTCTACATACCCGAACAGGCTGTGCTGCCCGATGCGTTGATCGAGGAGCTGGGCCTGACCGGCCGACTGGCCGGCAGCGCCTCCAACCGGGTCAAGGCGGTCCGGCTGCGCGGGGAGCTCTCCCAGGGCCTGGTCTGCCTGCCGTCCGCGCTCGACGGCACCGACCTCAAGACGGCGGCCGAGGACGGCACCGACTTCGCCGAGACGCTCGGCATCACCAAATGGGTGCCGCCGGTCCCGACCACCATGAACGGCGAGGTGGAGTCCGCCCCCGAGCTGCTGCCCTGGGTCGACATCGAGAACCTGCAGCGCTATCCGCACATCTTCGAGCCCGGCGAGCCGGTGGTCCTGACCGAGAAGCTGCACGGTACGGCCTGCCTGCTGACCTACCTCGCCGCGGACGGGCGCGTCCTCGTCTCTTCCAAGGGCTTCGGGGCGAAGAGCCTGGCCCTGAAGGAGGAGGAGCGCAACGTGTACTGGCGGGCCGTCCGGGCCCATGGCGTCCCGGAGGCCGCGGCCAGGCTGGCGGCCCGTCTCGGCGCCACCCGGGTCGGGATCTTCGGCGAGGTCTTCGGAGCCGGCGTCCAGGATCTGACGTACGGATCCGACGCCCGCACCACCGGACCCGGCTATGCCGTCTTCGACGTGTCCGCCGAGATCGACGGCCAGGTCCGCTGGCTGGACCCGGCTGCGCTGCTGGACGGCGAACTGCCCCTGGTGCCCCGGCTGTACGAGGGTCCGTACGAGCTCGACACGGTGCTGGAGCTGGCCACCGGCCGGGAGTCGGTCTCCGGCCGGGACGTGCACCTGCGCGAGGGCGTGGTCATCCGGCCGGCCACCGAGCGGTACAGCCCGGTGACCGGCGGCCGGGCCATCGCCAAGGCGGTCAGCCCGGCCTACCTCACCCGCAAGGGCGGCACGGAGTACGAGTAGCCAATCCTCCGGTCACTCGTCGTTGGCCGGCAGGCTGTCCATGAAGGAGCTCACCGAGAACACGGCCCGGCCCGGACCGGACGGGCCGTATCCGGGCGGGGAGCTCAGACCGAACTCCTCCATCGTCGCCCGGTAGGCCTCCAGCAGACGGATGTGGTACTCCAGCGGGGCGCCCTGCGGGTTGGCCTTGCCCAGCGGGGTGGTGGGCTCCGGGCACCAGGTGGTGAACCGCGGGGTGATCCCGTGCGACATGAAGTAGCGCAGCCCCTCGACCGTGGAGTCGATGGCCTCGTCCACCGTGGTGAAGCCGAACGGCTCGGCCATCTCCACACCCGCGACGAAGTTGGGGATCACATTGCGCGCACCGAACACCTCGGCGGACTCCAGGATCCGCCGGTGCCATTCCTCGCGCCCGATGTACTGCTCCTTGCCCGGGCAGTACAGCTCGAACAGGCGCTTGTCCCACACCTCGTAGTTGGGGTGGTAGATCCGCACCCCGTAGTCGTAGAACCGCTGGACGTCCTCGCGGGGCAGCGCCTGCGCGACCACCTTCCCGGTCCACCGGCCCGGGAACCGCTCCTCGATGGCCTTCGCGTACTGGCCGTAGAAGTCGGCCTCGTCCTTGCCGCCGACCTGGGAGGTGATGGCACCGCCGGTCAGCGTGTACGCCTTGGACGCCTTGGCGGTGTCGTACCGGTCGATGATCTCCAGGGCCTCGAGGATCTCGTCGAGCTGCTTGACCCCGGTGTAGGGGCGGCCGGCCGCCTTGTGCTGGCGCCAGTTGTGGTTGATGTCGCAGTACTGGCACTCCTGCTTGGCGCCGAAGTACTGGCAGACCCGGAACACCGTCAGGTAGATCAGGTAGCCCCACTGGATGGTGGGGGCCACCTCCATCACGGACTTCCCGTTGGACAGCTTGTGACGGTAGTACTCCGGCATCGGCGGCAGCCCGACATCGGCGATCCGTACGCCGTCCAGCCACAGCCCGAGCATGCCGTCCTCGCCGGCCGCCACCCGGTACGGGGAGGCGGGGTTGACCCGCACCGACACCACGGTGCGGCGCAGGTCGTACGGGCCGCCGGTGAGCACGATCTCCTCCGGCGGACGGCGCAGGGCCGCGGCTCCCAGTTCGGGCAGGGTGCGGTGGTCGAAGGAGAAGATGAAGTACGACTTGGGCTTGACGTCGCCCGCTTCGTTGTCGCTGAGCGCGGATTCGTCGAAGGCGATGCCACCGCGGAGCAGGTCCTCCTTGATCACCGCTTCCCGCGGCACCTGTGGGAAGCGCGCCATCAGCGACTCGATCATGTCGGTGCGGCGCTCGGCGGCGGGGGTGTGCGGCGTGGGTGCGATGTCTCCGGTCACCCCTCCAGGAATATCAGCCCGGCCCGGTGCCGTGCGCGCCGGGGGGAGGGGGACTCAGGTGTCGACTCACGTATCCCAGGGCAGCCGGACGGCCTCGATCTCGGTGTCCTCGAGCAGGGCCCGGACCAGCTCGGGCGGGCCGGTGACCTTGGTGCCCCACAGGTCCCAGTCGGTGTAGGTGACCCAGGAGCGGTCGGCGGACCAGAGGTTGGAGGGGCTGGCGACCACCTCGGGGTAGTCGTACAGGGCGAGTGCGTCACCGAGCCGCCCGCCGACCACGCGGTACGCGCGGAGGTCGTCCCAGTCCTGGGTCAGGAACGGGCTGAAGTAGGCGAAGCAGCGGGTGTCCGGGCCGTCCGGGCTGAGGTCGGTGAGGATCCGTATGAGCCGGTTCCAGGTCTCCCGGTCCAGGGAGCCCTCGGTGGGCGGCTCGATGCCGACGGGCCAGCTGCCGTCGGCGAGCGTGGCGTCGGGTGCGCTGCGGTACGAGGGCAGCTTCCCTTCGGCGACGATCGGGTGCCCGGTCCGCTCGGCCAGCTCGGCCCAGCGCAGCCGGCGCCATCCCGGGCCGGGGCGCTCGGCGCGGCCGAGCCCGCCGCCGGTGGCGACGCCCACCGTGGAGCTGCTGAAGTCCACACCGCCCACGCCGCGCGGCACCTCGATGTCCCCGGCGGCGATGTCGGCCCGCAGCAGTTCGTCGTGCGAGACCACGCCGGGCCCGAGCTCGCTCTCGTACATGGCGTTGAGCACCCAGGCGGCGTCGGGCCGCCGGGGGACGGGGAAGCCGAGGATCCCGTCGTCCTCGCAGAGCTCGGCGAGCCAGTCGGCCTCGGCGGAGGCGACGACCGGCCACAGCCGGGTGAAGTCAAGCATGCGTCCATCTTCCCACCAGCCCCATTCACCCCAGCCGCCTTGGCTGCCGCCAGCTGTGCGGACCGGGCGGAGGGCGCGCTCTGCTGCCGGAGACGGCCGGTTGCGGGCGGCAGGGGCGCTGCCCTGCGCCCCGGCTCGGGTGGGTCCGGCCGCGCGTCGGCCCGAGCGGGCGGCCGGCGCCGCCGCGGGGGCCGGTCAGGGGAGGGTTGGGAACGTGCCGCCGTCCGCGCGGGTGACCTCCACTCCGGGGAGGTCGCGGGACCATGTTTCGGCGAGGGCTGTCAGTGCTGCCGCGGGGGGTGGGGTGTGGCCGAGGCCGATGGTGAAGTGGGCCGAGGTGGGGCTGGTGCGGTACGGGCGGGGCCAGGCGTGGGCGTCGGGCGCGCCCGACAGCTCCAGCGCGCCGAGGAGGGCCCGCATCCGGCCCCGTACCCGGCCCAGGGTCTCCTCGAACTCCACCGGCCCGTACGCCCGTACGGTCACCAGCGCCCAGGCCGCGTGCCGCCGGTGCAGCGGCGGGGCCGACAGCAGTGCCTCCGCGGAGCCGCCGCCCTCCAGGGCCTCCCAGGCCTGGTACAGCTCCCGGACCAGCAGGTCCCGGAACCCGGCCGACACCTGCCCGGTGCAACTCCGTACCGGTGCGGAGGGGGTCAGGACCAGCACGGGCTCCTCCGCCGGATCCGCCGGCTCCGCCGGCCCGCGCAGGGCCACCGGCCGGCGCCAGTCCCAGGCCGCCCAGGTCGCGAAGAACTCCCGTAGTAGTCCGTCCGGTTCGGACACAGCGGGCTCCGCCGCCCTGGCCACCACGCGGGCCGCCAGCACCGCCCAGGCGAGCCCGGGCAGGCCGCCGTGCGGGGCCGAGTCCAGGCCGCGGGCCCGGGCCCAGGCCTTCACCTGCCGGGCCAGGGCTTCGAAGGCATCCGTTCGACCGCCGACCGCCGCCCGCACCGCATCCGCGTCGGACACCGCGCTCAGCGCGACCGCCGCGGCCTCGCCCAGCTCCGTCCGCCGGGCCACCGCCTCGGCCGGGGGCAGCGTCCCCGACCCCACCAGCATCAGGTCCACCGCCAGCCCTCCCACCGAGAACCGCAGCCCCGGCACCCGCGCACCCGGCACCCGGCGGAGCCGCTCCGCCTCCGGCAGCCCGGCGGCGACCCTGGCCTCGGCCGCCGCCAGGTCGGCCTCGCCGGGCAGTACCGCGACCAGGTCCAGATCCGCACCGGGCAGCGCGCAGCCCATCCGCCGCGACCCGACCGTCTCCAGCACCGCGTCCCCGCCCAGCGCGGCGGCCACCCGCGCCGCCACCGCCTCGGCGAACCCCGGCCCGCCCGCCTCGGCCGCGCCGGCCTCGGCCGGCTCCGGCACCCAGCGGACCTCGCCGGAGCCCAGCGCCACCGTGGCCCGTACCCGCATCGGCTCCGCACCGCGTCGCGACAGCAGTGCCAGCTCCCCGAGTCGGGTCGCCGGCAGCCCGGCCAGCGCCTCGGAGCACTCGGCGGCGAGCCGCTGCGGGTCCGGCGTACGGCCCAGCGACAGGTGCGGGGTGAACCCCGAGGACCGCCCCCGGCAGCGCGGGAACCGCTCCGCCAGCGCCGCGTACAGCTCCTGCCAGGGCGCCTCCCCGGCCCCGGCCGGGTCCAGCCAGACCGTGGCGTCCTCGCGGTGCCCGAAGCTGTGCACCCCGGCCGGCCGCACCTCGAACGCCGCCCTTCCGGCGGCCACGGCCGCCACCAGCTCCGCGGCCCGCTCGAAATCCGCCTCCGGCACGAAGCCGAACAGCAGGTTCACATGCGGCGGCCACCGGTCGATCTGCGGGTCGTGGGCCCGCCGGATCCGCTGGATCGCGGGCCACAGCTCCTTCGGCGGCAGCCAGGCCAGCGCCGTCCGGGGCGTCGGCGGCACCTCCAGTACGCCGACAGGGTCGGCCGCCGGACCGAAGGACAGGTCCGCCCGTACGCCGTAGTGGTCCGAGATGAACAGCCCGTCCGCCTCCGGTACGTCCCCCAGCAGGCCCGCGCCCGCCACCCGGCCGCCGCCCCGCAGCAGCACCCGGTCCAGCCGCGAGGCCCGCCCGGTCAGCGAGGAGACCGCGGCCAGCGGATTGGCCGCGGGGTCGAAGGTCGGCGTGCGGTCCGCCGGACCGTACGCCTCCGTCCACGCGTCCCGCAGCCCCAGCGCGGCGGCCGGACCCTCCCGGCCGTTCCGCCCGTCGTTGAAGTCGCCCAGCAGTACGAGGTCCCCCTCGATCCCGCCCAACCCCTCGGCCAGCCGGGCCAGTTCGGCCTCCCGCCGTTCCCCGCCGCGCTCCGAATGGTCACTCGTCAGGTGGGTGGCGGCCACCACCAGCGGTCCGCCGGCCGTCTCCACCACCACCGCCGTGACCGCCTTGTGCGGGCCCAGCACATGGACGCCCGCCTCCCGCACCGGCAGCCGGCTGAGCAGCAGCAGCCCGCTGCCGTCCACGTCCCGGCCGCCGGGATCGGTGCCCAGCGTGTATCCGGCGCGCACCCAGTCCGCCGCCAGCAGCATGTCCAGCAGCTCCGGTTCGACCTCCTGCAGGGCGATCACCTCCGCCCCGGCCGCCGCCAGCGCGGCGAGCAGCAGCGGCCGGCGCCGCGCGGTGTCGATCAGCTCGCCGTCGTACCGGTCCCAGAGCGTGTTCCAGGTCAGCAGCCGCAGCCCGGCACCGGCCGCGGGCCGCGACTTAGGCCCGGGGCCCTCCGCCGGACCCCACCGGCTCCCGTCCCAGGCGTACGGCGTCCGCGCCGTGAAGAACGGGGACCGCAGCAGCCGCGGCTCCCGCACCCGCCCGGCCTCCGACATCCCGACCCGGTCCAGCCCGCTGCCCCGGTCCCACACCAGCTCCCCGTCCGCCTCGACGAACAGCACCCGGTGCCACGGAATATCGCCGCCCGGCACGAAGGCGGGCAGCGGAATCCGCTTCGGCGGGGCCCCGCGCTGGAGCAGGCCGAGCACGAACCGGGCCGGGTCCAGGCGCGGATCCCAGCGCACCTGGTGGTAGATCTCCTCACTGGTCCGCATCAGTTCCTCACGCCCCACTCGCCCCGCTGGCCCCACTCGGCCCGCTCATCCCACACGCCGTCCTCGCCGCCCTCGGCCAGGCCGCCGGCCCGGTCCTCGACCACGCCGTCCGGACCGGCGTACCAGGTGCGGTGCGCCCGCCCCGGGTACGGCGGGGCGAACCGGCGCAGCTGCCCGGCCAGCACCGCCGCGGGCACCGGGTGCTGCCGGACGCCGTTGCGCCGGACCAGCTCCGCCTCGTCCACCACCAGCACCAGCTGGGTGACCAGGGCGTTGTGCCGCCCGGCCGCCCCCAGCACCGGCCCGCGCTGCCGATCGGTCAGCGAGGTGGCGTCCCACACCACTGTGCCCCCGCCGGCCAGCGCCTTGTCCAGCCGGTCCAGACCGGCCCGCAGCACCTCCGCGTTGGCCCGCTGGTCCGCCCGGTCGCCGCGCTCGGAGCGCAGCTCGTCCAGCGATACGTACGCGCCCGTGCCCGGCAGGGTGCGCGCCACGGTGCTCTTGCCGCTGCCCGAGGGGCCGACCAGTTGGATCAGCCGGGGGAATGCCCCGTCCCGCCACCGCCAGGTCGCCGCCACCGCCTCCTCGACGGTGGAGATCCGGCCCCGGGCGTACGCCTCCCGGGCCTCCGCCCAGCAGCGGTCGGCGGCCTCGGGGTCCAGCCCGGCGAGGGCCTCGCGCAGTCCGGCCCGCAGCGGCTCCAGCGGCGGTCCGGCCAGCAGCCCGGCGTCCTCGGCGTACAGCTCGGACCACTCCAGGTGACCGCGCGCCTCCGCCGCCTCCGGGCCGGTCCGCCCGGCCAGGGCCGCGGCGGACACCGCGTGCAGCAGGCCGAGGTCGGCGGCGGACGCCAGCCGCAGCAGCCCGGCCCGCCGCCCCTCGTCGGGGTACGGGAGGTGCAGCAGCGGATGGAGGCCGACCAGGTCGGCGATCCGGCGAGCCAGCGGCAGCCCGAGCGGGGCGGCGAGCCGCGCGGCCAGCCCGGGCCGGCGGGCGCCGTGCAGGGCCGCGGCGAGGACGCCGGCCAGCCGGGCGTCCCCGGTCGCCCGGAGCAGCCCGAGCCGGCCGGTGACCTCCTGCACGGCGGCTGCCACGGCCTCCCCGCCGGCCCCGCCGGTCCCACCAACCCCGCCGACCCCACCGGCCCCGCCGTCCGTCGGCCCGGCACCAGCCACGCCCGCCGCCGCCAGCAGTGCCGCCGGGTCGGGGTCCGCCCCCGACCGGACGTCCCACAGCGCGGCGGCCGGGCCCCGCCCGTTCTCCACCACGGCCGCGTGCATCCAGTGCGTGTCGGTCACCACGTGCCCGGCCCGTACCCATTTGGCCACCCGCGCCCCGAACTCGGCCTGCCCGAAGCCCTCGACGGTCCGGACCACGTACCCCTCGCGGCGGGTGGTGTTCAGCCGCAGCCGGCGCAGCGCCCGCTCGTCGAACACGCCCCGCCACAGCACCCGGGGGACCGGCACCCCCAGCCGTCGCAGGAACCGGACGGTGGAATCCCAGTCCAGGCAGCGGCCGGTGTCGTCCCAGACCGAGAACCCGTAGAACCAGCTGTCCAGGTCCTCGTACGCCAGGGAGTGCCGGGCGTACAGGTTCTCCCCGCACACCCGCCAGCCCGGCGGGATCCCGGCCCCGATGCGCCCGTGCAGCCCCTTCACCCAGGCCCGCGACGGATGGTGACCGGAGTCCAGCGAACGGGCGTGCAGCCCGTCCGCGTACAGGGTGGTGTTCTCCCCGTCGAGTTTTTCGGTGACCACGACCTCGCGCCCGGCCAGGCCGGCGAGCCCGGCGCTGCGGACGTCGTCCGAGGAGGCTCCCGGTGACCAGGGCAGATGCGGGGTCCGGGGATAGTGCGTGCGCATGGTGACCTGACCCGACCTGTTCCTGTAAGAGACGCCCCACTGTAGGAACCCGCGGGATGCGCTTCCACCCAATAAGGTCCCTCCGAACGAGGTCCGGGAGCCTCGGTTGTGGTTAAGGTCATTGACGCGCAAGGGACTTGGGCGAGGGGGGTGCGATGGCGCGGGTGGTCTGTGTCCACGGCATCGGTCAGCAGTTCGGCGGCGAAGAGGAACAGCACGGCCGGTGGTGGCCCGCACTCGCCGACGGCCTGCGCCGGGCCGGCCACCAGGACCGGCTGAACCCCGCCGACCTGGTCTGCGTGTTCTACGGCGACCTGTTCCGGCCGCCCGGCCGGGTGCTGTCCGGCCACGAACCGCCCTGGGACGCCGCCGACGTGGAGCCGGAGTTCGAGGCGGAGCTGCTGCGGCTGCTGTGGGCCGAGGCCGCCCGCACCGACCCCGCCGTGGTACCGCCCGACGAACCCACCCTGGCCCGCGCCCCCCGGTCGGTCCAGCGTGCCCTCGATGCGCTCAGCCGGTCCCGGTTCTTCTCCGGGCTCGCGCTGCGCGCCCTGGTCGCCGACCTCAGACAGGTCCGGCGCTATCTCTGCGAGCCCGGGGTCCGCCCGGCCGTCGCCGACCGGGTCGCCGCCCGCATCGGCCCCGACACCCGGCTGCTCATCGGCCACTCGCTGGGCAGCGTGGTCGCGTACGAGACCCTCGCCGCGCACCCCGAATGGCCGGTCCGCGCGCTGCTGACGGTCGGCTCCCCGCTGGGCATCCGGAACCTGGTCTTCGACCGGCTCAGCCTGCCGGACGGCGGCGCGCCGGGCGACTGGCCCGGCTCCGTCGAGCAGTGGACCAACATTGCCGACGAGGGCGATGTGGTCGCCCTGGCCAAGGACCTGCGGCCGTTGTTCGGCGAGCGGGTCCGCAGCCATCTGGTGCACAACGGCGCGCACGCCCACGACATGGCCCGCTACCTCGACTCCGCAGCGGCCGGCGCGGCCGTCGCCGATGGCTGCGGACTCCGCTGACCGCCCGCGCAGCTGCGTGCCTGCTGCCGGGGGAGTGCGGTGAGCGGGGCGGCCTCTGACCGCCCGCGCCGCTTCGTGCTGGCCACGGCGGTCGCCCACATCGCCGGGCATCCCGACCACGACGTGCCGGAACTCGCCGCGGACGTCCGCCGGATGACCGCGCTCTTCGCGGAACTGGGCTACGAGCCGGTCACCCGGCCGGGCGCGGGCACCGGCCCGGGCACCGCCCGGAGCGTCGCTCCGGGCGCCGGCCCGGCGCCCGGCGCCAGCCCGGAGCGCCCGCTTTGGCTCGACCCCACCCGCGAGGAGCTCACCCGTACCCTTCGCACCTTCTGCCGGGACCCCGCCCGCCGCCCCGACGACTATCTCGTCTGCTACGTCGCCGCCCACGGCGCGGTGGCGCCCTCCAGCGGCGTCCACCACCTGATGCTCGCCGACACCGACCCCGACGACCTGCGCGGCACCGCCCTGCCCACCGCCGAACTGGTCTCCCTGATCTGGGAGGACACCCCGCTGGAGCGGGTCCTGCTGCTCCTCGACTGCTGCAACGCCGAGGCCGGTACCGACGACGCCCTGCATGCCGCCCTCCAGGCCCGCCGGTTCCGCACCCCGTCCGGACCGGCCGCCGGGCCCGGGGAACCGCACACCACCGGCCTCGCCCTGATCGCCGCCTCCCGCCGCAAGGACGTCACCCGCCCCGGCGCCCTGCCCGCCGCCTTCGAACGCGCCGTCCGCAGCCGCGCCACCGCAGGCCGCGCGCCCGCCGCCATCAGCCTCGAACACGTGATGGCCGCCGTCAGCACCGACCCGCAGGTCCCCGAGTGGCAGCGGCCCGTCTGGTCGCTCGGCCAGGCCTCCGCCGCCATCCCCGAGTTCCTGCCCAACCCCTGGTACGTCCCGGGCGCCGCCGACCTCAAGGTCGACGAGATCGACCGGCTCGTCGAGCTCCGTGCCCGCGAGCGCACCGCCCGCGGGGAGGAGCTCCTCAGCCACTTCCTGCCCCGGGCGCGCGGCACCGACGTCCCCACCGAGGAGGTCTGGGACTTCACCGGCCGCCACCAGGCCCTGCACGCCACCGCCCGCTGGCTGGACGCCCGCCCCCACCACCGGCTCTGCGTGGTCACCGGAGACCCCGGTTCCGGCAAGTCCTCCCTGCTCGGCATGGTCACCCTGCTCACCGACCCGGTCCGGGCCGCCGCCGTGCCCCGGGACCGGCTGCCCGACGGCGACCTGCCCGTCCCCGGAGCCGTCCACGCGGCCGTGCACGCCGGCCACAAGTCCACCCGGCAGCTGCTCGACGCGATCGCCGCCGCCGCGGACTGCGCCGCCGACACCCTCGGCGCCCTCACCGCCGCCCTGCAGCGCCGCACCGACCCCCTCGTCATCCTCGTCGACTCGGTGGACGAGGCCCTCGACCCGCGCGGCGCCACCGACGAACTGCTCCTCCCGCTCGCCGACCCCGAACTCGGCCTCCCGCTGCGGCTGCTGCTCGGCGCCCGCCGACACGTGGCCCGGCGGCTGCCCGCCTCGGCCCTGCGCATCGACCTCGACGAGGAGGAGTACGCCGACCCGCTCGCGGTCCGCGCGTACGTCCGCGCCCTGCTCACCGGGCCCGGCTCGGTGCTGGCCGCCGCCGACCCGCAGCGGGTGGACGCGGTCGCCGAGGCCATCGCCGAAGCCGCCGGCCGGTCCTTCCTGGTCGCCCGGATCACCGCCCGTACGGTCGCCCGCGAGATCCGCGTCCCCGACCCCTCGGACCAGGCCTGGCGGGACGCCCTGCCCCGGCTGCCCGGCGAGGCCATGGAACGCGATCTCCGCCAGCGGCTCGGCGACCGCGCCGCCACCGCCCGCGACCTGCTGGTACCGCTCGCCTTCGCCCAGGGCGTCGGCCTGCCCTGGGCGGGGATCTGGCCCCAGCTGGCCACCGCCCTGGCCGGCCGCCCGTACGGCGATGCCGACCTGTTCCGACTCCGGGACGAAGCCGGTTCGTACATGGTCGAGAGCGTCGAGGACGGCGGCTCCGTCTACCGCGTCTACCATCGCGCCCTGATCGAGTACCTGCGGGAGGGCCGGGACGAACGCGCCGTCGAGGCGACCGTCACCGCCGTCCTGCGGGCCGCCACCGACCGCCTCCCCGGCGGCTGGCGCTCCGCCCACCCGTACGTACGCCGCTATCTGGCCCTGCACGCGGGCGCGGCCGGCGTCCTCGACGAGCTGGTCCAGGACGCCGAGTACGTCCTGACCTGCGCCCCCGGCCAGCTGATGGCCGCACTGCCCGGCCTGCGCACCCCGGCCGGCCGCCGGGCGGGCGCAGCCGTACGGGAACGGGAGGCCGAACTCCGCAGCCTGGACGGCCGCCCCGCCACCCCGGAGGCCCGCGCCCGGCTCCGCCTGGCCGCCGTCTGCCGGGGCGCCGGGGCCCTCGCCGACTCCTGCGACCCGGCGCCGGGGGAGGACCGGCCGGAGTGGCGGGCCCGCTGGGCGGTGTGGAACCCGCACGGCGGCAAACGGGACTACGCCGGGCTGTCGGACTGGACGGGGCTGGTGGTGCCGCGGGCCGACGGCGGCGCGGACTTCTGCGGGCTGCGGGACACGCGGGCCTTCTTCCGGTGCGACGTGGATTCGGGGGAGCAGGCCGCCGACATCCCGGTCCCGGGGCCGCAATGGCTGCGCAGAGGCCCCTGGACGGCGCTGCCCGGGCAGCACGGCCGGGCAGCGGTGGTGCTCGACGACTTCATCCCGCGGGAACCGGAGGACAACGCCGCGCCCTACGGCCGGCGGACCTCGCCGCTGGAATCCGCCTGGGAGCTGCGGGTCTTCGACGTCCGGACGGGTGACACGACCTCCTGGCGGCTGCCCCTGCCGCCCGACGAGCCCGACTCCTTGCGGCGCAGTCCCCTGGACGTGGCGGTCGTCCTCCGCCGAGGTGCCAGCGGTCGCGCGATCCTGCGGATCTCGTCCACCCAGGTGTTCGTCTACCGTCTCGACGCCGGTCCTGCGCGGCGGCGGCTCACCCGTGCGGTGAACCGGGTCGCGGACGATTACCAGCGGGAGCAGGTCCGGGAACGGTCCCACCAGCGTGCCGCCGAGCTGGTCTACTCGCTGGGCGGCGACTTCGGCCCGGTCACCGCCTGTGCCGTGCCGGACGGTCTGCCGGAGGGCACCTTCCTGCTGGGCCTGGCCGACGGCGATGTGATGCAGATGGGCGACGTCTTCGAGGCCGGCATCGTGGGCGAGACGATCCCCAGCGAGCACCGGGCCGCGGTACTCGCCATGGCGGTGATCCACCCTCATCCGCTGGGGCGGCTGCTGGTGTCGGGCGGGCGGGACGGGCGGGTGCAGATCACCCCGATGAACCCCGCCTCGGAGGAGCCCGCCCGGACCGTACTGAAGTGGCCCTACATCGTCACCTCGGTGGCCGTCCTGCGGTCGGACCGGCAGTGGCTGATCGCCGCCGCCACCGCCGACGGCCTCGTCCACCGCATCGACGTCGAGAGCGGCCGTCCCATCGGACGCCCGCTGCACGTCGGCCGGTGGGGCGGCCGGCTGTCGGCCTTCCGTATCGGTGTGACGGACTGTGTGGCCGTCTGGGGCGGCGGTCGCGGCCTCCAGCTCTACGACCTGGTCTCCGGAGAGCGCATCGGTGGCCAGGAGGACGAGCACGAGGTGTGGTCCCTGGCCCGGGTGGACGGCATCCGGAGCCTCGGCGGCTCGGACGGCATCGTCCGGCTGCTGCCCACCCCGTACGCCGTCGACGCCCAGCAACTCGTCGCGCACGATGTGCCCGTGCTGGCCCTCGGTGAGATCCGGGGACCGGCCGGTGTTCCCTGTCTGGTCAGCGTCGGAGCCGACCTCGGGATCCGCTGCTGGGATCCCCGCCGGCGGGCCGAACTGTGGAGCCGTCCGGCCGAGCCGCTGCCATCGGGCATCAGGGAACGGACGGACTCCCTCGCCCACGCCGTGTGCGGCCGGACCGCGGACGGCCTCGACTATGTGGCCACCACCCGGTACGTGGGCCTCGGCCGGGTCCGGATCCTGCTGCTGGACGCCGGAGTGCCGGTGCGCGAGCAGGAGTTCACCGCGCCGGGCCCGGTCACCGCGCTGTGCGCCGGCCGGGTCCGCGGCCGGGACGTGGTCGTCGCGGGTACCGACGACGGGCGGGTCCTGTGCTGGGACCTGGCGGACGGCGGGCGCCCGTTCGGGCAGAACCCGCCGGCCGCCGACGGCGGCGCGGCCGGTGCCTGGCTCACCGCGCTCGCCCTCGCCCCGGACGGCTCGGGCCGGCTCGCGGGCGGCGCCGAGGACGGCAGTTTGCGGCTGTGGTCCCTGCCCGGCGGGCGGCTGCTCTCCGGCCCGGTGGCCGCGCACCGGCGCCCGGTCGCTGCCCTGTCCTTCGTCACGGCCGCCGGCCCGGGGTTGTGGCTGGCCAGTACGGGGGACGACCACCGGCTGACCGTCCACGAGCCGGACGAGAGCGGGATGCTGCACCCGGTGTGGGAGCGCCGCACCGACCGCCGGATCCGCTCCCTGTGCCCCGAGGACCGCGGCCTCGCCTGCGGTGACACAGGGGGCGGCCTGCACCTGCTCGTCCGGGAGCCGGGCGGCGGCTGGACCCTGACGGACGGCCGGGAACCGGTCCCCTCCGGGCTTGCCGTCGCCACCACCTCCCTCGGCGACCGGCCGGTCTGTGTCTCCCCGGACGGCCGGGACGGGCTGCTGGTGCACGACCTGGCCGACGGTACGACGGTCCGGCGGCTCGCCTCGGCCTGCGGCAGCGGCTATCGCGCGGTGACCGCGGCCCGCCGGCCCGCTCCGGGAGCGCTTGTGGTGGCCCGGAACCACCACGGGCTGGTGGAGTACTGGGACTTCGCCGATCCGGCGGCGCTCGCCCCGGCCGGGACCCCGCTGCGGCTCGCGGTACCGCACGAGAACGGTCCGGGCCGCAAGCGGCTGACCGCACTGCCGGACCCGGCGGGGGAGAGGGAGGACCTGCTCTCCCTCTCGGCCGGCCGCGGCTTCCTCGCCGTCGAGGACCTGGCGCGCGGCCCGCTGCTGCACCAGCTGCTGTGGACCGGCAGGCACCGTGCCCTGCTGCACAACCTGCGCCCGGAACCCGTGCCGGTATACCCGCAATGGTCCCGGTACGACACGGACCACGTCCGGCTTGCCGCACTGCACGATGCCTGGGCCGTGCGCTGCGCCGGCCACACCCTCGGGTTCGCGGAGACGGACGAAGGGATCTGGCTCGCCGACCCGGCCACCGGCCGGTGGGCCCGCGCGCGGCTCGACGGGTCCGGAGTACGGGCGGCCTTCACCGCCGTCCTCGACCGGAGGCCGGGGGTACTGCTGGTGCACGGCGACCGGGCCCGGTTCCATGCGCTGACCGACCTGCTCGCCGCCCTCGCCGACCCCGAACCGCCGCTGGAGGGACTCCGGTTGCTCGGCCGGGAGCGGCTGCTGCGGCGCGGGCGCGGGCGGGTGCTCCGCGCGACCGCGGACCACGCCACCCCGCACCCCGTCCGGCACGCCGCACCCCTCCCCGGCGGCCACGCGTACGTCGCCGCCGGCACCCGTGAGCTCCACATCCGCCCGGTGGCCGGCGGGGAACCCGGCCACCGGGTCGAACTGCCCTCCCCCTGCACCGGCCTGGCAGTCTCCCCGGCCGGCGAGATCGCCGTCGCCACCCGCAACGGCCTGCTGCTCTTCGACCCGCCGGGGAGCCCCAACCGGGACCTCCAGGAGAGCTAACCGACCCGGACGGTGGCCGTCCGGCCCGGGGCGACCGCCGTGGTGGTGTAGGTGTACGTCACTCCGTCCACCACCTTGGTCCGGGCCGGCCGGGGCACCCCGTTGACCGTGATCCGGTTGTGCCGGCCGGGGAAGCGGGCCTCCCAGGAGTACGTGGCACTGCCCGCGGTGTTGGCCAGCGTGGACCGGGTGGCGCCGTCGTGCCGCAGCGAGAAGCCGGAGTCGCCGACCCGCAGGTCGTCGATCTTCAGCCAGTCCATGCCGGACGGCAGCCGGGACTGGGTGGTGAGGGTCCGGGCGGGGGCGTCGGGGGTGACGCCCATCAGGCCGCGGACGGTCTGGCCGAGGAGGGTGAAGGAGACCTCCGGGTAGTCGCCGTTGGTGCCCTGCTTGGCGTTGACGTGCTGGACGTCCTTCCGGTCGTACACCTCCTTCATCCACTTCCAGGCGGTGTCGTTGCGGTTGTTGGTGAAGAAGGTGTCGGGCAGGTAGGTGAGGGCCTCGATGTTGTCGGGGCGGCCGGGGCCCGAGGCCTCGCGGTCGATGTAGTCGAGGTAGGCCTCCCGGCGGGCGCCCGGGTCGATGATCTGCTTCATCGGCATGAACCAGCTGTTCTCCTTGCCCCAGCCGGTCAGCGCCCGCCCGTCGGTGGTGTAGCCGCGTACCATGTCCGCGCCCGAGCCGGAGCCGCTCCACACCGTGTTGTAGTACGTCTTGAGGTCCTTGGCCCGACGCTCGTGGGCGTCGGCCAGCTCGCAGTCCCCCTTCGCCCGGGCCAGCGAGGCCATCGCCAGGTAGGCCTGGTACTGGGAGCCGATCGCGTCGCCCGCCTCGGCCAGCGGCTCGCCGCTCTGCTCGTTGTAGCTGGCGGTGCCCTGGAAGATGCCGCCGCCGGTGCCCTCGGCCACCTTCACGGTGCCGTTGTCCTTGAGGCCGTTGTGGAGGTCGACGAACTCGCCGGTGGTGTGCCGGTAGAAGTCCCACAGCACCGGGTCGTCGAGGTAACTGCGGTCCCCGCTCCAGCGGTAGGCCTCCTCGGCCTTCTGCACCAGCTCGAAGGGGGCGGGCACCTCGCGGACGAAGTTGGTCGGGCTGCGGTAGTCGATGGCGAGGGGGGTGCCGTTGTCGAAGTTCAGTGCCCACACCGGGTAGTACTTGTGCTGCGCGGTGGCGGTTGCCGCGAAGGACCTGAGCATCGCCTTGTTCTCGGCGGAGAGGCCGAGCACGCCCGCGCCGGCCAGCTGGTGGGCCATGTCGCGGGAGTAGTAGCCGCTGCGGTTGGCATAGCCGGCCCAGTAGGAGGGCCCGTACGTGCCGGT
This sequence comes from Streptomyces sp. NPDC002054, assembly GCF_040296685.1. Taxonomy (NCBI): domain Bacteria; kingdom Bacillati; phylum Actinomycetota; class Actinomycetes; order Kitasatosporales; family Streptomycetaceae; genus Streptomyces; species Streptomyces sp. NPDC002054. The sequence goes on from NZ_JBEOXT010000001.1 coordinate 288,122, forward strand.
TCCGGTGCCGCCGGTGCGGTTCTCGTCCACGTTGAGCGGGCCGGGGGTGCCGGGCAGGTGCACCCAGCTGTTGGCCTTGCGCTTGGACCAGTCGAACATCTCGACGATCTTCGGGTCGGAGGAGCTGACCCTGGGGTCGGCGGGCGCGGCGGGGGAGAGCATCAGGTCGTCGGCGTTGACCCAGCCGTCCCCGGACTCGAAGGCGATCTCCAGCCGGTCGCCGGGCACGAGCGCGATCCGGCTCAGCGTGTAGCGGCGGTAGTTGGAGGCGGCCGGCAGGGTCAGGGCCGCCCGCTCGGTGCCGTTGACGCGGGCGACGTAGCGGCCGTTCGGGCCGCCGGTGGCGATCCAGGCCGACACGTCGTAGCTGCCCCGCTCGGTGGCGGTGAGGGTCTGTGCGACCTTCCGGCCCGCCCCGGCATCGAGGTAGATCAGTCTGCTCCCGCCGTGCGGGTAGTTGGTGGCCACCCCGGTTCCCGGACCGAACTCCCAGCCCTGACCGCCCTGTTCGAAGCCGGGGTCGAGGAAGGTGAGCGGTGCGAGCAGGGCGAGCGCGGACAGCAGCGGCACAGGGGAAAGCGGCATCGGGTTCTCCCGGGTCGGACGGCCGGATCTCGGCGCGCGGCACGCTAGCAACGCTTCAGGAAGGCTTGCAATGGATCCGGCAGAACTTTCTGCCAGGCCGAACTGAAAGATTTCATCGAACTCTTGCAAGTGTGACGGACGGCGTGGTTGAGTTCCGGCCAGTCAGCTACCGCAACGGTGCGAGCAGGGGTGGATCAGCCATGGAACTGGAACGTATGGGACGTCGGAGAGCGCTGAAGACGGTCGGCGCGCTGGCCGCCGGGGCCGGCCTGACCGGGCTCACCGCCTGCTCCGGCAGCGGCGCCGACAGTGCCTCGGGCAGCGCGGGCGACCCGGCCAGCGGTCGTATCTCGGTCTGGTCCTGGCAGGGCCCGGCCGCCGAACTGAAGGCCCTGATACCGGAGTTCAACCAGAAGTTCCCGGACATCCAGGTCACCATCGAGGACATCGGAAACCCCGCCATCTGGGACAAGATCACCACCGCGATGGCCGCCGGCGGCCAAGGCCTCGCCGACGTCCTGCACATCGGCGTCGACTACCTCCCGGGCTACGTCGAGAAGTTCCCCGGCGCCCTCGCCGACCTCGGCCCGCTCGGCGCGACCGCCCACAAGGACGCCTTCGCCCAGGGCCTGTGGCAGACCGTCTCCCCCGACGGCAAGCGGGTCAACGCCCTTCCCTGGGAGGCCAACTCGGCCGGCTTCTACTACCGGGCTGACCTCTTCGAGAAGGCCGGCATCGACGTCGCCGGACTGCAGACCTGGGACGAGACCATCGAGGCCGGCCGGCAGCTCAAGGCCAAGACCGGCGCCTTCCTGCTCGGCATCGACAAGCCCGCCTCCCAGCCCGACGCCGCCAATTTCTTCCAGATGCTGCTCCAGCTCCAGGGCACCTCCTACTTCGACCAGGACGGGGCGATCACCCTCGACACCCCCGAGGCCGTGAAGGCCATGACCCTCATCAAGACCATGAACGACGCCGGCCTGGTCAACGATCTCTCCGGCGGCTGGAACGCCCTGATGAGCGCCCTCAAGAAGGGCACCGCAGCCGTTCACCCCTCGCCCACCTGGTTCGGCGGCGTCGTCGAGGAGCAGGTCCCGGACGAGGCCGGCAAGTGGAAGGTGCGGCTGCCCCCGGCCGTGCGCCGGGGTGGCCCCACCGCGGCCACCGTGAACTCCACCCACCTCGCCGTCGCGGGCAGCAGCAAGCACCAGGCCGCCGCCTGGACCTTCATCGAGTTCGTGCTGACCCGCCCGGCCTCCCAGGTCAAGATCTACCGCAGCAAGGGCATCGCCCCGGCCCTGATGAAGGCCTACGAGGACAACGTGTTCCACGAGCCCTCGCCCTTCTTCAGCGGCCAGAAGAAGGGCGAGATCTTCCTGGAGGCCCTCAAGGCCCCCTCATCCCCCTTCCACTACACCGCCGACTACGCCCGGGCCCTCAAGCTCGTCACCGACGCCCAGTCCAAGGTCCTGCTCAAGGGCGCCGATCCGGCGAAGGTCCTGGCCGACGCGGCCGACCAGCTCGCCGCCCAGACGGGACGCAAGGTCCGGCGATGACCGCCGCCGCCCCCATCCGTACGCGCACCCCCGCCGCTCCCGCTCCGGGGGCGGCGGCCCGCCGCCCCCGGAGCCGCCGCCGGCTCGCCCCGTACCTCTTCGTACTGCCCGCCCTGCTGCTCTTCGCCGCCTTCAAGCTGTACCCGATCGGCTCGTCCTTCGTCCTCAGCCTGCATACGACCGTCGGCGGGAAGGAGACCTTCGCCGGCGCGGACAACTACACCCGGCTGCTCCACGACCCGCTGTTCTGGACCGCCCTGAAGAACACCGCCGTGGTGCTCCTCGTCCAGGTCCCGCTGATGCTGGCACTCGCCACCGGCCTCGCCGTGGCCCTCAACTCCCGGCTGCTGTACGGCCGGAGCGTCTTCCGCCTCGGCTTCTTCCTGCCCATGGTCACCGGCCTGGTCGCCTACGGCATCGCCTTCTCCGTCCTCCTCAACAAGGACTACGGCCTGGTCAACTGGGTGCTCGGGCTGGCCGGCCTGGACGCCGTGCCCTGGCTGACCGACCCGCTGTGGGCGCGGATCTCCCTCGGCCTCGCGCTCACCTGGCACTACACCGGCTACAACGCGGTGATCCTGCTGGCCCGCCTGCAGACCGTGCCCGCCGAGCTGTACGACGCCGCCGCCGTGGACGGGGCGGGCGCCTGGCAGACCTTCCGCCACGTCACCCTGCCCGGACTGCGGCCCGCCCTGCTGCTCACCACGGTCCTGTCCACCATCGGGACCCTCCAGCTCTTCGACGAGCCGTTCGTCCTCACCGGCGGCGGGCCGGACAACGCCACCCTCACCATCGGCGTGTACCTCTACCAGAACGCCTTCAAATACTTCGACTTCGGCTACGCGTCCGCCATCGCCTACGCCCTGGCCGTCCTGATCGGAATCCTCGGACTGATCCAGTTCCGGATCCTGGGGGAGAAGACATGACCACCACCGCTGCCCGCCGCGGTCGCGGCATCCTGCTCACCTCGGGCCTCGCGATCGTGCTCGCCGTCGTCGTCGTGCCCTTCTACTGGCTGGTGGTCGCCGCCACGCACAGCTCCCAGGAGATCTTCTCCAGCCCGCCGCCCCTGATCCCCGGCGGCCACCTGCCCGACAACCTGGCCACGCTCCAGGAAACCGCCGACTTCGGCCGGGTCCTGGTCAACTCCCTGCTGATCGCCGTCCTCTACACGGTGTGCGCGGGCGCCGTCTGCACCCTCGCCGGATACGGCTTCGCCACCTACCGGTTCCGGGGCAGCAACGGGCTGTTCGGGCTGATCATGCTGGGCCTGGTGATCCCCGTCCAGGTCACCCTGGTGCCGCTGTTCCGGATGATGGCCGACCTGCACTGGCTCGACACCTACCAGGCGGTCATCGCCCCCAACCTCGCCCTGCCCTTCGGGATCTTCCTGATGCGCCAGTCCATGTCCGCCCTGCCCCAAGAGCTCCTCGATTCCGGGCGGATGGACGGCTGCGGCGAACTGAAACTGTTCTGGAAGGTCGCCCTGCCGCCGATGAAACCCGCCCTCGCCGCCCTGGCGATCTTCCTCTTCCTCTACCAGTGGAACGACTTCATCTGGCCGCTGATCGTGCTGCGCGACAGCTCCTCGTTCACCGTCCCGGTCGCCCTCGCCTCGCTCCAGGGCCTGGACGACACCGACTACGGAGCAATCCTCGCCGGCACCGCGATCGCCGCGGTCCCGATGGCCCTCGTGTTCCTGGCGCTGCAGCGCCACTTCGTTTCCGGCCTGCTCGCCGGCGCCGTGAAGGAGTGACCGTGCAGACCCCGTACATCCAGCCGACCCCGCCCGTCCCGCCCGTCGTGCCGGGCCTCGCCGACGCGGAGCCGGTGACCACGGCCTGGCTGCCCCCCGTCCCGTACGAGCCGCTGCTCGACCGGGTCGAACTGGCCGTCCTGGCACACACCCCGCGCACCGCCCCGAGCACCACCACCCCGGCCTGGACCCTGACCGAACTCCCCGACGGCCTGCGGATGCTGGAGGTCCGGGCCGACGGCGCCGCCGTGGAGATCCGGCTGTCCGTCCCGCTCGGCGACGCCGCCGGCTACTGGCACCCCCAGGGCGGCTGGCGGCGCACCCTGCTCGCCGACTGGGAGGGCCGGGCCCGGGTCTCGCTGGTCGACGGGCACGCCGCCGGCTGCCTGTACGACCACTCCGGGGCCACCCTGCTGACCTTCGCGGCGGCCGACCCGGTCCCGGAGGCCACCCTCCGGTTCGGTGTCTCCGAGGAGGAGGACACCCATGTCGTCCACCTCCGGCTGCCCGCCTCCGACGCTCCCCACCGGCTGCTGCTCGTCCCCCGCGCCCCCTCGGTGGCCACCGCGCTGCGGGCGCTGCGCAGCTGGTTCGCCCGCGAGATCTCCCCCGCGCCGGTGCCGGAGGCGGCCCGGGCCCCCGTCTACTCCACCTGGTACGCCTTCAACCAGGACGTCAGCGCCGCGGAGGTGGAGACCCAGGCGGCCCTGGCCGCCGGACTCGGCTGCCGGGCGCTGATCCTCGACGACGGCTGGCAGCGGGGCGGCCACGGCCGCGGCTACGCGGGCTGCGGCGACTGGACCCCCGACCCCGCCAAGTTCCCCGATTTCACCGCCCATGTGGCCCGGGTCCGGGCCCAGGGCCTGCACTACCTGGCCTGGGTCGCCCCGCTGCTGATCGGCCCGGCGGCCGACGCCTACGCGCGCTGGGCGGCGTACGCACCGGCTGCCGCCATGGTGCCCGGAGCGTACGTCCTCGACCCGCGCCGGCCCGAGGTCCGCCGGCACGTGGTGGAGCTGTGCACCGGCCTGGTCCGCGAGCACGGACTCGACGGACTGAAGCTCGACTTCCTCGACCATGCGATGGTGTACGCGTCCGAAGCCGAAGGCGGTGAAGGCAGCGAGGGCGCGGGGGACATCGGCCGGGCCATGGTCCTGCTGCTGACCGAACTCCGGGCCGCGCTGGAAGCCGTACGCCCCGGCGTGCTGCTGGAGCTGCGCCAGCCCTACACCGGCCCCGGCATGGCCCCCTTCGGCAATATGCTGCGCTCCTTCGACTGCCCGGCCGACGCCTCCGCCAACCGGGTCCGCATCCTGGACACCGCCCTGCTCGCGGTCGGCGGAGCCGTCCATTCCGACATGCTGCTGTGGTCCGCGGACGCGCCCGTGGAAGCGGTGGCCCGGCAGCTGATCGGCGCCCTGCACGCGGTTCCGCAGATCTCCGTACGGCTGGACCGGATCCCCGAGGCGCACCGCGCCACCGTCGCGTTCTGGCTCCGGCAGTGGCAGCTCCACCACGAGCTGCTGCTCGACGGCGAGGTCGAGCCCGGCCGGCCCGACACCCTGTACCCGCTGGTGCGGGTGACGGCCGGGGACCGCTGTCTGCTGAGCGTCCACGGGGACCTGGTGGTCCCGGTGGAACCGGCCCGCCACCGGACGATCCAGCTGGTCAACGGCTCCGACCGGGACCGGCTGATGCTGGAGGTCCGCGGTGGCGGGGCCCGGGTCGCGGGAGTGATCCACGGACCGGACGGCCGTATCATCGAGGACACGCTGCTGCTCCTGCCGGAGGGGCCCCACTCCCTGACCGTGCCCCGCGGCGGTCTGGCTTCGCTCACGATCACGGAAGGACCGCGATGAAGGTCGGCATCACCGACGTCGCAGCCCGCGCGCAGGTCAGCGAGGCGACCGTCAGCCGGGTCATCAACCGCCGGCAGGGGGTGTCCAAGAAGACCCGGGACGCCGTCGAGCAGGCCATGGCCGAGCTCGGCTACGAGCGCCAGACCCAGGGCCAACTGGTGGCGGTGGTCACCGAGTTCGTGTCCAACCCGTTCTTCGCCGACGTCGCCGAACGCATCGAGTCGGCGCTCGCGCCGCACGGCCTGAAGAGTGTCCTCTGCCCGGCCTTCCCGGGCGGGGTCCAGGAGCGCGAGTTCATCTCCGCGCTGGTCGACAAGGGCATCGCGGCCGTGGTCTTCCTGTCCGCCTCGAACACGGTCGAGGGCTCGGACACCGACACCTACGAACTGCTGCGCCAGCGCCGGGTTCCGTACGTCGGGATCAACGGGGAGTTCGCGGACGGCGTGCCGGTGCCGGTGTTCTCCACCGACGACATGCTGGCCGCCGAGCTGGCGGTAGACCACCTCTACCGGCTGGGCCACCGGCGCATCGGCATGGCCTCCGGCCCGGCCGGCAACCAGCCGGCCGACCGTCGGGTGCGGGGGTTCCTCGACGCCATGGCGAAGCGGGGCCTCGAGGACGCCGAAAGCCGGGTGATCCGGCAGTCGTACACGGTAGAGGGCGGGCAGGCGGCGGTGGCGCCGCTGCTGGCGCTCGGCGCCACCGGGATCGTCGCCGCCAGCGACTACATGGCGCTGGGCGCGATCCGCGGGATCCGCCGCCAGGGCCGTTCGGTCCCGGACGACGTCTCCGTGGTCGGCTACGACGGCTCCGCCATCACGGAGTTCACCGACCCGCCGCTGACCACGGTCCGGCAGCCGGCCGACCGGCTGGCCCTGGAGGTCGGACGCAGCGTGCTGGCGCTGGTCGGCAACCGGGACGTACCCACGGGCGAGCTGCTGTTCGACCCCGAGCTGGTCATCCGCTCCACCACCGGCCCGCCCCCGGACAGGGCCTAAGCGGTTTCGGCCACCAGCAGCTCGCCGACGGCCCCGGCCAGGATCTCGCGGGCCGGCTCCGGCATGCCGGCGTCCGTGACGAAGTGGTCGACCCGGTCCAGCGGGGCGAAGCCGCTCAGCCCGACCACCCCCCATTTGCTGTGATCGGCGACCACGGCGACCCGCCGGGCGGCTGCGACCAGCGCCCGGTTGGTCTGGGCCTCCGCCAGGTTGGGGGTGGTCAGCCCGGCCCGCTCACAGACCCCGTGTGCGCCCAGGACCAGCAGGTCCACATGGAGCGAGGAGATCACCAGGTCGGCGAGCGGGCCGACGAGCGCGGCCGACGGGGTGGGGGAGCCGCCGGTGAGCAGCAGTGTGGGGGCCTGGGCCTCGCCGCGTTCCCGGCCGGCCGCCCGGACCAGCTCCGCCACCGGCAGCGAGTTGGTGACCAGGGTGAGGCGCGGCACCTCCAGCAGCCGGGCGGCGACGGCATGGGCGGTGGTGCCGGCCGAGACCGCGACCACGCTGCCCGGTTCGACCAGCCCGGCGGCCACGCCGGCGATGGCCGCCTTGGCGGCTTCCTCCCGGCCTGACTTGGATTCAAACCCGGGTTCCTCGCCGCGTGCCCCCGAGACGGCGACCGCGCCGCCGTACACCTTCTCCACCACCCCGCGGGCGGCGAGCGCGTCGAGGTCGCGGCGGATCGTCATATCGGACACGCCCAGCCGGTCGACGAGGTCGGCGACCCGGACCGCGCCGTCGCGCCGTACCGCTTCCAGGATGAACGCACGTCTCTGCTGAGCCAGTTGCACCTCGACAAGATAGCACGCAGCAACTGTTGATTCTTGCGGAATCTTGTTTAGTCTTGGGGCGTGAAGAAGAGCGTCACGAAACTTGCCGACGGTCGTGAACTGATCTACTACGACGCCGCGGACAGCCCCGCCGTACGGGACCACATCCCCGACCTCCGGCCGCTGGACCGGGTCGAAAGCCGCCCCGAACTCCGCCGCGACCCGGCCACCGGCGACTGGATCACCATCGCCGCCCACCGTCAGGCCCGCACCTACCACCCGCCCGCCGACCAGTGCCCCCTGTGCCCCTCGCGGGACGGCCGGCTCGGCGAGATCCCCGCCGCCGACTACGAGGTCGCGGTCTTCGAGAACCGCTTCCCCTCCCTGGCCGGCCCGGCGGGCCGCTGCGAGGTGGTCTGCTTCACCCCCGAGCACGATGCGGGCTTCGCCGACCTCACCCCGGCCCGGGCCCGCCTGGTCCTGGACGCCTGGACCGACCGCACCGCGCAGCTGTCCGCCCTCCCCGGAATCGAGCAGGTGTACTGCTTCGAGAACCGGGGCGCCGAGATCGGGGTGACCCTCGCCCACCCGCACGGCCAGATCTACGCCTTCACCACCCCTCCGCCGCGCACCGCGAAGATGACCGCCGCCGCCACCGCCCACCGCGCCGCCACCGGCCGCAACCTCTTCGAGGACCTGCTCGCCGAGGCCCGCGCCGCCACCGCCCGGGTGGTCACGGCCGGCGAGCACTGGACGGCCTTCGTCCCGTACGCCGCCCGCTGGCCCTACGAGGTGCACCTCTACCCGCACCGCCGGGTCCCCGACCTCACCTGCCTCACCGAGGCCGAACGGGCCGAGTTCCCCGGCCTCTACCTGGACCTGCTGCGCCGCTTCGACCGGCTCTTCGGCAGCCCGGAACCCACCCCGTACATCTCCGCCTGGCACCAGGCGCCCGCCACCGCCCCCGGGGGCACCGAACTCGCCCTGCACCTGGAGCTGTTCACCGTCCGGCGGACCGCGGAGAAGCTCAAGTACCTGGCCGGCACCGAATCCGGCATGGAAGCCTTCATCAACGACGTGGCGCCCGAGACGGCCGCCCGGCACCTGCGGGAGTCCGTATGACCCTGGCCGACGGCACGGCAGCCGACACCACGGCCGCCGCCTTCCACCACGTGTACGGAGCCCACCCGGACGGCGTCTGGTCGGCGCCCGGCCGGGTCAACCTGATCGGCGAACACACCGACTACAACGACGGGTTCGCGCTGCCCATGGCCCTGCCGCAGGCCACCCGGCTGGCCGCCCGCCGGCGCACGGACGGCCGACTGCGCCTGCACAGCGCCCAGTTCGACGGACAGGTCACCGAACTGGAGGTGGCAAAACTCGCCCCCGGCACGGTCGACGGCTGGGCCCGCTACCCGGCCGGGGTGGTCTGGGCGCTCGCGGAGGCCGGCCATCCGGTCGGCGGCGGCGCCGACCTGCACGTCGACAGCAGCGTCCCCACCGGGGCCGGGCTGTCCTCCTCGGCCGCCCTGGAATGCGCCGTCGCCGTGGCCTTCGACGAGCTGTACGGGCTGGGCCTGACCCGGCCCGAACTCGCCCGGACCGCCCAGCGCGCGGAGAACGCCTTCGCCGGGGTGCCCTGCGGGATCATGGACCAGATGGCCTCCCTCTGCTGCACCGAGGGCGCCGCCCTGTTCCTCGACAGCCGCACCCTGGGCCACCACCGGGTGCCCTTCGACCTGGCCGGCCACGGCCTGCGGCTGCTGGTCGTCGACACCCGCGTCCAGCACGACCTGGCCGACGGAGCGTACGCGGGCCTGCGGGCGGGCTGCGAACGCGCGGCGGCCCTGCTCGGCCTGCCCGCCCTCCGCGACCTCGCGGCCGAGGACCTGCCCGCCGCCCTCGCCGCCCTGCCCGCCTCGCTGGCCCCGCTGGTGCGTCACGTGGTCACCGAGAACGCCCGGGTCACCGAGGCCGTCGCGCGGCTGACCGCCGGCGACCCGGCCGCCCTCGGCCCCCTGCTCACCGCGGGCCACGCCTCCCTCCGCGACGACTACCGGGTCAGCTGCCCCGAAACCGACCTCGCCGTCGACACCGCCGTCGCCGCCGGAGCCCTGGGCGCCCGGATGACGGGCGGCGGCTTCGGCGGCTCCGTCATCGCCCTCACCCCGGCCGACCGCGCCGAGGCGGTGGCCGCCGCCGTCACCGCCGCCTTCGCCGCCGCCGGCCACCGCCCCCCGGCCCTCCTCACCGCCACCCCGTCGGCGGGCGCCGGCCGCCTCACCACCCGGTCCGGCCTGCCGCCGTGCGGGCCCCCGACCGGTGAGGCATGCTCGGGAACATGACCGACCCGAGCGACGCGGTCGAAGCCGACCGAGCCCTGAAAGACAAGCACCGCACCATGTGGGCGCTGGGCGACTATCCGGCCTTGGCCTCCCGCCTCATCCCCGAACTGGGCACCGTACTGGTCCGGGCCTGCGGGGTGAAGGGCGGCCAGCGGGTGCTCGACATCGCCGCCGGATCGGGCAACGCCTCCATCCCGGCGGCGCAGGCCGGCGCCCATGTGGTGGCCTCCGACCTCACCCCCGAACTGATGGAGACCGGCCGCCGACTGGCCGGCGAGGCGGGGGTCGACCTCGAATGGCGGGAGGCCGACGCCGAGGCGCTGCCCTTCGGTGACGGGGTTTTCGACATCGTGATGTCCTGCCTCGGGGTGATGTTCGCCCCGCACCACCAGGCCGCCGCCGACGAACTCGTCCGGGTCTGCCGCCCCGGCGGCACCATCGGCCTGATCAACTGGACCCCGCAGGGGTTCGTCGGCCAGATGTTCGCCACCATGAAGCCCTTCATGCCCCCGCCCCCGCCCGGCGTGCAGCCGCCGCCCCTCTGGGGCACCGAAGCCCATGTACGCGAGCTGCTGGGCGACCGGGTCACCGATGTGGAGGCCCGCACCCGGATGCTCCGGGTGGACCGCTTTGCGCGGCCCGAGGAGTTCCGCGAGTTCTTCAAGGCCTGTTACGGGCCCACCGTCGCGGTGTACCAGCACATCGCCGACCGGCCCGAGCAGGTCGCCGATCTGGATGCGGAACTCGCCGCGCTCGCCGACCGGAACCTCCGCGACGGCGGCATGGACTGGGAGTACCTGCTGCTGACCGCCCGCCGCGCCGGCCAGGCCGCAACCGGCCCGGAGTAACCGGCCGCGCCCGCGAACTCCTGGACCTGTCCCGTCGACAAGACGACCAAGACCGAGATCATGGAGCAGTGCCTGATCCCGGTCCCGCCCGTCTGCGGTCCGACCAGTGGACTAGTGCGTGAGCTCGGCCGCGGCCAGGAACTGGGTCGCGGCCAGCTCCCCGTACAGCGGGTCGCCCGCCACCAGCTCCTCGTGCGTGCCGGTGGCCCGCACCCGGCCCGCCTCCATGACCACGATCCGGTCCGCCAGGGTCACCGTCGACAGCCGGTGCGCCACCACCAGCACCGTGGTGTCCCGGGCCGCCTCGGCCACCACATCGCGCAGCGCCAGCTCGTTGACCGCGTCCAGCTGGGAGGTCGCCTCGTCGAGCAGCAGCAGCCGCGGCCGGCGCAGCAGGGCCCGGGCGATCGCCACCCGCTGCCGCTCACCGCCCGACAGCGTCGACCCGCGGTGTCCGACCATGCTGTCCAGACCGTCCGGCAGCTTCTTCACCAGACCGTCCAGCCGGGCCCGGACCAGCACCTCGGCGATGTCCTCGTCGGTGGCATGCGGAGAACCCATCAGCAGGTTCTCCCGCAGGGTTCCGGCCAGCACCGGGGCGTCCTGCTCGACATAGCCGATGGCCGCCCGGAGTTCGGTCAGCGGCCAGTCCCGCACGTCCCGGCCGTCGAGCAGCACCCGGCCGCCGGTCGCCTCGTAGAACCGCTCGATCAGGCCGAACACGGTGGTCTTGCCCGCACCCGACGGACCGACGAAGGCCGTCATACCGGCCCCCGGGACCTCGAAGCTCACCCCGTGGTGGACGAGGGGCAGTTCCGGCCCGTACCCGAAGCGGACGTTCTCGAACGTGACCGAGGCCGGGGTGCGCACTCCCGCCGCGGGCTGCACCGGGGCCGCCTCGCCGCCGGTCGGCTCCGTCTCCAGCGCCTCGGCCTCGACGATCCGCGCCAGCGCCGCCGAGCCCACCTGGTACTGCGAGGCCGCGTCCGCGAGCTTGGAGATGGGGTCGATCAGGTAGAAGAGGAACAGCAGGAAGGCGACCAGGGTGGAGACGGATATCTCCCCCGAGGCGACCCGGGCCCCACCGATGCCCAGGACGGCCAGGAAGGACACCTGCACCGACAGACCGATCGAAGGACCGGCCACCGCCTGCCACTTCGCCGAGGTGACACCGTGCCGCCAGGCGTCCTCCGCCGCGGCTTCCACCCGGGCCGTCTCCCGGGCCTCCGCGCCGGACGCCTTGATGGTCCGGTAGGCGCCGAAGGCCCGCTCCAGCACCGTCGAGATCTCGCCGACCGCCTCCTGGGCGCGCGCCGAGGCCTTCGCGATCTTCGGGTACACCATGCCGGTGGCCCCGCCGACCAGCACGATCACACCGAGGGTGACACCGAGCAGCACCACGTCCATGGCCGCCATCAGCGCCACCGTCGCCAGGAAGGTGAGGCTGCCGGTCACCGCGGAGACCACCGACTTGGTCGTCACCTCGCGCAGCAGGGTGGTGTCGGAGGTCACCCGCGACATCAGGTCACCCGGCTGGGTGCGCTCCACCTCCGGGATCCGCAGCCGCAGCAGCCGGCCCACCAGCGTGCGCCGCGCCGCCAGGACGACGGACTCGGCGGTCCGCTCCAGTACGTAAGAGCCGATCGCCTCGATGAGCGTGCCCAGCACCACCAGCGCCGTCAGCAGCACCAGTACGCCGGCCACGGAGTTACCGTCGCCCAGCCGGTCCACCAGCGCCTTCGCGGCCAGCGGCTGCGCCAGCCCGCTGGCCGCGCCCATCAGCGAGAAGAGCGCGCCCAGCGCCACGGTCCAGCGGTGCGGACGGAAGTGCCGGTACAACGCCTGCCAGTTCTGTGCCGCGGGCAGCTTCTGCGCGGCCGCGGCCTCCTGCTCCACCACTTGAGAGTTCATAACCGACAGGATGCTGAAAACCGGCCGACCACCTGACCTGCGCCGCCCAGGTATGTCACGTCACCCGACCGGCCGAAGGGGCCCACCGGACGGCCGAGCGGCCACACCCGGTCGGGGACAGGGCGGTGACACGAACGGACGCGTCCTCGCGGGCTGTTCCCGCACGACACGCCGAGGGGCCGCGCGTAGCGTCGTCCTACGCGCCCCGGCGTACGCGCCCGGCGTCTTGGGGGGAGTCTTGCCGGTCGGGCAGGGCCTGATCGGCACTCCGTACGAGGAGCCGAGCCAATGCCGAACAACCCGCCCGTCACCACCCTGCTCCGGATAGAGCGCGGCCACGCCGAACCGGAGGAACTGGCCGCGATAGCCGCCGTCCTGACAGCCTGCGCCGCCGGCCGAGCCCTGGCAGCCGAAGCCGCCATCGCCCCCGACCCCCCCGCCCGCCGCATCGTGCGCCGGTCGAGCGGCCTACACCAGGCCTGCTGGGCAGGCTGCTGGGCCTGCGCCTAGCCCGGCCCCGGGGCACAGCCCCCGTCAGGGGTCCGGGGCGGAGCCCCGGTTTCGGGAAGGGGTGGGGGTCCCCCCAGCGAAGCGAGGGGGAGGGTGGGGGAAGGCTCCGCGCAGCGGCACCACCGCACCGCCCCCACCCGCCGGAGCGCCGGCCCCGGCGGAGCGCCCGCCGGGGCCATGGCGTGGCGTTGGGTCAGGTGCGGTGCAGCAGCCGGGTCAGCGCCTGCGTCAGGACCGCCGCCGGGTCCTTTGCCGGGCCCTCCGAGCGCCACGCCACGAACCCGTCCGGCCGCACCAGCACCGCCCCCTCCGCCCGCACCCCATGCGCCGCCGCCCAGTCCACGCCCTCCTCCGTACGGAGTTCCGCGTCCGCGGCGTCGCCGCCGCCCATCGTGTGCCCGGCCAGCCGTACCGACAGCTGCCCGGCCACCCGCCCGGCCGCCGCCTGCCACGGCGTACCCGGGCTGCTGAGCAGCACGAACGACCGCTCGTACAGGTCGAGGCTGGACATCCGCCCGGCCGGCCCCTGCAGCCACAGGTGCGGGGCCCGCGAGCCGGGCTCACCGTCCAGCTTCATCCCGGCCGGGATGATCTCCCGCGCCGGATCCCCGCCGATGACCGCACCCTGCGGGTAGCAGTACGCCATCGCCGTCGGCAGCATCCGGCTGTCCCTCCCGGCCTTGCCGCTCGGCCCGCCGGGCACCCCGGGCGCCCCCGGCAGCGGCGAGTAGCCGGGGTGGTCGTGCTCCACGGACCGGGCCGAGGCCCGCTCGCTGGTGGCCAGCGCCACCGGCCGCCGCTCCTCGCCGTACGTCTCCAGCAGCTCCGGCCCGGCCTCGCCCGCCAGCACCGCGGCCAGCTTCCAGGCGAGGTTGTGCGCGTCCTGGATGCCGGTGTTGGACCCGAACGCCCCCGTCGGCGACATCTCGTGCACGGCATCGCCCGCCAGGAACACCCGGCCCACCGAGTACCGCTCCGCCACCCGTTCGGCGGCATGCCAGGCCGCCTTCCCGCCGATCTCCACGTCCAGGTCGGGCACCCCGATGGCCCGGCGGATGTGCGACACGCACCGCTCGTCGGTGAAGTCCTCCATGGTCTCGCCCGTCTCGGGGTGCCACGGGGCGTGGAAGACCCAGTTCTGGTCGTTGTCCACGGGCAGCAGCGCACCGTCCGCGCCCGGCTTGATCAAGTAGCAGACGATGAACCGCAGATCGCCCAGCAGCTCGGGCAGCCGGCGCGACCGGAAGGTGATGCTCACGTTGTGGAACAGGTCGCCGTTCCCGGACTGCGGGATGCCCAGCTGCTCCCGCACCGGGCTGCGCGGCCCGTCCGCCGCGATCAGGTACTGCGCGCGGACCCGGATGTGCTGCCCGCCGTCGCGGTCCTTCACCACGGCGCTGACGCCCTCGGGGTCCTGGTCGAAGGAGATCAGCTCGGTGGAGAACCGCACGTCGGCGCCCGCCGCCCGGCTCAGCGAGGCCAGCACCGGCTCGATGTTGTTCTGGCTGCACAGGCACCACCGGGTCGGGCTGAACTTGGCCAGCGCGCCGCCCGGGTCGGTGTTCTCCACCAGCCACCGGTGATCGCCGCCGGTCAGCGAGGTGGCCTGGATCAGGCCCTTGTTCTCCTCCAGCACGGCCGCGGCGCTGCGGATGTCCGGCTCCGCGCCGGCCACCCGGAACAGCTCCATCGTCCGGGCGTTGATGCCACGGCCACGCGGGTGAGGGGAGACCCCCGCGTGCTTCTCGACCAGCAGATGTCTGATGCCGTGCCGGCTCAGGAACAGCGAAGTGGCAAGCCCCACCAGGGAGCCGCCCACGACCAGCACGGGCACGTCTACGTCGAACTTCTCTTCCATGGCCTGCTCGGCTCCTTCCCGCGGGGGGTGACCCAGCTTCTATGCCCGCTGACCGGCCGAAGTGCGCCCGCGTTCACCCGCTTGATCTGCATGTGTCGCGTTCTGTGCAGGCTGCGGCAACGATCTGACTCAGGAAGGACACCAGGCCTGCGCGTGCCGCGCGGCCACCGTCGCAAGGGAGCGTACGAAATGACGATCAGCCTGCCGGAACGCGTGTCGCAGTCGGCCTTCGACGGATCCCGGCTGCGCGTCGTGATGCTGGTCGACCTGCACGACGGCACCCAGAAGCGGTTCCTGGACGCCTACGAACAGATCCGCCACCATGTTGCCGCGACCCCGGGCCACCTCAACGACCAGCTGTGCCAGTCGTTCGAGAATCCCTCCCAATGGCTCATCACCAGCGAGTGGGCGAGCGCCCCGCAGTTCCTCGACTGGGTCAACAGCGAGGCGCACATCGAGCAGATCCGGCCGCTGAGCGCCTGCATCCGCACCACCTCCTCGATGCGCTTCAACGTGCTGCGGGAGACCGGCGAGAGGGTGACCGGCGGCTCGGTGCAGCACGCCCCGCGGCTCGGCGACGACCTGGTGCGCCACGCGCTGACCTTCACGGTCCGCCCCGACAGCGTGGAGCAGGTCGCGAAGATCCTCGCCGACTACACCGCACCCGCCGCCCGCGTCGACGACACCACCCGGCTGTGCCGCACCACCCTCTTCATGCACGGCAACCGGGTCGTGCGCACCGTCGAGGTCAAGGGCGACCTCACCAAGGCGCTGCGGTACGTGGCCCGGCAGCCCGAGGTCCGGGCCGTCGAAGAGGCCATCAACCCGTACCTGGAAGTGGACCGGGACCTCGACGACCCCGACTCCGCCCGGGTGTTCTTCACCCGTGCGGCCCTGCCCGCCGTCCACCACGTGGCCGCCCACGACCGGGCCGCCGCCGGCGCCGTCGACCGGCACGCCCTCTACTACCGGGCGAAGCCGGGCCAGGGCACCGCCCTCGCCCGCTTCCTCGCCCAGCAGGCCGAGGACGCCGCCGACATCCCCAAGAGCCCGGTGCTCAGCAGCACCGTCTTCCAGCGCGACGACATCGTGGTCCGGCTGATCGAGGTCGACGGACCGCTGGACGCCGACCCGGCCGCGGCCCTCGCCCTCCAGGGCGACCGCAAGGCCGCCGTCCTCGACCGGCTGCTCGACAGCACGGCGTACGAGCCTCCGGCCGCCGCCGCACAGCCCGCGCAGCTGCTCGCCCGCACCGGGATGCGCCTGATCACCGACCGGCTGGCCGCCCCCGACGCCTGACCGGCCGGCCCACACCGGCGGCCCCCACCGGCCGGCCCACCCCGTCCGCCGCCCCCCACGGCCGGCCCCCCGCCGGCCGCCCCCTTCCGATCCCGTCCCAGCCCGCCCCCGCCAGGAGGAACGCAGCCATGACCACGCACGCCCCACGCATCGTGGACCTCAGCGAGACTCAGCCCAACCGCAGGCGGGGCGGTGATGTGCGCGCCGTACTCACCCCGACCTCGGCCGGCTCGACCAGCGGATTCATGGGCCTGGCCCTCATCCAGCCGGGCGAGTGGATCGCCGAGCACTACCACCCGTACTCGGAGGAGTTCGTCTACGTGGTGGCCGGCACGGTCCAGGTGGACCTGGACGGCGTCACCCATGAAATGCGGCCCGACCAGGGCCTCCTCGTCCCCGTCAACGTCCGCCACCGGTTCCGCAACACCGGCTCCGACGAGGTCCGCATGGTCTTCCACCTCGGCCCGCTGGCCCCCCGCCCCGAGCTGGGCCACGTCGACACCGAGACCAACCCGGCGGGCAAGGGACATCCGGCACCGCACCACGGACCGGCCCCCAGCCCGGCCCCGTCCGAGGCGCTTTCGTGACCCGCCGGGTGGCCGTCACCGGCATCGGCGTGGTCGCCCCCGGCGGCATCGGCGCCCCGGCCTTCTGGGACCTGCTGTCCCACGGCCGGACGGCAACGCGCGGCATCACCCTCTTCGACCCGACCGGGTTCCGCTCCCGGATCGCCGCCGAAGTGGACTTCGAGGCCGCGGACCACGGCATCGACGAGGAGACCGCCGCGCGCTGCGACCGGTACATCCAGTTCGCCCTGGTCGCGGCCCGGGAGGCGGTCCGGCACAGCGGACTGGACCTCGCCGAGGCCGACACGTGGCGCACCGGTGTCTCCCTGGGTACCGCGGTCGGCGGTACCACCCGGCTGGAGCACGACTACACCGCCGTCAGCGGCAAGGGCGCCTGGTGGGACGTGGACCACCACCCCGCCGGCCCGCACCTGCACCGGGCCTTCACCCCGGCCACGCTGGCCGCCACCGTCGCCGAGGACGTGGGCGCCCGCGGCCCCGTACAGACCGTCTCCACGGGCTGCACCTCCGGCCTGGACGCCATCGGCTACGCCTGCCACGCCATCGAGGAAGGCCTGATGGACGTCTGTGTGGCGGGCGCCTCCGACTCGCCCATCTCCCCGATCACCGTGGCCTGCTTCGACGCCATCAAGGCGACCTCGGCGAACAACGAGGACCCGGCCCACGCCTCCCGCCCCTTCGACGCCCGCCGCGACGGCTTCGTCCTCGGCGAGGGCGCCGCCGTCCTGGTCCTGGAGGAGCTGGAGCACGCCCGGGCCCGCGGCGCCACCGTGCTCTGCGAGATCGGCGGCTACGCCACCTTCGGCAACGCCCACCACATGACCGGACTCACCACCGAGGGGCTGGAGATGGCCCGCGCCATCTCCGTCGCCCTCGACCACGCCCGCCTCGACCCCACCGAGGTGGACTACGTCAACGCGCACGGCTCCGGCACCAAGCAGAACGACCGGCACGAGACCGCCGCCGTCAAACGGGTCCTGCGCGAGCACGCGTACCGGACCCCGATGAGCTCCATCAAGTCGATGGTGGGCCACTCCCTGGGCGCCATCGGCGCGATCGAACTGGTGGCCTGCGTCCTCGCCCTGCTCCACCAGGTGGTGCCGCCGACCGCCAACTACGAGAACCCCGACGCGGAGTGCGACCTGGACTACGTCCCGCGCACCGCCCGCGAGCGGAAGCTGCGCACCGTGCTCTCGGTGGGCAGCGGCTTCGGCGGATTCCAGTCCGCGGTCGTCATGTCACGGCCGCCCGAAACCGCCCGGACGAAGGTGAGGACGGTATGAGCGCAGACGAACCGGCGCACCGCGACCGCGACCGCACCGCGGTGATCACGGGAATCGGTGTGGTCGCCCCCAACGGGGTCGGCGCCGGAGCCTTCTGGAAGGCCACCCAGGCGGGCACCAGCGTGCTCGACCGGATCACCCGCAAGGGCTGCGAGCACCTGCCGCTGCGGATCGCGGGCGAGGTACGGGACTTTGACCCGCACGGGCTGGTCGAGGAGCGCTACCTGGTCCAGACCGACCGGTTCACCCACTTCTCGCTGGCCGCCGCCGACATGGCCCTGGAACAGGCCCTGCTCGGCACGGCGGACTACGAGGACGACTCCTACTCGGTCGGGGTGATCACCGCGGCGGGTTCCGGCGGCGGCGAATTCGGCCAGCGGGAACTCCAGCAACTGTGGGGCCAGGGGCCCAAGTACGTCGGCCCCTACCAGTCCATCGCCTGGTTCTACGCCGCCACCAGCGGCCAGATCTCCATCCGGGGCGGCTTCCGCGGCCCCTGCCAGGTGGTGGCCAGCGACGAGGCCGGCGGGCTCGACGCCTTCGCCCAGGCGGCCCGCACGATCCGGCGCGGCACCGGCACTGTACTGGTCGGCGCGGCCGAGGCCCCCCTCGCCCCCTACTCGATGGTCTGCCAGCTCGGCTATCCCGAGCTCAGCACCCATCCGGACCCGACCCGGGCCTACCGGCCCTTCACCGCCTCCGCCTGCGGGTTCGCCCCCGCCGAGGGCGGCGCCGTCCTCATCGTCGAGGACCTCGAACGGGCCACCGCCCGCGGCGCCCCGATCCGCGCCGAAATCGCCGGCCACGCCGCCACCTTCACCGGCGCCGGACAGTGGAAGGCCTCCCGGGAAGGCCTGGCCCGGGCCATCGGCGGCGCCCTGCGGCAGGCCGGCTGCGCTCCCGAGGAGATCGACGTGGTCTTCGCGGACGCCCTCGGTGTCCTCGAAGCCGACCGGGCCGAGGCCCTGGCCCTGGCCGACGCCCTCGGCGCCACGCACGGCCGCTCCGTACCGGTGACCGCCCCCAAGACGGGCACCGGCCGCGCCTACTGCGGCAGCGCCGCCCTCGACGTGGCCGCCGCCGCACTGGCGCTGGAACACGGCCTGGTGCCGCCCACCCCGAACGTCTTCGACGTCTGCCACGACCTCAACCTGGTCACCGGCCAGGCCCTGACGTCAAACCCCCGCACCGCGCTGGTCCTCAGCCGCGGCCTGATGGGCTCCAACTCGGCCCTCGTCCTGCGCACCCCCTCACGCTAAGGAGCACGCACATGTCCGAACCCCTCACCGTCGAAGAACTGAGCGCCCTGATGAAGCGGAGCGCCGGAGTCACCGTCGATCCGGCGGTGCTCGCGGCCCGCCCGGACGCCCCCTTCGCGGACTACGGCCTCGACTCGCTGGGCCTGCTCGGCATCGTCGCCGAACTGGAGAAGCGGCACGGCCACCCCCTCCCCATCGAGGTGGACCAGTGCAAGACCCCCGCGACCTTCCTCAACCTCGTCAACGACAGCCTCATGACAGGAGCCTGACCGTGCCCGGACACACCGACAACGAGATCACCGTCGCCGCACCCGTCGACCTGGTCTGGAAGATGACCAACGACCTCCCGAACTGGCCCCGCCTGTTCAGCGAGTACGCCTCCATCGAGATCCTCGCCGAGGAGGGCGACACCACCCGGTTCCGGCTCGCCATGCACCCCGACGAGAACGGCGTGGTCTGGAGCTGGGTCTCCGAGCGCACCGTCAACCGCGACGAACTCCACGTCAAGGCCCGCCGCGTGGAGACCGGACCGTTCGAGTACATGAACATCCACTGGGAGTACGCCGAGGTCCCCGGCGGCACGAAGATGCGCTGGCGGCAGGACTTCGCGATGAAGCCGGGAGCCCCGCTCGACGACGCGGGCATGACCGACCGGATCAACCACAACTCCAAGATCCAGCTGGAACTGATCCGCGACAAGATCGAAGCACACGTCTGAGAGCACACGTCTGAGGAGCGCGCCCGATGCACCAAGCACTGATCGTCGCCCGGATGGCACCGCAGTCGGCGGACGACATCGCCCGGGTCTTCGCCGAGTCCGACGCCGGCGAACTCCCGCACCTCGTGGGGGTGACCCGCCGCAGCCTGTTCCAGTTCGGCGACGTCTACCTGCACCTGTTCGAAACCCCGCACCCGCCGGGCCCCGAGGTGGCGAAGCACACCTCCCACCCGCTGTTCCAGGACATCAGCGAACAGCTCTCGTCCTACGTCAGGCCCTACGACCCGGCGACCTGGCGCAGCCCGAGCGACGCGATGGCCCGGCAGTTCTACAGCTGGCAGTCAGGGCGCTGACCGCAGCGCCTCGGCCGCCTCGGCCAGCACCGCCCCCGCCACCGCCGACAGGGCGGGGGAGTGCAGCTTCCACTGCTGCCAGTACAGCGCGACATCCAGCGGACGGTCCGGCGCCAGCGCGGTCAGCGCGCCGGACCTCAAACCGGGCAGCGCCTGCGGCTCCGGCACCAGGCCCCAGCCCAGCCCGGCCACCACCGCGTCGCGGAACCCCTCCGAGGTCGGCACCCGGTGCTGCACCGGCCCGGTGCCCGGCCCACCGCCCGTCCCGCCGCCCGGCAGCGCCCGCACGAAGGACGCCTGAAGATCGTCGCTGCGGTCGAAGACGATCACCGGCGCGGTGTGCAGATCCCGCTCCAACGGCCCGGACAGGTACCGCGCGGCGAACTCGGGGCTGGCCACCGCCAGATACCGGGCCAGCCCCAGCCGCCGCACCGAACAGCCCGCCACCGGATCCGGCGAAGAGGTCACCGCGGCCATCACCTGCCCCTCCCGCAACAGCAGCGTGGTCCGGCTCTCGTCCTCCCGGTGCAGCTCGAAACAGACCGGCGGATCCTGCGGGACCCGGGTCAGGGCCGGCAGGAACCAGGTGGCCAGCGAGTCCGCGTTCACCGCGATCGGCACCCGGGCCGGCCCCTGCCCGTCCCCGATCCCCAGCTCGGCCCGCGCATCCCGCTCCAGCCGGGCCAGCTGACGGGCGAACCGCACCACCACCTGCCCCGACTCGGTCGGCCGCACCGGCTTGGTGCGCAACAGCAGCACCCGCCCGGTGCGCTGCTCCAGGGCCTTCACCCGCTGACTCACCGCCGAGGGGGTCACGTGCAGCGCCGCCGCGGCGGCATCGAAGGTGCCCTCGTCCACCACCGCGAGCAGGGTGCGCACCTGGTCCAGGGGAAGTTCTTCCATCACAACGCTAAAGACTAGCTAAGGATGCGTAAGAATCTTTAGCTGTACGCATGATCTGTGCCTCCCTACGCTCAAAGCCATGACCAGCGGAATCCTTACGGCAGCCCTGGCCGGCTTCGGCACCGGCCTCTCCCTCATCGTCGCCATCGGCGCCCAGAACGCCTTCGTCCTCCGGCAGGGCGTGCGCCGCCACGCCGTCCTCGCCGTGGTCGCCATCTGCGCGATCTCCGACGCCCTCCTCATCACCCTCGGCGTCGCCGGCGTCGGAGCCGTGGTCGCCGCCTGGCCCGCCGCGGTCACCGCCGTCGGGCTGGCCGGCGGCGCCTTCCTCATCTGCTACGGACTCCTCGCCGCCCGCCGGGTGCTGCGCCCCGAACCCGGCGCCGCCCTCGGCACCACCGGCCGGACCGCGGGCTCGGCCGGCGCCGCCGTCCTGACCTGCCTCGCCATGACCTGGCTCAACCCGCACGTCTACCTGGACACCGTGCTCCTCGTCGGCAGCCTTGCCGCAGACCGCGGCGAGCTCCGCTGGGCCTTCGGCGCCGGCGCCGTCCTCGCCAGCCTCATCTGGTTCACCACCCTCGGCTACGGCGCCCGGCTGCTCAGCGGGGTGTTCGCCAGCCCCCGGGCCTGGCGCGTCCTGGACGGCCTGGTCGCCGCCACCATGCTCACCATGGGCGGTCTTCTGCTCGCCGGGACCTGACCGCCGTGGTGGGATGGACCGGTCGGATCACCGGGGGGCCACACCGGAGGACGGGCAGATGTCCGAGGACACCATGCGGGCGATGACGTACGACACCTACGGCGGACCGGAGGTGCTCGCCGAGACCCGGCTGCCGCGGCCCAAGTACGGGCCCGGCGAGGTCCTCGTCCGGGTCCGGCGGGCCGCCGTCAACCCGGTCGACTGGAAGATCATGGCCGGCGCCCTCGACGGGCTGATGGAGGTCACGTACCCGGTCGTGCCCGGCTGGGACGTGGCCGGCACCGTCGAGGCCGTCGGCATCGACACCCCCGAGTTCGCCGTCGGCGACGAGGTCATCGCCTACGCCCGCAAGGACTGGGTGCACGGCGGCACCTTCGCCGAGTACGTCACCGTCCCGGTCCGCGCGCTGGCCGCCAAACCGGCCGCCCTGGACTGGGACCAGGCCGCCGGACTGCCGCTGGCCGGGCTCACCGCCCACCAGCTGCTCACCCGGCTCGGCACCCGGGCCTCGGACACCGTGCTGGTGCACGGCGCCGCCGGCGGGGTCGGCTCCTTCGGCGTACAGATCGCCCGCGCCCTCGGCGCCCGGGTCATCGGCACCGCCTCCCCGCGCAACCACGACCGGCTCCGGGAACTCGGCGCCGACCCCGTGGCCTACGGCGACGGCCTCGCCGACCGGGTCCGCGCCCTCGCCCCCGACGGCGTCACCGTCGTGGCCGACTTCGTCGGCGGGGTCCTCGACGCGACCCGGGCCGTGCTCGCCGAGGGCGGCCGGCACGCCTCGATCGCCGACCCCGCCGTCCTGGGCGCCGGCGGGCAGTGGATGTGGGTCCGCCCCGACGGCCCGGGCCTCGCGGCCCTGGGCCGGCTCGCCGACGAGGGGAAACTGACCGTCCCGGTGGCCGCCGTCTTCCCGCTGGAGCAGCTGGCCGAGGCCTTCGAGCTCAGCCAGGCCGGACACACCGCCGGAAAGATCGTCATCCGGATCGCCGACTGACCCGCCGGGCCGCCGGCCCGCCGGAGCCGGCGGCCGACCAGGCCCGCCGGGCCGTCACCAGGCCAGGTCCTCCAGGTCGTCCAGACTCGGCATCGGCAGCGCACCCGCCTCCCCCGGTGCGCCACCGGACAGCGGCAGCTCCGCCCAGATCACCTTGCCGCGTCCGGTGTACCGGGTGCCCCACCGCTCCGCCAGCTGCGCCACCAGGAACAGCCCGCGCCCGCCCTCGTCCGTGGTCGCCGCGTACCGCAGGTGCGGGGCCGTACTGCTGCTGTCCGCGATCTCGCAGGTCAGCACCCGGTCCTTCAGCAGCCTGACCCGGATCGGCTCGCCGCCGTACCGGATCGCGTTGGTGATCAGCTCGCTGAGGATCAGCTCCGCGGTGAACGTGACCTCCTCCAGCCCCCACGCACTCAGCTGCGCGGCGGCCGTGTTCCGCACCCGCGACACCTCCGCCGGATCGGCCCGCACCTCCCACTCGGCCACCTGGTCCGGCGCCAGCAGCCGGGTCCCCGCCACCAGCAGCGCGATGTCGTCGCTCGGCGACGGGAACAGCAGGGCGCCCAGCACGTCCGCGCAGATCTGCTCGGGGGTGCGGTCCGGCTTGGCCAGGGCCTGCTGGAGCAGCTCCAGACCGGCCTCCAGATCCCGCTCCCGGTCCTCCAGCAGCCCGTCCGTGAACAGCACCAGCCGGCTGGACTCGGCCAGCTGCATCTCGTGGGACTCGTACGGCATCCCGCCCAGCCCCAGCGGCAGACCCGCCGGCACCTCGGGGAACTCCACCCGCCCGTCCGGATGCACCACCGCCGGCCCCGGATGCCCGGCCCGGGCCACCGCACACCGGCCGGACGCCGGATCGTAGACCGCGTACAGACAGGTGGCACCCGTGATGCCGGCCCCGTCCCGGGCCTCCGCATGGTCCATGTCGATCCGGCCGACCAGCTCGTCCAGATGGCCCAGCAGCTCCTCCGGCGGCAGATCCAGGGTGGAGAAGTTGTGCACCGCGGTCCGCAGCCGGCCCATGGTGGCCGCGGCGTGCAGCCCGTGCCCGACCACATCGCCCACCACCAGCGCCACCCGCGCCCCCGGCAGCGGGATCACGTCGAACCAGTCACCGCCCACCCCGGCCTCCGCCGGCAGGTAGCGGTACGCCACATCCACCGCGTTCTGCTCCGGCAGCACCCGGGGGAGCAGGCTGCGCTGCAGGGTCACCGCCATCGCGTGCTCCCGGGTGAACCGCCGCGCATTGTCGATGGAGACCGCCGCCCGCGCGGCCAGCTCCTCGGCGAAGGACAGATCGTCCTCCACGAACGCGTCGGGGGTGTCCGCCCGCCAGAAGTTCGCCATCCCCAGCACCACCCCGCGGGCCTGCAGCGGCACGCTGATCAACGAATGGATGCCGTACTCCAGCGTCAGCGCCGCCCCTTCCGGATCCTGGTCCCGCCAGGCGTGTGCGGTGGTGAGGTCGGGCTCGAGCACGGCCCGGCCGGACTCCAGCGCGGCAGCCATCGGCGTCGACGGCGCCACGAACCGGATCAGATCGCCCACCGGCTGCAGCGGCGGATCCGGCCGGACCCCGCTCAGCGCGGTCCGCCGCATCTCCGCGTGCACCCCCGAGGGCTCCTCACCCCGCAGCACCGGATCCAGCAGCTCCACCGTGACGAAATCCGCGAACCGCGGCACGGCCACCTCGGACAGCTCCTCGGCGGTCCGCACCACGTCCAGGGTGGTGCCGATCCGTACCCCGGCGTCGTACAGCAGCCGCAGCCGGCTCCGCGCCACCTCCGACCGGCCGGACAGCGCGGCCAGCTCGGTGGAGTCCCGCAGGGTTGCCACCGTGCCGGTGGACTGCCCCCGGTACTCCTTGGTGGGCCGGACGTTCACGGCCAGCAGCCGGTCCCCGACCAGGTGCAGCTCGTCGGTGGCGATCCGCCCGGAGGCCAGCAGTGCGGAGATCCGCGGCGGCAGGCCGAGCCCGGTCATCGGCTGCTGCTCGGCATCGGGCGGCAGGTCCAGCAGCCGCCGCGCCTCGTCGTTGGCGAGCACCAGCCGGCGGTCCGCCCCGATGATCAGTACCCCCTCGCGGACCGCGTGCAGCACCGCCTCGTGGTGCTCGTTGATCCGGGTCATCTCGACCGGCCCGAGGCCGCCGGTCTGGCGCCGCAGCCGCCGGCTGACCAGCGCCGCACCGCCGGTGCCCAGCAGCAGCGCGACCGCGCCCGCACCCAGTACCAGCGGCAGCTGCCTCTCCACCGCCTCGGAGACGTTCTGGATCTCTATGCCCGTGCTGACCATGCCGACCACCTGCCCGCCGGCGTCGCGGACCGGCACCACGGCCCGGACCGCATCGCTGGGCCGGCCGCGGAAGATCTCGGTGAACGACTGCCCCGCGGCGGCCCGCGCGATGTTGCCGCCGGCCCGGGTGCCGATCAGGTCCGGCTGTGGATCGGTGAACCGGACGCCGTCCCGGCCGAGCACGGCGACGAAGTCCACGCCCGAGGACACCCGGGTCGCCTCGGCCCGCGGCTGGAGCTCAGCAGTCGGATCCGGTGACCGGAGGGCCACCGCGGTGCCCGGGGCGTGCGCGAACGCCTCGGCGGCGGCCAGCGAGCGGTTCCGGGCGTTCTCCGTACCGTCGTGCTCGGCCTGCAGGACGAGGGCCACGACGGCCGCCGTCACCAGCAGCAGCACGATCACCGCCTGCAGAGCGAACACCTGTCCGGCCACGCTGCGCGACCAGGCCCGCGGGCTCACGGCCGGCTCCGGGCGATCAGCAGGGCGACGTCGTCGGACACCTCGTCCTGCCGCAGCCCGTCGAGCAGCAGGTCGCAGGTCTCCTCCAGCGGCCGTCCGGGGTCGTCCAGCAGGGCGGCCAGCGCGGCCAGCCGTTCGTCGATCGGATCGTTGCGGGTCTCGACCAGCCCGTCGGTGTAGAGGACCAGCTGGTCACCCTCGCGGAAATCCACCGCGGTGGTTTCGAAGGGGATCCCGCCCACTCCCAGCGGGGCACCGGTCGGCAGCTCCACCAGCTCGGCCCGGCCGCTGTCCGCCCGCAGCAGGACAGGGGGCAGGTGCCCGGCATTGGCGATCCGGCACTGCCCCCGCTCCGGGTCGTAGACCGCATACAGACAGGTGGCGATGTAGTGCTCCAGCCCCGAGGTGATCTTGTCCAGGTGGCGGAGGACCTGCGCCGGATCGAGGTCGAGGTCGGAGAAGGCGCAGGTGGCGGTGCGGAGCCGGCCCATGGTCGCGGCGGCGTCGATGCCGCTGCCCATCACATCGCCGACCACCAGCGCCGTCTTGTCCCCGGCCAGCGGGATCACGTCGTACCAGTCCCCGCCGACCTCGTTGGAGGCGTGCGCGGGCCGGTACCGGGAGGCGATCTCCAGGCCGGGCGGGTGCGGCGGCACGCGCGGCAGCAGACTCCGCTGGAGGGTCTCCGCCGAATTCCGCACGCTCTGGTACCAGCGGGCGTTGTCGATGCTGACGGCCGCCCGGGCGGCCAGCTCGGTGGCCAGCACCACGTCGTCCTCGTCGAAGGGCAGCGGATTGCGGGCCCGCTTCAGGTCCAGGGCGCCCAGCACCTCCCCGCGGGCGATCAGCGGCACCGCCAGGTACGAGTGCACGCCCGCCCGCTCCAGCTGCGCGGCGGCCTCCGCGTTGCGCGCGATCCGGGGCAGGTCCTCCGGGCGGACCCGGGAGACCATCACCGGCCGGGCCGTGTGCACGCAGCGGGTGACCAGCCGGTCCTCCCCGTACATGGCGAGCTCGCCGGCCGGATCGGCGGCGGTCATCGCCTCGGTCTCATAGGCGGTCTTCACCGCCAGGGCCCGGAACAGCTCCGGACCGCTGTCCGGGGCACCCGGACGGCGGCAGGACAGCACCGAGTCGAGCACGTCCACCGCCGCCACGTCCGCGAGCGCCGGCACCACCACCTCGGCCAGCTCGTGGGCGGTCCGGTCCACCTCCAAGGTGGTGCCCACCCGGGCGGAGGCATCGGCGATCAGCGCCAGCCGCCGCCGGGCCCGGTCCGCCTCGGTGGCCGACCGGTGCCGCTCGGTGACGTCGACCACCGAGACACCGACCCCCAGCACCCGCCCCTGCGGGCCCTCCAGCCGGTAGAAGGACACCGACCAGGCATGGTCCTCGTCCGGATCGGCGGGGGTCCGGCCGACCGAGTACTGGTCGATCAGCGGCACCCCGGTGGCCAGCACCAGGCGCAGGGCCTTCTCCAGTGCGTCGGCGTCGAGGAAGGGCAGCGTCTCCCGGATCGTGCGGCCCACGTGGTCGGCCGCCGGAATGCCGTTGATCCGCTCCAGCGCCGGATTGACCAGCACGTACCGCAGATTCGGGTCCATCAGGGCCAGCCCGATCGGCGACTGCGTGACCAGCCGGTCGGACAGGGCCAGGTCGGTCTCCACCCGCTGGACGGTGGCGTGATCGGCGCAGATCCCGAGCGCATACAGGTCCCCGAAGGTGTCCTGCAGCCGCATGTTCCGGAACTCCACCATCCTGACGTCGCCGTTCTTGTGCCGGACGGGGAAGGCCCCGGCCCAGCTCTCACCGCTGGCCAGCACCTCGGCGAAAAGCCCCATCACCAGTTCCAGGTGCTCCCGGTGCACCAGCAGCCTGCCCGCGAACCGGCCGAGGGCCTCGGCCGCCGTCCAGCCGAAGAGGCGCTCGGCCTCGGGGCTCCAGAAGCGGATGCGCCCCTCCGCGTCGAGCACCACGGCAGCAACGCCGAGGACATCCAGCAGTCCCCTGGGCTCCGGAGTCTCGGTCACCCCTCCATGCTGCCCCCTGGGGCCTGTCCGGGCGCTGCGAGCGCCGCCGGGGGACGTCTCCGATAGGGTGTTTTGAGCGGAATGTACCCCTTCGGGGTGAGGTCATTGCCTTGGACACACATCAGCGGGCGAGCCAGGCGCCGGAGCAGCCCCAACGCGCCGTCGGCTACGCAGGCGTGCTCCGCGAACTGCTCCCGATCGCCCTGTGGCGGGAGGACGCCGACGGCCGGGTCGTGGAATGGTCCCTCGCCGCCCAGGACCTGC
The DNA here is from genome assembly GCF_040296685.1 of Streptomyces sp. NPDC002054. Taxonomy (NCBI): domain Bacteria; kingdom Bacillati; phylum Actinomycetota; class Actinomycetes; order Kitasatosporales; family Streptomycetaceae; genus Streptomyces; species Streptomyces sp. NPDC002054. The sequence continues at coordinate 316,268 of NZ_JBEOXT010000001.1, forward strand.
TCGGCCACCTCCCCGAAGAGATCATCGGCCGGCCCGCCGCCACCGTCCTCGTCCCCGAAGGCAACCGCGAGCTCGCCGACGAACTGACCCGCCGCGTCCACGCCGGCGAAACCGTCATCGGCACCCTCTCCGTACGCCACCGCAACGGCCGGCCCGTCACCATGGAGATGTGGATCGTCCCCACCCCCGACCCGGACGGCCGCCCCGGCGCCCTGCTCGTCGCCGTGGAAACCACCCAGGTCATGCACATGAGGGACTCCCTCGCCGCCCTGGAGAGCCTCTTCACCCAGTCGCCCATCGGCCTCGCCACCCTCGGCACCGACCTGCGGTTCCTCCGCGTCAACGAGGCCCTCGCCCGTATGAACGGCGTCTCCGCCGCCGACCACCTCGGCAAACGCCTCAGCGAAGTGGCCCCCGGCATCAACGCCACCGCCCTCGAAGCGATGATGCGGCAGGCCATCGACCGCGCCACCCCCGTCATCGACACCCGCCGCACCGGCCGCACCCCCGCCGACCCCAGCCGCGACCACACCTGGTCCTGCTCCTACGCACCCCTCAGCGACAGCTCCGGCCGCATCCTCGGCGTGATCGCCTCCATCATCGACATCACCGAAGGCCAGCAGGCCCTCGTCGAAGCCGAACGCGCCCGCCAGCGCCTCGCCCTCCTCGCCGAAGCCGGCACCCGCATCGGCACCACCCTCGACGTGAACCAGACCGCCCGCGAAATCGCCGAAGTCCTCGTCCCCCGGCTCGCCGACTCCGCCGACGTCCAGATGCTGGAAGAAATCCTCGCCCCCGACGAAGCCGGCACCGCACGCCACGGACTCATCCGCCGACTGGCCGCCACCTTCCCCGACCCCTCCGCCCCCACCGCCAAACTCGCCCCCGGCATGACCTTCCAGGTCCCCCTCGGCTCCGTCTACGACCGGGTCATCGAGCAGGGCCGCCCGATGAACCTCACCTACGCCGACATCCCCGCCCTCATCACCGACCCCCGCGCCGAAAACCTGCGCACCTACTTCTCCACCCGGATCGGCTCCGCCCGGCTGATCCCGCTGGTCGCCCGCGGCACCGTCCTCGGCGCCGTCGTGGTGACCCGGCTCCTCAGCCGGGAGCCCTTCGACGAACAGGACTGCCTGCTCATCGACGAACTCGTCTCCCGCGCCGCCCTCAACATGGACAACGCCCGCATGTACACCGGCCAGCGCGAAGCCGCCCTCACCCTGCAGCGCAGCCTCACCCACAACACCCTGCCCGAGGTGCCCGGACTCGCCCTCACCGGCCGCTACGTACCCGCCAGCGACCACGACGTCGGCGGCGACTGGTACGACGCCATCAGCCTGCCCGGCAACCGCACCGCCCTCGTCATCGGCGACGTCATGGGCCACGGCATCCACGCCGCCGCCGTCATGGGCCAACTCCGCACCGCCGTCCGCACCCTGGCCGGGCACGACATCCCGCCCGTCCACATGCTGCACTCCCTCGACGCCATCGTCGCCGACCTCGGCGAAGACGAGATGGCCACCTGCGTGTACGCCGTCCACGACCCCGCCACCGGCGGCTGCGAGATCGCCCGGGCCGGCCATCCGCCACCCGCCCTGGTCACCCCGGACGGCACGGTCCGCTTCCTCGACGGTCCGCCCGGCACCCCCCTCGGCACCGGAGCCGACTCCTTCCACTCCGAACACGTCCCACTGCCCGCCGGCAGCGTGCTCGCCCTCTACACCGACGGGCTCATCGAATCCCGCCACCGCGACCTCGACGAAGGCATGCGCCAACTGGCCCGCGCCCTCACCGGCCCCGACCGCCCCCTGGACACCATCTGCGAATCCGCCCTCACCCGCCTCACCCCCTCCCCAGCCCAAGACGACGTAGCCCTCCTCCTAGCCCGGCCCCTCTTTTAGGGGGCTCGGTTCGCCTCCGGGGGCGCTTCTGCCGAGCTCACAGGGCCGTGCGTCCTCGAAAACCGCTCGTTCCTCGCGGTTTCCGCCGGGCGCTCGCCCCTGTTCCCTCGGCGCGCCCCCTTCGGCTCACTCGCCCCGCGCAGGCTGCGAGGACGCGGAACGGGGGCGGCTCCGAGCCGGGCGGAGCCCGGGACCCAAGGGGGCTGGGGCAGAGCCCCTGCACCGGGGTTCGGGGCCGAACCCGTGCACGGAGGTTCGGGGCGGAGCCCCGCACGGGGTCCGGGGCGAAGCCCCGAAATCCGGGCGAGGCCCGGGCACCCACGGGGGCTGGGGCGGAGCCCCTGAACGGGGTTTGGGGCGGAGCCCCGCACGGGGTCCGGGGGCTCTGCCCCGACGGGGCCGGGGCGAAGCACGGCACCCAAGGGGGCTGGGGCTGGGCCCCCACGGGGTTCGGGGGCGGAGCCCCTGAACGGGTCTGGGGCAGAGCCCCCGCACGGGGTTCGGGGCGGAACCCGTGCACGGGGTTCGGGGCTGGGCCCCGCACGGGGTTCGGGGCGGAGCCCCGCCATGGGGTCCCGGGGCGAAGCCCCGAAAGGGGTGCCGGGCGGAGCCCGGGCACCCGGGGTGTGGGGCGGAGCCCCACGGGCGGGGTCCGGGGCCGCAGGCCTCGGTTTCGGGAAGGGGCGGGGTGGGGAAAGGCCCCGCGCAGCGGGCCAGCCCGCCGGGGCGGCGGTATGCGTCCCGGCCGCGCAGCGGGGCCAGCCGGGGCGACGGCACGCGGCCCGGCCAGGCAGCGGCTACGTTTCGTAGCGGGTTACCGCGGCCAGCATGCGGGCCGCGACCTCACGGACCCCCCGCTCCACCCAAGGGCACCCCAACACCAACCTGCACAGCGAAGCCAGAATCGTCGCGTCCCGCTCCTGCCACGCCCGCCCCACCGCCGTCATCCGGTCCGTGAGCAACGCCCCCACCTCCTCCCGCGCCGCCGGATCCGCCCACGCCGTCGCCAGCAGCGCAAAACCCGCCGCCTCGTTCACCCAGTCCTCCGGCCCGAACAGCAGATCAATCAGCACGGCCCGCCGCCGCGAACCGGCCCACGGCTCGTCCGCATGGTGATGGGCGATCCCCAGACACGCGAAGGTCTGCACCGCCCGCACCCACAACTCCGGCTGCCGCCCCAGCAGATACGCACCCTGCGCACTGTCCCGCGGCAGCGGCGGATGCACGCACACCGCCAGCAGGTCCCCCAGCGACAGCCCGGACAGGCGCACGGCATGGTCGTACGCCGCCCCCGGCGCGTCCCAGCCCACCGAGGCGACCTGCCGGACCAGCTCCGCGGCCGGCCGGGACGGCGGGTCCAGCGCCGGCCGGGCCGCCGGCCCGTCGAACTCCCAGAGCCGGGTGCCCACCTCGTGCTGCGGGAGCCTGGGATCCGGCAGCGGCACGCACTTGTAGGCGATGCCCGACCGCGGCAGCCCCATCCGCACCGCAAGCACGGTGCTGGGCGGCTCCAGATGCGAACCGACCAGCTCGATCCCGCTGCCCGGCGCCGTGCCGGGATCGGCCAGTATCCGGTGCAGCACACCCAGGCTCGCCTCGGAGGCCGGATGCACATGCCCCAGCCATGGCACCCCGTCGCACAGCTCCGCCAGCAGGTGACCCGCGTAGCCGTGGTCCGGATACTCCCTCAGGTGGTCGGAGAGGGCCAGCAGATGCTCCGTCCCGCCCCCCTCCGCGGCATGCCGCAGCGCATGCACCGCCGGGCCGGCCGTCGGGTGCCCGGGGTCGATGTCCAGGACCCGGTCCAGCCAGGGCAGGCCCTCGGCGGGCCGCCCGGTGCGCTGGTAGACCTCGGCCACGTCCACGTACCGCTCCAGGTCGGACGGGTCCCGGGCGATCTCCGCCTGACAGACCGCCAGCGCCTGCTCCGCCCAGCGCGCCGCCTCGTCCGGCTCGCCGAGCCGCCGGGCCAGCACGGAGGCCAGGGTCAGCAGCGCCGTGTGCTCCGGATGCCGCTCCAGGACGGCCCCCACCAGCCCGCGGAACGGGCCCACCGCCTCCCGCAGTCCGGCCGGCGCCGGCCCCTCGGGCAGGCCGCCCGTCACCGCGGCGACCGCCCGGCCCACCGCCTCGGGGGAGACCAGCCCGGCCAGATCCGGCCGGGCCAGCCAGGCGACCTGCGCCCAGCCGCGCTCCGGCTCGGCACCGATCACCGCCCCCAGCCGGTCGACCGCCGCATCCCAGAAACCCGCCGCGGCGTACAAGTGCGCCATACAGGCCACGATTCCGGAAGACGCCTCGTCCGTCGGGAACCACTCCAGCGCGGCGAGCGCCCCGCCGGCCGCCGCGGCCAGCTCGGCGAGCGCCTCGTGCGCCTCCGGCAGCCCCGGCTCGGCCGCGAACGCGGAGCCGAGGTGCCGGGCCGCGTGACCGAGCTCCCCTTCGGACAGGGCCAGGTACGCCACCGCCACCTCGCTGCGGGCGTCCGCCCTGCCGTGCTGCACCTCGTTCATCCCCATGCCGGAAACGTACCGCCCGCGGCCGACAGCGTCCCCGTCCAGGGCCGAGCGGGTGGTGACGGTCCACCGTCCGGCATGGGATCTGTGAGGATTTGTCACAGGGTGATGGAGTGCGGCCGACAAGCGTGACCCGCACAACCCATGGAAGGGAACTCGGTGTTCAGAACGGTGTTCACCGGTGGCGCTACCGCCGCACTGCTCGCAGCCGCCGCCCTCACCCCCTCGGCGGGGATCGCCGCGCCCCGGCCGGCTCCCCCCACCGGAAACGTCACCATCGACCTCGCCTCCGTCAACGGCTCCGGCTGCCGGCCCGGCAGCGCCGCCGTGGACGTGTCACCGGACAACTCGGCCTTCACCGTCACCTACAGCGAGTACCTCGCCCAGGTCGGCAAGGGGGCCCAGCCCACCGAGTTCCGCAAGAACTGCCAGCTGGGCCTGCGCGTCACCGTCCCGCAGGGCTACACCTACGCCATCGCCAAGGTCGACTACCGCGGCTTCGCCAGCCTCCAGGACCAGGCGTCCGGCACCCAGCAGGCCGGCTACTACTTCCAGGGCATGTCCCAGACGCAGCGCCGCAGCCACACCTTCCGCGGCCCGGTCCAGGGCAACTGGCAGGTCACCGACACCACCCCGGTGGAGTCGCTCGCCTTCGCGCCGTGCGGCGAGAAGCGCAACTTCAACATCAACACCGAGCTGCGGGTGGACGCCGGGGCCTCGGACACCGAGACCACCAACAGCTTTATGGCGATGGACTCGACCGACGGCACCTTCAACACCGTCTACCACTTCTCCTGGAAGGAATGCCCGGTCCGCCGCTGACGCTCCGTCGCCTGCGGCATCGGTACGGTGGATCAGCCGCGGCGCAGTGCTGCCGCCAGCTGGGCCCGGGAGCGGACGTCGAGCTTCTGGTAGATGCGCGTCAGCCGGGCCTCGACGGTTTTCACGCTCAGGAACAGCTTCGCCGCCGCCTCCTGGTTGCTCGCCCCCTGACCGACCAGCAGGGCCAGCCGGGTCTCCGCCTCGGTGAGCACCTCCGGGCCGGCCCCGGGACCCCGTCCCGGAGCCGGCCCGCGCCCCGTTCCGGCCGGCACCTGGCGGGTCAGCTCCACCCACGGCACCGCCCCGGCCCGCTCGAAGACCTCCGCCGCGCTCTGCAGCGCAGCCCGCGCCGGAGCCCGTCGGCGCCGCCGCCGCTCCACCCGCGCCAGCGCCAGCAGGGTCCGCCCGCGCTCCCACGGCAGCCCCAGCCCCTCGAAGCGCTCCGCCGTGGCCTCCAGCAGCGCGACCGCCGCGTCCGGTTCCCCGGCCGCCGCCAGCAGCAGCCCCTGCGCCCGGTCCAGCGAGGCGACCACCCCGGACCGGCCGAGCCGCACCGCCACCGCCCGTACCTCGTCGAGCAGCGCCGCCGCCTCGGCCGGGGCGTCCGCCGCCACCAGGGCCTCGGCCAGCTCCCCGTGCCAGCGCAGCACCGAGGGGTCCACCACCTGCTGCGCGGCCTCCAGGTCCGCGACCCGGCGCAGGGTGGCCACCGCCTTCGCCGCCTCCCCGCCGGCCAGTTCCACCAGCCCGAGCGCGTACAGGCTCCGGGAGAGGAACACCTGGTCGCGTTCCTCCTCCGAGGCCTGCACCCCCCGCCGGGCATATCCGGCGGCCCGGGCGAAACTGCCGCCCATGTACTCCGCGATCGCCGCCAGGTACCAGGCCGGCCCGGGGGACAGGCCCGCCTCGATGGTCAGCTGCAGCGCCCGCCGGGCATGGGCCGATCCGGCCGCGCACCGGCCGCTGCGCAGCTCCACCTCGGTGAGGCTGCGCAGCACCTCGAAGACGTCCTCGGCGGAGCCGGTCCGCTCCACCGCGGGCAGCAGCACCAGCAGCTGTTCCCGGGCATCGGCCGACCGGTCGTCGAACAGGGCGTGCCGGACCGCCAGGTACTGCGGTGCGTTTCGCATGCCCAGCGGCACCTCGGGCACCGGCAGCGCCAGCGCCTCCGCGAGGATCTCCTCGGCCCCCGGATCGCCCAGGATCCGGCCCATCCGGGCCCGTACGGTCAGCGCCATCGCCTCGGCGACCCGGTCCCCGCCGGCCTTGGCCAGCTCCCCGGCCTCGTCGGCGGCCTCGCGCGAGCGCACCGGATCCCCGTCGCTCAGGTTCAGCTTCCACGCCACCCGCAGCTGTACGGCGGCCAGCAGCGCGGGATCCCCGGCCGCGTCGGCCACGGCGTGCGCAAAGGTCTCGTCGAGGTCGGCCAGGGCCTGGCCGGCGGCGTCGATCACGGCCAGCCGGGCCCGTACCCGGTCGGCGGGCGCGGCATCCCGGGCCAGCACCGCCCGGGCGGCCCGGCGGGCCAGGTCGGCCCGTCCGGACCAGCCGGCGTCCTCGGCGGCGGCGACCAGCCGGGCCAGTTCGGCCGCGGACCGGTCCACCGGAGTGCGTTCGGCGGCAAGCAGCCCGAGTTCGGCGGCCAGTGCCCGGTTTCCGCGCCGCCGGCAGGCCGCCGCGGCCTCCCCGAGGTCGGCGGCCAGCTGCTCGTCCGGGAGGTCCACGGCCAGCGCCCGGTGCCGGACGGCCTGCACCGGGTCGTCGACGGCGGCGGCCAGCGCGGCGTGCCCGGCGGCCCGTTCGGGCCAGCCCGCGTCGGCGGCCAGGGCGGCCGGCAGGGCCCCGGCGGTGAAGGCGACGGTGCCGTCCTGGCCCACCGTCACCAGGGCGGCCCGCTCGGCCTCGGCGAGTTCCGCCTCCGCGTCCGGCCGGCCGGCCCGGCGCAGCAGCGCCGTCGTGGGGCGGGTGGCGAGCGCGGCGAGCAGCAGGCTGGGGTGCGCCCGGTCGGGCGCCTCGGCGAGCAGCCGCCGGGTGACCTGCCGGACCGGGCCGGACACCGGGAGGGTGTCGGCGTGGTGCGCGCAGCCGTCCCCGGCCTCGGCGAGGGAGTGCCCGAGGGCGAGGGCGAGGCGCGGATTGCCGCCGCTGGCCTGGTGGACCCGGCCGGCCAGCCGGGCGGGCAGCCCGTGCCGGACCAGGAGTTCGGCCACCTCGTCGGCGCCGAGCGGGGGGACCCGTACGGCGGGGGTGCCGGGACCGCAGAGGGCCTCGGCGACGGTCGCGCCGCCCCGGTCGCATTCGGCGGCGAGCAGCCGCACCCCGGGCGGGGTCAGCCTCAGAGCGAACCGGAGCAGGCCGGCACTCTCCGGGTCCAGCCACTGCGCATCGTCCAGGACGATCAGCAGCGGCTCGGCCACGGCGAGGCTGCGGAGCACCTCGACGACCGCCAGGCGCAGGGCCACATCGTCGCGGCCGGCCCGCGGGGCATCGGTCTCCCGGCAGAGCAGGGCGACGGCGGCGCGCTGCGGTCCGGCCAGCCGGTCCAGTGCGGCGGCGGGCACGGAGGCGAGCAGCGCCGCGGCGCCTGCCTCCGGCAGCGCGCGGTCCGCGGCCTCGGGGGCCAGCCGGAGCACGGTCTCGCCGCGGGCCTCGGCAGCCGCTGCCACCGCCCCGGCCAGGACGGTCTTGCCGGCCCCGGTCGGGCCGGTGAGGATCACCCGGCCGCGCGTGGTCAGCGCGCGGTCGACCGCCTCGATCAGTTCGCCGTGTCCGACGGTCGCCTCAGCGTTCCCCGTCGCCGCCACGCACAGCCACCAGCCTCTCGCTCCCCGTCCTGTGCCTCACCTGTGAGCGCGAGAATACGAGGTCGGAGGCCTGGCGGACCCTGATTGTGACGCAGAAATCAGCCGGCGGCAGGAAAGACCCGCGGGCCTGCCGTCATGGGACGAATCGGCAGGCCCGCGGGCGGAGTTGGTCCGGACCTATTGGTCAGGCAGGTACGGACCTTTGTGGGGGGTGGCGGCTTGGGGTGTGCGTGGGGGAGCAGCCGGTGGTGCGGGGTGTCCTAGAAGCCGAGGCTCCAGGAGTCGATGTAGCCGGTGTCGGCGGCGGCGACGTCCTGGACGCGCAGCTGCCAGGTGCCGTTGGCGGGCCAGGCGGAGGCGTCGACGGTGTACGTGGTGAGCACGTTGGCCGCGCTGTCGCCGGAGGAGCTCTGCAGCCGCTTGACCGCACCGCCCGGGCCGACCAGGTCGATGACCAGGTCGCCGCGGTAGCTGTGCTTGATGTCGACGTTCACCTTCAGGGCGGCCGGGGCGTTGCCGGTGCGGCCGGTGACGGCGATGGAGGAGGAGACGGCACCGCCGTTGTCCGGGATGGCGACATCGGTGGTGTTCTCGTGGGCGGCCGGGGTGCCGGTGCCGCCGGTGACGGCCGCGACGGTCTTGGCCGCGTCGGCGAGGCCGGTGCCGCAGCCGCCGGTGCAGGTGCCGGCCAGCGGGCGGGCGTTGGTCTTGATCGCGGACTCGATCTGGGCCGGGGTCAGCGCGGAGTTGGCCGACTTCAGCAGCGCGGCGAGGCCCGCGATGTGCGGGGCGGCCATGCTGGTGCCCTGGTAGGGCTTGTAGTTCTCGGCGCCCGGGGTGCTGGTGCCGGCGTTCAGGGTGGAGAGGATGCCGTTCTCGGGGGTGGTGATGGTGCCGGGCGTGTCGGTGGCGCGGCGGGTCTCACCGCCCGGGGCGGCGACGTCGACGGAGGCGCCGTAGTTGGAGTAGTAGGAGCGGTCGCCGGTGCGGTTGCTGGCGGCCACGTTGATCACGTTGCTGCAGCTGGCGGGCGAGAAGCCGCTCGCGTCCGCGTTGCTGTTGCCGGCGGCCACCACGACGGTGGTGCCACGGGCCACGGCCGCGTTGATGGCGTTCTGGTAGCTGCTGCCGCAGGTGCCGGAGCCGCCGAGGCTCATGTTGATGACCTTGGCCGGGGTGGCGTTGACCGGGATGCCGGCCACCGAGCCGCCGGACGCCCAGGTGATGGCGTCGACGATGTCGGAGGTGGCGCCGCCGCACTTGCCGAGCACGCGCACGGGCTGGATCTTGGCGCCGTACGAGATGCCGGCGATGCCCTTGCCGTTGTTGGTGGCGGCGCCGATGGTGCCGGCCACGTGGGTGCCGTGCCAGGAGGAGGTGCTCGCCTTGGAACCGAGGCCGCACTCGCCGGCCGCGGTCCAGTCGCCCTGGTCGGCCGGGTTGTTGTCGCGGCCGTTGCCGTCGCGGGCGTCGGCGGCGCTGGAGATGAAGTCGTAGCCGGGCACCACGTTCGCGGCGAGGTCGGAGTGGGCGACGTAGCCGGTGTCGATGACGGCGACGGTGACGCCGGAACCGGTGGTCTTGTCCCAGGCGGCCGGAACGTTCATGCCGGCGGTGGGCTCGAACAGGTCCCACTGCTTGGCGTACTCGGTGTCGTTCGGGGTGGCCAGCGCGTAGGCGCGGGTGTCGGGCTCCACGTAGGCGACGTCCGGGTCCGCGCGGAACTGGGCCATCACGTCCGCGGCTTCGGCGGGCGCGAGGGTGCCGCCGAGGTCCACGAGTGCGGCCCCGGTGCCGAGACGGCGCTCGAATTCCACCGATTCGCCGGCCTTCTTGCCCTTGGCCTTGGCGTCGGCGTCGGCGGCGGTGTTGGAACTGGCCTCGGAGGCGGTCGACTTGTAGCCGACGATCAGGTTCGCGACCGGCGCGGACGGCTGCGGGACGGACGCGGCCGTGGCGGCGACGGGGGCCGTGCCCGGTGCGGCCACGGGCTGGGACAGGGCCAGCGAGGTGGTGGCGGTACCACCGAGCAGGGTGGCGGACATCGCCACCACGGATATGAGCCGGCGTCGGGATGCGTGCAAGGTGTGCCCTTTCGCGGCCGTTTCCGGGCAGGCCGGAGCGGCCGGTTGGTGCGTGTGGGAGGTGTACCGGCGGTGGCGCTTGCGGGGAGCCGTCCGCCGGTGGGCAGACAGTAGGCAAACGCGGAATGAACCCGATACGGGGAAAACCCTTGCCGCACCCCTCCCACCCCCCGGCGCCCCACCCGGGCAGCCGACCTGGATCAGCTCAACTCACAATGCCTGCACGGAAGTTGGCGATGACATCAAAAAATGCCCGCGCGGAAGAGTTCACACGCCGGACACACTCGTCCGGATTCCGGACAGCGTTTCGTGGTCCCGGGCCGACGGCCTCGGCGTCCGCCGCTCTCAGATCAGCGGGCGGGTCGGTTCGTAGCGGTCGGCCTCGGCGGTGGTGGCGATGGTGAACAGCCCCCCATCGGGGTCCCGCAGCGTGGCGTGCCGACGGCCCGGCTCGTCCCTTCCGGTGGACACCTCCGAGCCGCCCAGCCGGAGGGCCGTGGCGACCGCGGCCTCAAGGTCCAGCACCCGGAAATTGACGTGCCAGCGCGGCCGGATCTGCGGATCGGGCGCGTCCTCGGGTGCCCCGCCGCGGATCCGGGCCACCGGGTGCCCGCTGTGCCGCAGCACCACATGGCCGTCCTCGTAGGACGCGTCGCAGCACCCTTCGGTGTCGCACGCCCAGTCCAGGACCTCGCCGTAGAAGATCGCGGCGTCCAGGGCGTGCCGGGTGCGCAGCTCCAGCCAGGCGGGCGCGTTCTCCCGGCCGACGTGCCAGTCGGGGATGGCGTTCCCCTGCCAGATCCCGAACACCGCACCCTCGCGGTCCGCGGCGAGCGCCGCCCGGCCGGTGCCGAAGGTCAGCGGGCCGACCGCCAGGGTGCCGCTCCGCTCGACGATCCGCGCGGCGGTCACATCGGCGTCGTCCACGGCGAAGTAGGGGGTCCAGGCCACGGGCACGGAGAGCTTCTCGGCGAAGGCCCCGATCCCGGCCACCGGAATGCCGTCCCGGAAGGCGACGCGGAACGCCTCGCCGAGCCTGGTCGGGCGGAAGCTCCACCCCAGCACCTCGCCGTAGAAGTGCTCGGCCGCCGCCAGGTCCCGGGCCATGAGGCTGACCCAGCAGGGCGCACCGTACACCTCGTGGGTAGACGTCGACATGGCTGTCAGCCCCATCCGCCTCGGCTGTCACTGAATTCTCTCACCGCGGGAGGGTCCGGAGCCCCTCACATCACGATATGTCCCCACCTTCCCACAATCCGGCAACTCTTTGTTGTCGGCGCCTCACGCCGGGTGACCTACCACCCGAAGCGCCGGTCGACCACCGCCGCAAATTCCTCGAACGTCAGTACGCTGTCCCCGTTCTGGTCCGCTGCGTCGAACAGGGCGGAGGAGTCGTTGGCGTCCCCGAGTCCCCAGAACGGCAGATCGCCGCGGGCGGCCAGGGTCGGGCCCTTCGTCCGGAGCGCCGAGATCACCTCGGCGCGGGTCAGCGTGCCGTCCGCGTTCAGGTCGAGCGCGTCGAACAGCTTGCGGGCCTTCTCGCTCATCGTGGTCCCTTTCCCCTCGGTCGAACCGTCCTCCGAATAGTCACATGAGCCGTCTTCGGTCCGTCCGGGGCGTGCCGCGGCGGCCCCTGCCGGGCCCTGTGGCAGGGTCGCCTCGGCCCGCCCGGGCCGTCGGCGATGCGCGAGGTGGTGACGGGTGACGATGTCCCGCGGTGAGGCGTACGGCACGTGGTTCTGTGCGGATCGGGCGGACGGGCCGGAGCGGACCGCCGAGCGGGTGCTGCCCCTGGTGTTCGATCTGGCCCGCCCGTCCAGTGTGGTCGATCTCGGCTGTGGAACGGGGGTCTGGACGGCCGTCGCCGGGCGCCTGGGCGCGGAGACGGTCCTCGGCATCGACGGCGACCGGGCCGGTGGTGGTGCCCTGCGGATCCCGCCGGACTGCTTCCTGCGGCGGGACCTCGGCCACCCCGTCCGCCTGGACGGCCGCCGCTTCGACCTCGCCCTGTGCCTGGAGGTGGCCGAACACCAGCCGCCGGTCCGCGCCGACACCCTGGTCGCCGACCTCTGCGCCCTCTCCGACCTGGTCCTCTTCGCCGCGGCCCTCCCCGGCCAGCCCGGCAGCGCCCACCGAAACGGACAGTGGCCGCCGTACTGGCGCGACCGGTTCCGCCGGCGGGGGTACGTCCTCGTCGACTGCCTGCGCTCCCGGCTGTGGGACGACCCGGAGATCGAACCGTGGTGCGCCCAGAACGCCTACCTGTACGTCAGTACGGAACGGCTCGCCGGCGATGCGCGCCTGCGCGAGGCCGCGGCGGAAACCGGGCGGATGCCGCTGAGCGCGGTCCACCCCGGCCTGGCGGCCCTGTCCACCCCGGCCTTCGCCCCGCCGGTGCCCGCGCCGCCCGAGCAGCGCGCGGCCCCGCTGCGGTTCGTGGCGGCCGTTGAAGATGCGTGAAGGTGCTTGAAGCAGGCCAGTTTCGAGCAACTCCCTTCAAACGGTCCCGGCGGAGCGCTATCTTGCCGAGCGCATGACAAGCCGATGGGCGTATGTCCGTCCGCACCTGCCGACCGCATGAGGAGCCGCCCGCATGAGCCGCCCCATGAGCCGCACCGCACACCGCATCGCACGCCGCATCCTGACCCGCGCCCTGCTCGCCCCGCTCCTGGTGGTGGCGGCCCTCGCCATGGCCGCGCCCGCCCCGGACGCCGCCGCACAGGCCGCTGTTCAGGCCGCCGCCCCGGCCGCCACCGCCGGATCCGTCACCGGCATCACCCGCACCGGCAGCACCTTCACGATCAGCACCACCACCCGGGCCAAGGTCCGCCTGGTCGTCGCCCGCCCCGACATCTTCCGCCTGTGGCTGTCACCCGACGGCACCTTCGCCGACGACCCGGCCGGCTCCGACCTCGCGGTCACCACCGACTTCGGCCCGGTGACGGCCGCCCTCACCGACGCCGGCACCCACCACCGCCTCACCACCGGAGCCCTGTCCATCCGGATCAACAAGTCACCCCTGCGGTTCGCGGTCTACCGGGCGGACAACACCACCCCGGTCTGGCAGGAGGCCCAGCCCACCTCCTGGACCGGCGGCCGGACCACCCAGTACCTCACCCGCGGCGCCGACGAGCAGTTCTACGGCACCGGCCTGCGCCTGGGGGAGTGGGCGCTGCGCGACAAGACGGTGCCCGTGGCCGTCGACAACAGCTGGCGCGAGAACGACAACGCCAGCCCCGCCCCCTTCTACATGTCCACCAACGGCTACGGCGTCATGCGCAACACCTGGGCCCCCGGCTCCTACGGCTTCCACGCGCCGAGCGCGCTCACCCACAACGAGAGCCGCTTCGACGCCTGGTACTTCACCGGCACCTCCCTTAAGGGCGTGCTCGACGCCTACACCGACGTCTCCGGCAAACCCTTCCTCGCCCCGCTCTGGGGCTTCGAACTCGGCAACGCCGACTGCTGGAACGCCTCCAACCCCGACTACCAGGGCGACCACAACCGCGCCCGCCACCAGACCACCCCGGACGTGGTCTCGTACGCCGCCGACGCCCGCGCCGCCGACATGCCCTCCGGCTGGTTCCTGCCCAACGACGGCTACGGCTGCGGCTACACCAAACCCCTCAAATCCACCGTCGACGCCCTGAAGGCGAAGGGGTTCCAGACCGGACTGTGGACCTCCACCGGCCTCGGCGGGATCGCCGACGAGGTCGGCACCGCCGGAACCCGCGGGGTCAAGACCGACGTCGCCTGGATCGGCAGCGGGTACAAATACGCCTTCCAAGGGGTCCAGCAGGCCGTCGACGGCATCGAGAAGAACTCGGACGCCCGCCGGTACGTCTGGACCGTCGACGGCTGGGCCGGCACCCAGCGCAACGCCGTCGTCTGGACCGGAGACACCCACGGCACCTGGGACGACATGCGCTGGCACGTCCCCGCCATCGCCGGCGCCGGCCTCTCCGGCCTCAACTACGCCGCCGGCGACATCGACGGCATCTTCGGCGGCAGCCCGAAGACCTATGTACGCGACCTCCAGTGGAAGGCCTTCACCCCGGCCTTCATGACCATGTCCGGCTGGGGCGCCACCAACCCGGCCGCCGGCTACCAGGACAAGCAGCCCTGGCGGTTCGCCGAGCCGTACCTGTCCATCAACCGCAGGTACCTCAAGCTCAAGATGCGCCTGATGCCGTACTTGTACACGATGAGCCGGACCGCCCACGAGACCGGCGTCCCCTCTACCCGCCCCCTGGTCCTGGAATACCCGAACGACCCGGTGGCACGCGGCAACCAGACCAGCCAGCAGTTCATGGCGGGGGACTCCTTCCTGGTCGCCCCCGTCACCTCCGACACCACCGTCCGCAACGGCATCTACCTGCCGGCCGGCACCTGGACCGACTACTGGACGGGCAGGACCTACGCGGGCCCGGGCTGGCTCAACGGCTACTCCGCGCCCCTCGACACCCTGCCGCTGTTCGTCAAGGGCGGCGCAATCGTGCCGATGTGGCCGCAGATGAACCACACCGGCGAGAAGCCCGTCTCCACCCTCACCTACGACATCCACCCGCGCGGCAGCTCTTCCTTCACCCTCTACGAGGACGACGGCCGCACCCGCGCCCACCTCGGCGGCGCCTACGCCCGCCAGCAGGTGGACGTCACCGCACCCGCCTCCGGCACCGGGAACGTCACCGTGGCCGTCGGTGCCGCCACCGGCAGCTACGCGGGCAAGCCCGCCTCCCGCGGCTACGAACTCACCCTGCACGTGGCATCCCGCCCGGCCGCCGTCACCCTGCAAGGCGGCGCCCTGTCCGCCCACGCCTCCAAGGCCGCCTACGACGCGGCCCCCACCGGCTGGTACTTCGACCCGGCCGACCGGTCCGGCGTCCTCCACGTCAAGACCGGCCCGCAATCGGCCGCGTTCACCGTCGCGGCCACCGGTACGAGTGTTCCCGCCGCCACCCCGGTCACCGGCTCGGCACCGATCCCGCAGTCCGGCTGGACCCTGGTCAAGGCCGACAGCCAGGAGACCGCCGCCGAGAACGGCGCCGCCGCGAACGCCTTCGACGGCAACCCGGCCACCCTGTGGCACTCCGCCTGGTCCGGCAGCGCAGCCGCCCCGCTCCCGCACGAGATCCAGATCGACCTCGGCGCCCGCTACACCGTGGACGGTCTCGGCCACCTGCCCCGGCAGGACGGCGGGATCAACGGCCGCATCGGCGCGTACGAGGTCTACATCTCGGACAGCACCACCGACTGGGGCGCCCCGGTGGCGACCGGCACCTTCCCCGACACCGCGGCCCCCACGACCGTCCCCCTGACCGCGAAGACCGGCCGCTACCTGCGCATCAGGGCACTGACCGAGGCGGGCGGACGCGGTCCGTGGACCAGCGCCGCCGAGTTCACGGCGACCGGCCGTCCCGCTGACTCCCGGTCAGGTTGACGCGCCCGGCAGGCAGCGGCGAACGTGACCCGCATGGGGAAAGAACGCCGACTGCTCACGCTCCTCGTCTGCCTGGCGCTGGGCGGGGTCCTGGCCACGGCCGTCCTGGGGGCCTCGCGCGCCAGCGGCCCGCACCACGGGCCGGCCGGCGCCCCGTCGGCCGCGCATGAGTACATCGACATACGTGACGTACCGCCCGTGTCGCCTGTACCGCAGCCGGAGTCGAAGGCCGGGCCGGACGCCTCCACCGGCACGGTCACGGTGGAGTGCGGCCGGAACGAGGAGGCCCACTACAACGAGGACAACGTGGTCGTGTCGCCCGGTCTGACGGGCGGCGCCCACCACACCCACGCCTACGTCGGCAACCTGTCCACCCGCGCCTCCTCCACGGACGAGCAGCTCGCCGCCGCCCCCACCACCTGCCGCGGCGGCGACCGCTCCACGTACTACTGGCCCGTGCTGCGCCGCCCGGACCGGCCCGCCACCCAGCCCTACGAACGGGCCGCCGGACACGGCAACACCGGCCAGATCCTCCTCCCGGCGGATGTGCGGGTGGAGTTCCGCGGCAACCCCGTCGGCAAGGTGGTGCCGATGCCCCGCTTCCTGCGCGCCATCACCGGGGACGCCGTCGCCTTCACCGCCGGCACCGATGCCCACGTACGGGCCCGCTGGGGCTGTTCCGGCTCCCCGGACCGGTCCACCGTCAAGTACCCGCGCTGCCCGGCCGGTGACCGCCTCACCCGCACCCTGGTCTTCCCCAGCTGCTGGAACGGCCTGGACACCGTCAACGACGGCCGCACCCACCTCCGGTTCGCCGCCGCCAACGGAGTCTGCCCGCCGGGCACCTTCGCCGTGCCCGAACTCCGGATCTCCCTCGCCTACGAGGTCCCGCCCGGCGCACGGATCGCCCTGGACTCCTTCCCCGAGCAGCGCCACAGCCCCCGCACCGACCACGCCATGTTCGTGAACGTGATGACGGACGAGCGGATGGCCGAGGTCGTCGCCTGCCTCAACGAGGGCCGGCGCTGCCGAACCTGAATGTGACGCACGCCACGTGAACAGTCGGGGCCCGGGCCGCGTGTTCCGCACGACGCAGCACAGAAAGACGGAGAGGGTGAGATGGCCGGACCACTGTGGCCCCGCAGTCGGCGGGGCTCGACCGACGAAGCACTGATCAGGTCGGTGTACGAGGAGCACGGCAACGCCCTGCTCGCGTACGCGACCCGGCTGACCGGTGACCGGGCCACGGCCGAGGACGTCGTCCAGGAGACCCTCATCCGGGCCTGGCGGCACTCCGAGGTCCTGGTGAACGGAAAGGGCTCGGTGCGCGGCTGGCTGCTCACCGTGGCCCGGAACATCATCACCGACCGCTACCGGGCCAAGGCCGCCCGGCCGACGGAGGTCGCGGGATCCGCCGCGACGCCCCCGGTGGAGGCGGACCACTCGGACGCGATCGTGGACGCCATGACGGTGCTCGGCGCCCTCGACCGGCTGTCACCCGAACACCGCGACGTGCTCACGGAGCTGTACTACCGCGAGCGCAGCGTCGCCGAGGCCGCGGACAGCCTCGGCATTCCGGCGGGCACGGTGAAATCGCGTTCGCACTACGCACTCAAGGCCCTGCGCGAGACGTTCAGGGAAGGCAACAACCGACCGAGCAGGCCCCAGCAGCCCGCCGGACTCAGGGAGGTGGTGGCATGAACCGGCAGCAGCACGCGGAGGAGGAACTGCTCGGCCCGTACGTCCTCGGCGTACTCGACGAGGCGGAGGTCCGGCGTGTCGAGGACCATGTGAACGGCTGCGAGCAGTGCGGGCGGGAGGTGACCGCCTTGCGTGAGATGGAGAGCGCACTCGGCGAAGTACCCCAGGAGGCCTTCCTGGACGGACCGCCCCAAGGAGGCGATCTGCTGCTGCAGCGCACCCTGCGGCAGATGCGCGGCGAACGCGCGGGCAGCGCGCGGCGCCGCGGCGCCGTCATCGGCCTGGCCGCCGCTGCCGCGCTCGCGACGGTGTTCTGGGCCGGCACGGCCCTCGGCGGCGGCGAAGAGGCCCCCCTCGCCCTGCCCGTCCCGCCGCCCCCCGCCACGGCCACTCCCGCACCGCCGCCCGCCGGCACCAAGGTGGCCTCCGCCACCGACCGGGCCAGCGGGGCCCGGATGACGGTCCGGGTGACCCCCGCCGCGCACTGGGTACGGGTCAACGCCGCGGTGACCGGCGTGCCGCCGGGCGAGCGCTGCCGGCTGGTCGTGGTGGCCCACGACGGCAGCCGCACCACGGCGGGCGGCTGGGTGACGGGCAGCCAGGCCAACGGCGAGGGCAAGGGAGCCTCGCTGGACGGTTCGGCGGCGGTCGACCCGGCCCAGGTGAAGGAGGTCGTGGTGGAAAACGAAGCAGGCACCCGCTTCGTCACCGTCCCCGTCCAGTCCGCCTGACCCCCCGCCCGCGCCGGGACCACCGTCCCGGCGCGGGCGCCGGCCCGCCCTGCTCGCCGGGATCTCGCGGACGTGCTCCGGGACACGGCGGCCACCCTGACGCGGCTGTTCGACGTGACCGCGACGAAGGACTGGGCGAACCGGACGGCCGTCGCCGATGTCGTCGTGGACGGGACGGTCCTGCTGCCCCAGGTGCCGGTGCCCTACCTGCTGTTCCTCGAGAAGCAGCTCACCGACCTGCACACCTTCGTCCGGAAGCTGCCGGTGCTCGACGCCTCCGAGTCGTGGAACCTGGACCCGTCGACGGACTCGTGGAAGACGGACGCGGTGCGGACCATCCGCACCAAGAAGGTGCCGCGCAACCACGTGAAGGCCGAGGCCACCGAGAAGCACCCGGCCCAGGTCGAGGTGTACTACGAGGACGTCGCGGTCGGCTACTGGACGACCGTCAAGTTCTCCGGCGCGCTCCCGGCCCGACGGGTCAACGAGCTCCTCGACCGCGTCGAACGGCGCCAGCAGGCAGTCAAGTTCGCCCGCGAGGAGGCCAACAGCACGGAGGTCGCCGACCAGCGGGTCGGAGACGCCGTATTCGGCTACCTGTTCCGGTAGCCCCATGCAATTGGGTGGCAAGCAGGAGCCCGGGAGCTGGATATGCTCCCGGGCTCCGTCACGTTTCCGGCCGGCCGCGCACTCTTGTGCGACCGCAGCCGGCCCGGCACTCTGGCCTGCGCTCAGCCGGTTCGCCGGAGCACCGGCGACCCCACACCCGGTCGAGGAAGGTTCAGGTGCCGTCGCATGAGAGTGACACGCCGCCGACTGCCCGCGTTATCCCTGCTGCCCGCCGCCCTGTTGGCGGTCGCGCTGCCGCTCGCCGGCTCCCTCCCGGCAACCGCCGCACAAGCGCCGCCGCCCGCCGAGATCGCGTACGCGGCCGTGGGGGAGACCGCGATCCCGGACTCCTGGATCGTCGAGCTGAAGGACGCGGACGCGGTACACACCGCGGGCGTGCGCGGCGTGGCCCATGAGCTGACCGGCCGCACCGCCGGCGCCCGCCTCGGCCACGTCTACACCTCCGCCCTGCACGGCTTCTCCGCGCGGATGGGCCGCGCCGATGCCGTCCGGCTGGCCGCCGACCCCCGGGTCGCCCGGATCGTGCAGGACACCCGGGTGACCCTGGACCCGGCAACCCCAGCCGCAGCCACCGCCGCGGTGCCGGCCGCGACCCAGCCGAACGCCCCCTGGGGGCTGGACCGCATCGACCAGCGCCTGCTGCCGCTCTCCACCACGT
The DNA here is from genome assembly GCF_040296685.1 of Streptomyces sp. NPDC002054. NCBI lineage: Bacteria > Bacillati > Actinomycetota > Actinomycetes > Kitasatosporales > Streptomycetaceae > Streptomyces > Streptomyces sp. NPDC002054. Next base: position 335,558 of record NZ_JBEOXT010000001.1, read on the forward strand.
ACACGTACCGCACCACCGCCGCGAACGTGCACGTGTACGTCATCGACACCGGACTGCGCACCACGCACACGGACTTCGGCGGCCGTGCCTCCGTCGGCATCGACACGGTCGGCGACGGCGGCAACGGCGAGGACTGCAACGGCCACGGCACCCATGTCGGCGGGATCGCCGCCGGAACGGTCCACGGGGTCGCCAAATCCGCCCGGCTGGTGGCCGTACGCGTCCTGAACTGCCAGGGCTCCGCCGCCACCTCGGGAGTCATCGCCGGCATCGACTGGGTGACCGCGCACGCCGTCAAACCGGCCGTCGCCAATATGAGCCTGGGCGGCGCGGCCAACACGGCCCTGGACGCGGCCGTCCGCAGGTCCATCGCCTCCGGTGTCACCTACACCGTCTCGGCCGGCAGCTCCGCCCGCCCCGACGGGGCCTGCACCACCTCGCCCGCCCGGGTGCCCGAGACGATCGTGGCCGCGGCCTCCGACCGCACGGACCGCCGCGCCTCCTCCTCCAACCACGGCAACTGCGTGTCCCTGTTCGCCCCGGGGGTGGCCATCCCCTCGGCCTGGAAGGACAGCGACACCGCGACGGCCACCCTCAGCGGCACCTCCATGGCCACCGCGCACACGGCCGGCGCCGTCGCACTGCACCTGGCGTTCCGCCCGGCCGACACCCCGGCCCAGGTGAAACAGGCGCTGCTGGCCAACGCCACCACCGGAGTCCTCCAGGGCAGCCCGCCGCCCGCCCCGAACCGGCTGCTCTACACCCTCTACCTGCCCTAGCTGGCAGGCGGTCCGCCGAGGGCGGCCACGGCGGCCACCAGCCGGTCCCAGAACCGCTCCTGGTCCAGGGAGACGGCAACCCTGGCGTTCACCGGCTTGCCGAGGTACCGGTGGAGGTCCACCACCGTCGCCCCGCGGGTGTACTCCCCGCGCAGCTCCACGGCGACATGCGCCTCGACGCACTGCACGAGGCCCGGGTCGAGGACCCGGGCGACCGCGACGGGGTCGTGCAGCGGCGGGCTGGAGAACCCCCACAGCCGGCGGTAGGTGCCGGCGAAGTAGGCCATCAGCTCCGCGCAGATGCGCCCGAGGTCCGTGCCCAGCCCTTCGAAGCGGGCCAGGACCTCGGGCGTGGCGAGGGCCTGGTGGGTGACGTTGAGCCCGCACATGGTCACCGGTACGCCGCTGCGGAAGACGATGTCTGCGGCCTCCGGGTCCGTATACATGTTGAACTCGGCGGCCGGCGTCCGGTTGCCCCGCTCGGTGGACCCGCCCATCAGGACGATCTCCCGGATCCGGGCGGCCGATCCGGGATGGCGGGTCAGCAGCAGGGCGATGTTCGTCAGCGGCCCGGTCGGCACCAGGGTCACCGGTTCCGGGTGCTCGGTGAGCACCCGGTGGATGAGGTCCACGGCGTGCTCGGGCACCACGTCCACGGTCGGCTCCGGGAACCGCGGCCCGTCCAGCCCCGACACGCCGTGCACGTCGTCGGCCACCTGCAACGGCTGCACGAGCGGCCGGTCACAGCCCGCGGCGATGGGAACCCCGGTGATGCCCGCGACCGTGCACACCCGGCGCGCGTTCAGGGTGGTCTTCTCCAGGGTCTGGTTCCCGGCGACCGTGGTGATGGCGAGCAGATCGACCGCGGGGTCGCCGGCGGCCAGCATGAGGGCGAGCGCGTCGTCGTGCCCGGGATCGCAGTCGATGATGATCGGTAAGGCCACGGCCATGCTCCTCGGCGTCCGCGACGACTGGGGTTTCGATCATACGTAGCGAGATGACCGAGGCACCAACTCCCGCGTTCACCCCCGAACAGCCGTCGGAGGAGACAGAATTCCGGCATGTCGAATCACGGTGATTTAGGGCAGCACATCCGAGCGCTCTCCGACGAGGAGGCCGTTCGGGCGCTGACGGTGGTGGCGGAGGAGCGCGGGTTGCTCCCCGCCGCCAGGCAACTGTCCTCGAGCGGTGCCGAGCTGCGGGACGCGGTGGACGTCCTGGACCGGGAGGAGTATCTGCTCCCCGGCCAACCAGTCGCCACCGAGGGCGAGTTGGCGCGCATCGCGCTGGAGTACGCCGCGGCGCAGCACGAGGACCTGGCGCAGACGATCGGCGAGGCCGTCGAGTACGTGCAGTCGCCCATGGACCGGATCGACCCCGCCACGATTTCGGTCGCCGCGCTCGTGGTCACCTTCCTGCAGACCGAGGTCATCATGAAGCGGGACACCCGCGGAAAGTGGACCCTGACCATCCATAAGCGGGCCCTCCGCGACTCCGCCCTCGGCCGGGTGCTGACCGCCCTGCTCTCGCAGATCACCAGCGGCAAGTAGCCGATGACGGTCTCGGTGAGGGCGCCCTACGCCTGGCACTGCGAGGGGTGTGCCCAGGAACGCCAGGCTCCGGTGTGGCGCATCGTCGACGCCCGTGAGCGGGCCGACGTCCTGACGGCCCCCGGCCCGGGGGTGTCGTGGGTGGACTGCCCCACCTGCGGGACGAGGACATATGTCGAGGCGCCGCTGCTGGTCCTCCGCCCGGGTGCGGCGGCGCCCCTGCTGCTCGCGCTCTCCGTCCCGGAGATCGGGCACGGCATGCCGCCGTCCGCGGCATCCGTGCTGGCCGAGGCCGAGCGGGCCGGGGCCTTCCTCGGCCACCCCTTCGCCGGGCAGGTGATCCCGCTGCCGCGCAGGCTGCTCCCGGTCGTCCTGGCCCGCGACGTCGAGCAGGACTTGCGGGACCCCGAGGCGGCATGCCGGCAATTGGAGCCGGAGGGGGAACCGACGGCCGCCAACTACCGGATCTTCCTCGAATACCTTGAGGAGGAACGTGCTGCCGTCCGGGTGACGCAGCTGCCGGCCGCAGTGTTGGGAAGCCTGCCGGACGACCTTGCGGAGCTCGTTCGCTCGCACCCGGAGCTGACCCACGGCACCAGCGTGCGCGACGCAGGCCGTGAGGAGCTGCACGCGGCCGTCGGCACCCCGCTCGAACCGGTGCTGCGGATCCGCCAGCAGCTGCTGGACGAACTGAGCGACGGCCGGACGCCTCCGGACGCGGCGATACGACGCTACGCCGAGTCCCTGAACCACTTCACCGGCGGTCTGCGGACCCAACTGCACGCGCTGTACCTCAAGGCCCGGGACACCGAAGGCCCCGAAGGCATCGCGCCGGCCCGCGAGGCGCTGGAACTCGCCGCCGGGCTGGGCGAGGAAGAGATGGAGACCGAGCTCGCCGCCAGACTCGGCGAACGCCTGGTGCACGCCGTACGGGCCGGGCTCGATGCCGACCTGTCCGAGGCGCTCAGAGTCATGGAGCAGGCGCTGGCCCGGCTCCCCGAGGGCAGCCTGAACTGGGCGGAAGTGGCCAACAACCTCGCCACCGCCCACCACCTGCGCGACGACGGCGACCGGCAGGAGACCTGGGAAGCCGCCCGCGACCTGCTGGCGCGGGCGAGCGCGCTGGACCGCCGTGCGCATCCCGAAACCTGGGCACGGATCCAGACCAACCTCGGGCTGCTGCTCTCGGAGCGGCCGGGCGGCGGCCCCGAGGACCTCACCCTGGGCATCGGCCATATCAGGGCCGGGCTGGAGGAGCGGTCCCCGCAGCGCAACCGGCTCGACTGGGCCTACTCGATGATCAACCTCGGCCTGCTGCTGTACCGCCGCGCCGAGGCGGCGGACCTGCCGCAGGCGGAGCGGTGCTACCGGGACGCGCTCCAGCACCTCACCGCCGATGACGACCCGGTCCTGTGGTCACAGCTCCAGTGCAATCTGGCCGACCTGCTGCTGTCCCGTGACCCCGCCGACGCAGCCGGCGCCACAGCGGCGGCAACCGCGGCGCTCGAGCTGTCCAGGGCGCGCCCCGGGCTCGTCAACACCGGCCGCATCTCCTGGTTGCTGGCCCGGGCCAGTGACCGTCTCGACGGACCGGACAGCGCCGAAGGCATCCGGCTGCGCCGCGAGGCCCTCGCGGCCGTCCCCGCCGCGGTGTCGCCGTCCCTGCACCTCGGCATCGCCCGAGAACTGCTCCGCGCCCACGCCGCGGCGGCACGCTGGAGCGAGGCGGCCCAGGTCGCATCGGACATGCTGACCGCGGTCAACGCCCTCTACGACGCCCAGGTCACCGGAGCCGGCCGCCGGAGCGTGCTCGCCCAGGTGAGCCGGATCGCCCGCTGGGCCGCCTTCCTGCTGGCCCGGGCGGGGCGCCCGGACCGTGCGGTCGAAGCGATCGAAGGGGGCCTGGCCTGCGAGCTCTCGGTGGCGGCCGGTCGGGGAGCGGCGGATCTGGCGGACCTGGAGAACATCGACCCCGCACTGGCCCGCCGCTACCGGCTGGCGCGGAGCCGGTACCGGGCCTCCGTCGCGGAACCGTCCGCGGCGGCCGGCGGAGTCCTGTCTCCGGCATGGCGCGAGCAGGCCGAGGCGGAACGCGGTGTGCGCACGGTGATCGAAGACATCCGCTCGATCCCGGGCTTCGAGCGCTTCCTGCGCACCACCGAGCTGGCGGACATCGTCCGGGCCGCCGACGGACGGCCGCTCGCCTACCTGGTGAACGCGCCCTGGGGCAGCTACGTCCTCACGATCCCCCGGACTCCGGGCTCCGGTTCCGGTCCCAGTCCCAGTCCCGTACGGGCCGTTCCCGTGCCCGAGGTGAGCAGCGAGACCCTCACCCGCCTCCTGATCGTGGACCCGGCGGACGGCACGCAGGGACTGCTCCTCGTCCAGCAGGCCGGCGCGCTGAGGCGCCGGCGTGAGCTCCCCGCGGCCCTGGGACGCCTGGGTGTCCTCGAACCGCTCGTGCGCCCGATCGCGGAGCTCCTCGCGGACGATCCGGGGCACGAGGCCGTCGTCATCCCGAGCGGTCTGCTGGGCCTCGTCCCCCTCCACGCTGTGCCGCTCGGGCGGGAAACGGAACGAGCAGTTGAAGAAGTGCTCGACGACATCGGCACGGTGATCGTCTCCCCGTCCGCGGCGCTGTACGCCGCTTCCTGCGCAGGATCCGCCCGGCCGCCGGAGGCAGTGCCACGCCTGGTGGCCGTCACCGACCCCGACGGCTCGCTCCCCGGCAGCCGCAGCGAACTCGCCGAGATCCGTACGCTGTTCGAGCCGCCCGGCGAGGCCGACTGCGCGGTGGGGTCCGAAGCAACCGTGGGCTGGCTGCTCGACCACCTCGCACAGGCCTCGTACCTCCACATCAGCTGCCACGGCAGCGGTGGATTCGACAGCCGGGGCGGCTCATTGGCACTCGCCGACGGCCGCCTGGACATGGACACCCTGGTCCGCCATCAACTCCCCGCCTGCCGGATCGCGGTGGCCAGCGCCTGCCAATCGGGCCACTACGCGATGGTCGAGACCCCCGACGAGTTCCGCGGACTTCCGGCCGGCTTCCTCCAGGCCGGGGCGGCCTGCGCGGTGACCAGCCTGTGGCAGGTGGACGACATGGTGACCGCGCTGCTGATGACACGCTTCTACGAGCTGCTCTCCCCGGGCGACCGGGTAGGTGGCGTGCCGCCGGTGCCGGCCCTGCGCCGGTCGCGCAGGTGGCTGCGCCGCCTCACCCGGGAAGAGCTCGCGCAGTACACCGCCGCTCACCGGCACCTGGAAGTCCTGACCCAGCGTTACACCGCTCGCGCGGCGACGGACGAGCGGCCCTTCGCCTCGCCTGTCCATTGGGCCGCGTTCAGCGCATGGGGGGTGTAACGGCCCCCGGTCAGCTCCGCCGCGTCGGCCCGTTCGAGTCGAGGGTGAAACGGCTGACGGGGGAGAGGGGTGATCGCGGGGCCCTGATCTGCATGACCGTGTAACGCCCTCCGGTCAGACCCGTGAGGGTCACCGTGGCCGGGGAGCGGACCTCGGTGCCGTTCGCGCAGTTGGGCTGGCAGACCACCTCGTACAGTTGCCCGCTGGCGTGGGCGGTGGACAGTCCCCAGTCCGACCATGTCAGGCCCTTGAGCGTGGCCTTCCCGTCTCCACAGGCGAGCAGCAGCGAGGCGGGCTCGGCCAGGTGCTCCCCGAAGCAGCTGGCAATCGCGGCCGGCCGCCTGCTCGGCCGGGTATTGGCCGTCGTCGGCGCCTTTGCGCTCGGCTCCGGGACGGTGGAGGGCTCGGGAGCGAACGTGGTCGGGGCGGGGGTCGGTTGCCGGGGCGCCGAGGTGGTCGGATCGTCGCTCGGAAGCCGGGACGCCGTGACGGTCGGCCGGGGTTCGGCAATGGTCCCCGGGCCGGGGCCGGGGCCCGGGTCGGAACCGGTGCCGTACCCGGGTACCAGGGCGATGGCGACGGAGGCGACCGCGATGCCGGCTGCGATGCCCACGGCGATGGCGAACCCACGCCGGTTCGGTGCGGGCGGGGACACCGGCTTGGCAGGCCGCTTCCGGAGCTCGTCCTGGAGCCGCCCGATCTCCGCCTGCTGCTTCTCGATCAACTCGTACACCGCGGACGGCCAGGGGCGCTCCGAGGGCGTGATCCGGCCGATGGCTTCCAGCAGTTGGGCCGCGCTCGGCCGGTCGGCGGGGTCCTTGGCCAGACAGCCGGCGACGATCGGGCGGATCCTCACCGGCACCCCGCTCAGATCCGGGTCGGTGTGGACGATGTTGTACAAGGTCTGCGGCATGGCGGGGCCGATGAACGGGCACGCGCCGGTGCACGCCATGACCAGCACCGTCCCGAGGGAGAAGATGTCGCTGGCCGAGTCCAACGGCACTCCCCGGGCCTGCTCCGGGGACATGAAACCGGGTGAGCCGACCAACCAGCCCGTGTGGGTCAGCTCGCTGCCGCCTTCGCTGTCGGCCGCCCGGGCGATGCCGAAGTCGATCACTCGGGGCCCGTCCTCGGCGAGGAGCACATTGGACGGTTTCAGATCCCGGTGCACCAGGCCGGCCCGGTGGATGTCGACCAGGGCGGCGGCCAGTCCCGCGGCCATGCGCAGTATCGCCTCCTCCGGCAGTGCGCCCACGGCCGCCACAGCTTGCTGCAGCGACGGTCCGGGAACGAACTCCGAGGTCAGCCATGGTTCGGGCGCGTCCGCGTCCGCGTCGATGATCGTGGACGTGTACGCCCCGGAGACCTTGCGGGAGGCTTCCACCTCACGCCGGAACCGGGCCCGGAAACCGTCGTCCTCCACGAACTGGGTACGCACCTGCTTGACCGCGACCAGCTTCCCGTCCGGGGCGCTGCTCAGCAGGACCCGGCCCATCCCGCCCCGGCCGAGCTCCGCGATCGTCCGGTACTTGCCGACTGCCACCGGATCGGTGACCGCTAATCGTTTCACTGTGTCCCCCCGCATCGGAACCGTCGAGGACCGAGTCTCGGCGCCCCGGGCGCCCCGGACAAGACGTCGGCACCGCCCGCCCGCCCCGCGGCTTCCGGCCGAACGCGTTGGCGACCGCTGCTGCCGCCCGGAGCGGCCCCCGCCGTATGCTCCCCTCCGTGACAGCCCCCGGCAGCCCCCACCCCGTGCCCGAGCCCGACCCCCGCGCCCGGCCCGGCCTGCGGCAGCTGCTCGACCTGCTGGCCCAGGGCGCCTCCGCCGAGGCACTCGCCCGCCCCGCCGCCGAAGCCAAGGCCGCCGGAGCCGACCCCGAGGAACTGGCCGCCCTCGCCGAGGCCACCGAGGTGGCCCTGCGGATCCGCCGCACCCTCAGCCAGCACCGCCGCCGCGAGGCCCAGCTCACCGCCCTCTTCGACACCGCCAGCGACCTGGCCGCACTCCGCGACCTGGACGCCGTACTCCGCGCCATCGTCCACCGGGCCAAACTCCTCCTCGGCACCGACGTCACCTACCTCTCCCTCAACGACGACGAGGCCGGCGACACCTATATGCGGGTCACCGACGGCGCGGTGGCCCCCGCCTTCCAGCAGGTCCGCCTCGGCATGGGCGAAGGACTCGGCGGCCTCGTCGCCCAGACCGCCCGCCCCTACGCCACCGGCGACTACCAGGCCGACACCCGCTTCCACCACACCACCACCATCGACGGCGCCGTCCGCGACGAAGGACTGCGGGCCATCCTGGGCGTGCCCCTGCGCGTGGGCACCCAGGTCATCGGCGTCCTGTACGCCGCCGACCGCACCCCGCGCGCCTTCATCCCCGACGAGGTCGCCCTGCTCTCCTCGCTCGCCGACCACGCCGCCATCGCCATCGACGGCGCCCGGCTGCTGGAGGAGACGCGGGCGCAGAGCGAGGCCATGCGCCGCGCCGAACAGGCCCACGACCAGCTCACCGACCTCGTGCTGCGCGGCGGCGACGCCACCGGCGTGGCCGCGCAGATCGCCGACATCCTGGACGCCGGCATCCTCATCCACGACGCCGACGGCGCCGAACTCGCCCGTACGGGCACCGACCCCACCGAACCACTGCCCCCGCCCGCCCGGGCCGTGGCCGCCTCCCGGGCCAGCGGCCGGGCCGTCCGGCTCGACGGCACCTGGGTGTGCGCCGTGCTGGCCGGGCCCGAACTCCTCGGCAGCATCGCCCTCACCGGCCGCCCCGACCTCGCCGATGCGGACCGGCTGCTGTTCGAACGCGCCGGCGTGGTCACCGCCCTGCTTCTGCTGCTGCGCCGCTCGGTGGCCGAAACCGAGGACCGGATACGCGGCGAACTCCTCAACGACCTGCTGTCCACCACCGGCGACCCCGGCAGCCTGGCGGCCCGCGCCCACCGGCTGGGCATAGGCCTGGACCACCCACACGGCGTGTTCGTCACCCACGGCGAGACCGCCCCCCGGCACCGGCTGCTGGCCGCGGCAACCCGCAGCGCCCACGCCCACGACGGCCTGGCCGGAACCCACCGGGAACAGGTGGTCCTCCTCGTCCCCACCGGCGAACCCGGCGCCACCGCCCGGGCCCTAGCCGAGGAACTCGGCCAGGCTCTGGCCGCCCCGGTCACCGTCGGCGCGGCCGGCCCCACCACCGGCCCGGCGGGCCTGCCCGCAGCCCATGCCGAGGCACAGCGCTGCGTGGCCGCGCTGCGCGCCCTCGGCCAGACCGGCCGCGGCGGCGCCCTCGCCGACCTCGGCTTCGTCGGCCTGCTGCTCGGCGACCCGGCGGGCGTGTCCGGGTACGTACGGAACACCCTCGGCCCGCTGCTCGGCTATGACGCCGAGCGCGGCACCGACCTGACCGGCACCCTGGACGCATACTTCGAGCAGAGCGGCAGCCTCACCCGGACCAAGGACGTCCTGCACGTGCACGTGAACACGGTGGTCCAGCGCCTCGACCGGATCGGCCGGCTGCTGGGCGCCGACTGGAACGCCCCCGCCCGGGCGCTGGAACTCCAACTGGCGCTACGGCTGCACCGGCTGGCCCGGACCGGCTGAGACCGCTTAGGCCCTGTCCGGGCGATCTCCGCGGGCCCGCGCCGCTCCCCCAGCTACCGCTGGGAGGTGCCCCCAGGCACGGCACCTCGTCCCCCAGCTACCGCTGGGAGGTGCCCCCAGCGTTGTCGCATCGCGCAAGTACGTCCAGTACGAGTCGCGAAGCTCCGCCTTGCGATGTACCGCACCAGACGACGCGGGCTCATCCACGGAGATCGCCCGGACAGGACCTAACGCCAGGCGGGATGCCCCTCGGAGCCGCCGCCGACCCTCCGCTCGCCCGATCCGTCCGCGCGGACGGCCCAGATCGCCGGCTCCTCGTACGGGCCCCGGACGAAGGCCAGCCAATTGCCGTCCGGAGACCAGCTCGGATCCATCTCGTGGCGGTCGGTGACCACCAGGCCCCGGTCGTTCTTGCCGTCGGCGCCCACGAGGCGGATGTCGCCCTGGGTGGCCTTGCCGTAGGTTCCGGCGGTGTACGCGAAGGTGCGGCCGTCCGGGGACCAGACGGGGTCGAGCGCGGGGTGGGGCAGCCGGGTCACCTGCTCGGGAGCGGATCCCGGAGCCTCCGGATCGACCAGGTGGATCTGCCAGTTGTCCCGTCCGGCCTGGAGGGACACGGCGATCCGCTTGCCGTCCGGTGACCACGCCGGATCCTCGACCGGGGTGGTGCCGGTGGTGAGCTGCCGGGCTGAACCGGTGGCGAGCGTGATCACGAACAGCTGTTGTACGCCGCCCTTTTCGCGCAGCACGGCCAGCCGCTTGCCGTTCGGGGACCAGGACACCCGTCCGCCGGCGATGGCCGCGATCCGGTACTCCTCGGAGCCGTCGGCCTTCGCGGCCCAAACGGAAGCGCCCTGGGGCGTGACCCGGGTGAAGGCGAACGACCGGCGGTCGGGGGCCCACTGGGGCAGCATGTCGCAGCTGCTCCCGCTGACCAACGGCTTGGACGCGGCCGTGCTGCCGCCCTTCCCGCCCTCGCGGCGGGCGATCCGGCCGTGGCAGTTCTGCGGCCAGCCCTTGGCGGTGTCCGTGCGGACCAGCATCGCGGCGGTGGGGTACGGCGCGGGGCCGGCGGGCGGCGCGGAGGAGGCCGGGGGAGTGGCCGGCCCGCCGGCGCCGTTCGAGTTGTCCTCGGCGCCGCCGTCCCACGGCTGCCACCGCAACACCCCGATGGCGCTCAGCGCCAGCAGCCCAACCGCCACCCCGACCACCGCCGCCCGGCGCCGCCGCTTCGGCGGGCGCTGCGGCGGCACGGCCCCACCCGCACCAGGAGCAATCCACGCCCCGTAGCCGTCCGCGGCCACACCGGCCCCCGGCCCGGCGCCCTGGCCCACCGCTCCGGCTGCGCCGGCTGCCCCGGCTGGGCCGGGCCCCGGCCCGAGGCCCGCACCGCCGCCCGGCCCCGCGCCCGCGGCGCCGGGGCCCGGCCGTGCGCCCGGAGCCGCGCCCGTACGGGCCGATCCGGCCGATCCGGCCGTGCCGGGACCGGGCGGGAAGCCCGCACCGCCGCCCGGATCCGCAGCCGGACCGTGCCCGGAGCCCGCATCGGCACCCGCGCCCTGCACCGGGCCGACGGTGCCATGGCCCGGCCGTGTGTCTGCACCGCTGCCCGCAGCCGCGCCCGCACTCGCCACCGGCCCGGCCGGGCCGGCGGCCTCGGCCGGAGCCGCGGTGGCGCCCGGCCCCGCGCCCCCAGTTGCACCCGGGCTCGCGCCCGGCAGTGCGCCCGGAGCCGCGCCTGCGGCGGCAGCGCCCGCGCTCGCCGCCTGCCCGGCCGGGCCGGTGGCCTCGGCCGGAGCCGCCGCCGCAGCCGCGGTGGCGCCCGGCCCCGCTCCCGCAGCGCTGGGGCCCGGCTGTGCGCCCGCACCGGCGCCCGGAGCCGCGCCCGCGGCGGCAGCACCCGCGCCCGCGCTCGCCGCCGCACCGGCCGGGCCGGCGGCTTCGGCCGTAGCCGCGGTAGCGCCCGGGCTCGCGCCCGCAGCGCCGGGGCCCGGCCGTGCACCCGCGCCGGCGCCGGGAGCCGCGCTTGCGGCGGCAGCAGCCGTGTCCGCGCTCGCCGTCGGACCGGCCGGGCCGCTGCCCTCGGCGGGAGCCGCAGCCGCGGTGGCGCCCGGGCTCGTGCCCGCAGTTGCACCCGGGCTCGCGCCCGCAGCGCCGGGGCCCGGCTGTGCGCCCGCACCGCCGCCCGGAGCCGCAGCCGCACCCGGCACGGCGCCCGGGCTCGTGCCCGCAGCGGTGGCTCCCCGGACCCGGGCGGGTGGCCCGGTGGCGGTCACCGTGTCCGCAGCCCCGGGCCCGGCGCTGCCCCCGCCGGCCACAGGCATGGCGTCCGGTGCGGTCAGCGGGTGGTGCTCCGGCGCAGCTGCGCCGACCGCGTCGGCCGGGTCCTGCCGTGGCAGGAGTCGGGTCGCTTCGTCCGGGAGCCAGCCCTCGCCCGCCGGGTGGCGGACCGTCAGGCGGTCGAGGAAGGCCCCCGGGGTGGGCCGTCCCGCCGGGTTCTTGGACAGGCAGGCCGCGATGAGCTCGAGCAGTTCATCGGGGACCGCCCCGAGGTCCGGCTCCTCGTGCACCACCTTGTAGTGCCGCGCAGCCGCCGGCCCGTCGCCGAACGGCGAGCCGCCCGCCGCCTGGGTCAGCACCACCCCCAGCGCGAACATGTCCACCGCGGGAGTCACCGTGCCGCCGGTCAACTGCTCGGGTGCGAGGAACCCCGGCGTGCCCACCTGCAGTCCGGTCTGGGTCAGCGCGGTCCCGTCCAGCGCCCGCGCGATGCCGAAGTCGATGACCCGCGGCCCGTCCTCCGCGACGATGATGTTCGCGGGCTTCAGATCGCGGTGGATGACCCCCGCCCGGTGGATCGCCTCCAGCGCCTCCGCGAGCCCGGCCGCCAGCACCGTCAGCGTGTCCACGGGCAGCGCCCCGACCCGGCCGATCACCGCCGCCAGCGTGGGCCCGGGCACGAAGGCCGTCACCAGCCAGGCCGGGTCCGCCTCGGGGTCGGCGTCGACCACCGGAGCGGTGTGGAAGCCGCCCACCCGCCGCGCCGCCGCCACCTCGTCGGCGAACCGCCGCCGGAACCCGGGTTCGGTGCTGAGTTCGGGGCGTACCACCTTGACGGCCACCGCCCGTCCGGACTGGGAACGGCCCAGGTAGACCACGCCCATGCCCCCCTGGCCGAGCCGTCCCGTCAGCCGGTACCGGCCCTCGCCGACCGAAGTGGGATCGCCCGGTTCGAGCGGCTTCATATGCACCCCCGTTTCGCACCACGTGCGGTGCCAGCATCTCCCTACCGGCCAGCGCGCCCGCACGTCAAGCGCGGCTGCCCAGCTGCGCGGCTGCCCGGCTCCTCAGAGCACCGCGATGCCCAGCGGCCGGGCGCCCGCGCCGAGTCGGCGCATCGCCCCGGATGCCAGATCGACCACCGTGATGCCGTCCCAGAAACCGTCCCGGGTGTACCCGCCCGTGACATACGCCGTGCGGCCGTCCCGGGAGACGGCCACGTCCTCGTGCGGCCCCCGGAGCGGCAGCACCCGCTCGGTGCCGTCCGGCGCGCGGACGGTCAGTGACGGGCCGCGGCCGTCGCCGTCCACCGCCCCGGTGCCGACCACCAGCAGCCGCCCGTCCGGGGTCAGGGCCGCGCCGTGCTGGTGGGTGTCCGCCGTCATCGCCTCCACGCTGGTCCGGCCGGACCGCGGGTCCACCACCGCGAGCCGTTCGCCCTCGAAGGGCAGCAGAAGCATCCCGTCGGCCGGGCGTACGACGGCATAGTGCGGCTTCAGCCAGGAACCGAGGCCGCCCTCGGTGCCGTACGGGGCCACCTCGATCCGCCGCGGACGCAGGGTGCCGGCCGGTACGACGGTCACGTCGAAGGAATCGTGACCGGTGACGTATACCTCCGAGCCGTCGCGCGAGACATCCACGTCGAACGGGCGCCGGCCGACCGGCACAGTGGCGGTGACCTCCCACGTGCCGGTGTCCACGACCTCCAGCACCCCGTTGCCGCCGGGCACGTTCACCCCGACGTACGCCCGCTTCCCGTCGGGGGACAGGGCGATGCCCATGCCGCCGCCCCGGTACTCGCCGCGGTCCACCGGACCGCTGCCGGTCCGGTACGGGATCCGGGCCAGCCGGACCCGGGTCCGCGTGTCCACCACGGCGATGCCCTCCGCGGTGGCCACCCACGCCCGGCCGTCGCCGCCGACGGCGAGCGCGTACGGCGCCGTGCCCACCTGTACGGAGGCCAGCGCGCCGCGCGCCGGATGGACGAAGGTCACGGTGTCGGCACCGAAGTCCGCGACGAGCAGCGTGCCTTCGGGGGTCACGGCCGACGCGGGCAGCGGCGAAGCCGGCGCCGGCGCGGTGGCCGTCGGCCGGTCGGCCGCGGCGTCCCCCGCGGCGCCGCCGCCGCCGCTGCCCTCGGCGCCGCCGGGCCCGCTGCACCCCGCGAGCAGTAGCACGGCGAGCAGCGCGGCGGGCAGCGCACGCGGGAAGGATCGGTCGTGCGGTGCCATGGAACATCCCTCTGCCGTCGCCGGTCCGGGCGGCGCACCTCCGCTCCGCCCGCTTCCTCGGCCCAGCATCCCCCGAGACCTCCGCCACCCCGGTCGCCCCGCGGACCGACCCCCGGGTCATCCGATCGGCCGACCCGACCCCGAGGTCCGGATGCTAGACGTATTGACCCAAGCGGAATCGGTCATCGAGGCAGCGTATTTCAGGCCATTCGATCACCGGGTGAGCAGCCTGGAGCACACTGAACCCCTGGCGGAGCCACGACCAACGGAGCATGCATGAAACTCGAGGTACACCCGGTCGCCGGGCATATCGGAGCCGAGATCACCGGCGTCGACCTGGCCCACGACCTGGGCGAGGACGCGGTGGTCGCGGAGATCCGGGCGGCGGTGCAGCGCTGGAAGGTGGTCTTCTTCCGCGACCAGCGCCTCGACCACGCCGCGCACATCGCCTGCGCCCGCCGCTTCGGCACCCCTATCACGCTCGGATCCCGCGGCAGCGCCTCACCCGAGGACCACCCCCAGGTCGAAACCACCGCCGACCGGCTGGAACTGGGCGGTCGCTACGGCATGGACCACGCCGAATGGCTGGAGCGGCGCCGCCATTCGCTGCTGCGCGGCTGGCACTGCGACCACGGAGCCCGGATCGATCCGCCGGCCGCGACCATCCTGCGCGCCGAAACCGTGCCGGCGTACGGCGGGGACACGACCTGGTCCAATCTGGCGGCTGCCTACGCCGGACTGTCCGCCCCGGTCCGCGCCTTCGTGGACGGCCTGCGTGCCGAGCACCGGCTCGGCGTCGGCTATCAGCCGCGGGCCGGCGAGGACGCGTACGCCCGTCACCTGCTGGAGCATCAGACCGCCTCGGTGCACCCGCTGGTGCGGGTGCACCCGGAGACGGGCGAACGGCTGCTGTCCGTCAACGGCTACTACATCGAGCGGATCACGGAGCTGTCGCGGACGGAGAGCGGCCCGCTGCTGCAGATGCTGCTGGAGCAGGCGACCCGCCCCGAGTACACGGTGCGGTTCCGCTGGGAGCCGGGCAGCGTGGCCTTCTGGGACAACCGCGCCACCATCCATCTCGCGCCGGGCGACACGGCCCACCTCCGTCAGCCCCGGATCATGCACCGGGTGATGCTCGCCGGAGAGATCCCGGTCGGCGTGGACGGCCGGCCCTCGGAGCCCGTGACCGGGCCTGCCCCGGGGCACTGGTAGGCCCGGGGGCAGGAGGGAAGCGGCCGTCAGAAGGCGGTCACCCGGGTGGTGGCGACGGAGGTGTTGTTGCCGGGGGCCGGGTCGAAGGTCGAGGACGCCACCTTCGCGGTCGCCGTGTTCCGCCCCGGCACGGTGGCCCGGACGGTGACCTGGAAGGTCCGTTGCTGTCCGGCCGCCAGCGTGCCGAGGTTCCAGGTCAGGCGGGTCGGATCGGTCCGGTTGGCCCGTGGCGAGGACCCGGTGACGGGCAGGGTGACGGGCTTGTTCAGGGTGAGGACCACGTTCGAGGCGGCGGACAGCCCGTGGTTGGCGACCGTGAGGGTGTACGTGTACGGGCGGCCCGAGCGCCCCGTGTCCGGGGCGGCGAGGGAGACCGCCACGTCCGCGGCGGCCCCGCCGACCTCCACCCGGCCGATGACGTTGGCGCCGTTGTCGGTGTACCACATGTTCCCGTCGGGGCCCGCGGCGATGTGGAACGGGATGTCCGACGTGCTGGGGGTCGGCACCGGGTAGTCGGTGATCACACCCGCGGGAGTGATCCGTCCGATCTTGTTGATGTTGGACTCGGTGAACCACAGGTTGCCGTCCGGTCCGGCCGCGATGCCGATCGGTCCGCTGTTGGTGGCGGCCAGCGGGAAGTGTTCGATCACCCCGGAGGAGGGGGTGATCCGGCCGATCGCGTTGAAGCCCGGCTCCGAGAACCACACTTTCCCGTCCGGACCCGTGGTGATGCTGTCCGGAGCACTGTCCGGGTTCGGCAGCGTGAACTCCCTGATGTTTCCGGACGGGGTGATCCGCCCGATCCGGTTGGCGAAGAGCTCGGTGAACCACAGGTTGCCGTCGGGGCCGGCCGTGATCCGGTACGGGACGCTGTCCTCCTGGGGCAGCGTGAAGTCGGTGACGACCCCGGCCGGGGTGATCCGCCCCACCCGGTTGGCCCCGAGCTCGGCGAACCAGAGATTGCCGTCAGGTCCCGCCGTGATGCCCCACGGGAAGCTGTCCGCCTGGGGGAGCGGGAACTCCACGACCGTACCCGTCGGGGTGATCCGGCCGATCCGGTTGGTGTTGGGCGAGGTGAACCACAGGTTCCCGTCCGATCCCGTCACGATGTCGAACGGGAAGCTGCCCGGGGTCAGCACCGGGAACTCCGCGTCGACGACACCCGCCGGGGTGATCCGCCCGATCTTGTCGGAGCCGTTCTCGGTGAACCACACCTTGCCGTCCGGGCCCGCGGTGATTCCGGCCGGGAAGCCGATCGGGTTGGGCACGTTGAACTCGGTGATGTCGCCGACGGCCGCGGCCACCGCCTTGGCGGCAGGCTCCGGCTTCGGCGTTGCAAGGGCCGGGGCGGTGAGCCCGCACAGGCCGAGCAGACTGCCGACGAGCAGCAGGGCGGCCGACCGGCGGCCTCGGCGGCGCCGATGCCGGTGCCGGCGCTGCGGGGCCGGCGGTGGCGGGGCGGTTTCGGGCATGACAGCAGGAACCTTTCGGCCGGGGGAGTCAGCGGCCCGTCGGCGGCTCCCCGGCCGGCTGCCGGGCCCCTTTCGGTGCCGTACGCGGCTCAGCGTAGGAGCGCCGATCATGACCGGCGAGCGGACTGTGGGCCGTCTGATGGGCAGTCAAACGGGTACTCCCCGCGTCATCCTGCGGCACCGCCCGCCACTCTCCCGGGCGAGGAACCAACGTTTCCGCACGGGTGTCCCGTGTCCCGCCCGACGATCTCGGGGCAGCCTGTGGGCGTCCCGGCCGGGTTCCGAAGGGGAGGGAACATGCCACCACCACCGACTCGACGAGGGCGACCCGCCGGCCTGTCCGTGCTGGTCACCCTCCTGATGGCCGTGCTGCTCACGGCCACCGGCTGCACTGCCGATACGGCCGGCACCGCTGATTCCGCCCGTACGGCCGACCCGGTCGGGCCCGCCCTGACCCCCGCCGAGCTGCGCACCCTGGAGCGCGCCGAACAGGTACTCATCGGCCGCTGTCTGCGCGCGCAGCAGTTCGCCTACGTGGAGCCGGAGCCCGAGGCCGGTGCCGAGACCGACGCCCGCAGGTTCCCGTACGTCGTGGACGACATCGCGTGGGCCCGGTCGCACGGCTACGGCCTGGAACAGGACCGCAGGATCGCCGCCCGGAAGGAAGCCGACCCCAACGCCCGCTACTTTCGCAGCCTGTCCCCCGAGCGCCGGAAAGCCGCACTCGCCGCCCTGAACGGCCCGCGCCCCGTCGGCCTGTCGGTCGGCATGCCGGGCGGCGGAGTCGCGTCCGCCAGCGACAGCGGCTGCACCGCGGGCGCCCAGCGCAGCCTCTACGGCGACCTGCGGAGCTGGTTCGCCGCCCGCCTCGTCGTGGCCAACCTGGCACCGCTGTACGTACCGAAGGTGCGGGAGGACCGGCGGTTCCGGCAGGCCGAGGCCGCCTGGGCCCGCTGCATGGCCGGGCAGGGCCATCGGCTGGCCGGCCCGCACGAGTCCCGGCAGGCCCTGTCCGGTCTGGTCCGGGGCCTGCCACCCGCCCGGGCCAGGGTGGCGGAGATCCGCCTGGCGGTCGCCGAGGCCGAATGCGCCCGCGACTCGGGCCTGGCGAAGACCGCGGCGGCCCTCGACGCGCAGTACGGAGCCGAGGTGCGCCTCCGCTACGGCGAACAGATCACCACCCGGCTGCGACTGCAGCGCTCTGCCCTCCCCAGGGCCCACCGGATCCTCGCCGGGGCAGTCCTGCCCTCGGCGTGACATGAAAGGAATCACCACACTATGTTCCGAATGAAGAAGACCCTTGCCGCGGCGACGCTCGCCGTCTCCGCCGTACTCGCCGCCACCCTGCCGGCCGCCGTCGCGGTCGCCGCCGACGGCAACCTCTACGTGTGGGAGCACACCGGCGCCGGTGGCGCCGGCTGCACATGGGGCGGGGACGATAGCGACTACCGTTACAACACCGGCTGCGGCGACATGAACGACAAGGTGTCCTCCGCCAAGAACGACGGCTACTCGGGCGGTTTCGAGGACGTCCTCTTCTACGAGAACATCAGCCGTCGCGGCTCCTTTGTCTGCCTGCCCAACGGCGTCTACTGGAGCAGCATGCCGTCCGGCTGGAACGACCGTGCCTCCTCGCACAGTTGGGCCGACGCCTGCTGACAGCGGCACCACCACCAGCGGGCAGGCCCGGCCTGCCCGCTTCCCCTCTTCTCCGGCTGTCCGCGCATCGGGCGGTCACCTCAGCAGGCCGATCCGGCCCTCCGCGGTGATCCTGCGCGTGGTGGCCCGATCCGGATAGCACCGCATGAACATCTGCGTGAAGTGCCGCCCGTAATGCAGCTCCCCGTCTTCCCTGCCCTGTCCGTCTGCCGGAACCAGCGGCCGGATCCTGGCGTCGAAGTGCGGTTCGTGGAAGTACGCCAGGGTGAACCGCTCCCGGTCCGCGAGCCGGACCTTGTGCGGGGTGGACAGGATCACCCCGCCGGTCAGGAACTGCAGGATGTCGCCCGGAAACACCGTCAGCACTCCCGGGACGGGAGTCACGTACCGCCAGCCCGGTACCTCCTCGGCCAGGCCCGCCGAGCTCTCGCCCGCCCGCCAGTTCCGCGGACGCTGCTCCCCGGGCAGCGGCGGCCGTACGTACAACCCGCCCACCTCGTCCTGCGCGGCGATCACCAGCAGTCCGTAGTCGGTGTGCTCGCCGAGCCCGCCGACCCCGCCCAGGTACGCCTCCATAGCCGCCCGGAACGCCTCGCAGGGCCAGGGCACCGGCCCGTGGCAGGGCAGCCCGCCGCGCACCCGGGGATGGGAGGGCGCGAAATCGCGGGTGATGGTGAAGATCTCCGGGTGGTCCCGCAAACCCGCCGTCAGCTCCTCCCCGGAGGCGATGTACCCGCTGTACGACAGGTCGTTGACGCAGGCCGCCTTCTCGGCGGGCGGCAGCCGGAAGAACTCCCGCGCCGCCCCCATCGCCGCCGCGGTCCGCTCCTCCAGCCCCGCATCCCGCACCACCTGGAAGATCCCGTCCTCCTGCCAGGCGCGGATCATCCGCTGCCCCAGCCTCCGGTCCGCGGCCGACCCCGCCACCCGCTCCGGCACCCGGAACGTCGAGAACGCAGCCATCGCCATCCCCATCCCCTCTTCCGCACGGCCTCCTTACCGACTGCACGGCTCGCGCGCGGGACGGTTCGACAGAGGGGATCAGGCGATCAGGGAATCAGGGGATCAGCTTGTCGTAGCTCTTGTCCCGGTCCGAGTCGTAGATCTCCTTGCCCTGGGCGTCGAACCCCTTGATCCGCGGGGATGCGGTCACCCTGCGCTCCAGGATCCCGGTGGCGGCGAACCAGCCGTGGTCCAGGGCCGCCTCGACGGTGGTGCCGCCGTAGGTGACGGTCACCTTCGCGACCCGGGCGTCGACGGTGCCGATGCTGCCCCAGCGGTAGGGCAGTTTCCAGGGGCCTTCGGAGCTCAGCCGCTGCAGGAACAGCTTCCCGCCGTTCATATCGGGAACCACGGCCCCGCTGTCGGGCTGCCGGTCCCCGCCGATGGAGGAGTTGATCCCGACCGTCCCGTCCTTCTTGACGGTGCAGATCAGCCGGGTTTCCTTCGGAGCGTCCTTGACCGCGACGAAGTACCGCCCGTCACCCGGGGTGTTGTCGTTGCCGGTGGCCCGGTGCGCGAGGATGATCCGGTAGTCCTCCGGCTTGCCGAGGTCCGGGGCACTGCTGCCCATCGGGTTGCTCCGGTTGTAGGCCAGGCACTTCTCCAGTCCCTCGGCCGCGTCTTTCATGGTGATCCCGTCGGCCAGCTGGCCGGGGGTCGCGGGCCCGGCGGGGCCGGTCGGCGGGAGCGGGGCGGGGGAGTTGACCGGCACGGTGGGCCGGTCCCCGCCGTTGGGTCGGGTCGGGCCCGCCACCGAGGAGCCCTCCGCCGCGTCGCCGCTGCCGGAGAACGCGAACGCCCCGGCCGGTACGACGACCAGCACGGCCAGCGCCGCGCCCGCGACCGCCAGCCGGCGGCGCCGCTCCAGCCGTGCCTGCTTCACGATCGCCGGGTACGGAGCGCCTCCGGGCCGTACCGCGTGTGCGTCCTCGGCCATCAGGGCCCGCAGGCCCGCCTCGAAGTCGTATGCGTGGTCGTGGTCGTGTTCGTTGTATCCCGTCATCAGGCTGCTCCCTGCCGTGTCGTCGTCGTACGGACCGGTCCCTCCGCCACCTGCGCCAGCCCGGGATGGGCGCGCAGTTTCGCTAGTGCCTTGGAGGCCTGGCTCTTGACCGTGCCCGGGGAACACCCCAGGGCGTCGGCGACCTCGGCCTCCGAGAGGTCCTCCCAGTACCGCAGGACCACCACGGCCCGCTGCCTGGCCGGCAGCCCGGCCAGCGCGGTCATCAGCGCGTTCCGTTCGTCGGCCCAGGCAACGCCGGAGTCGGGTACGGACGTGTCCGGCGGGGTGGCCGTCAGCCGCTCGGGGACCCGCCGCTTGCGGAACCGGTCGCTATTGCAGGTGACCAGCATCCGGCGGACGTACGCCTCCGGGTTGTCGCTGCGCGACACCCGGCGCCATGACCGATAGGCCTTCGCCAGTGCGGTCTGGGTCAGGTCCTCCGCATCGTGCGGATTGCCCGTCAGCAGGTACGCCGTACGTACCAGATGAGTCCATCGTGCGCTGACGAAGGACTGGAATTGAGCTTCTTGCTCGGCTTGCATCACACACCCCCTCGCCCCCTTGACCACCACATTCTCGGATTCGGTTGCCCGGGTCCGGAAAACCGGAGGGGCCGGTGCACACCGACGGGGGTGTGCACCGGCCCCGGGGCGCGGCGGTGATGCGGTGAGGCGGTGACGTGGTCAGCAGGTCAGGTTGTTGCCCGGTGTGACCCCCAGCAGCTGGGTGAACTGCTGGTACTTGGTGACCCGGCTCTGCACCTGGGCGGGGTTGCCGCCATTGCACTCCAGGGCGCCGTTGATGGAACGGATGGTCTCGCCGAAGCCGGCGCCGTTGACCATGGCCGCGTGCGCGGTCATGGTGCCCGGCCCGTTCTGGGTGTTCCAGTACCACAGGGCCGTCTTCATGGCGATGGCCGGATCCTGCTCCACCAGGTACGGGTTGCCGAGCAGGTTGATGCCGAGTGCGTCCCCGGCCGCCTTGTAGTTGAAGTTCCAGCTGAGCTGGATGGGGCCGCGGCCGTAGTACGCGGCCTGGCCGGCCGGGCAGCCGTAGGGCTGGGTGGCATCGCAGTAGTGGGGGTAGTTGGCGGTGTTCTGCTCGACGATGTGGACCAGGCCGCCCGTCTCGTGGGAGACGTTGGCGAGGAAGGCCGCGGCCTCCCGGCGCTTGGTGGTGTCGTCGCCGGTCTTGGCGAAGCCGGGGTAGGCCGAGAGCGCCGAGACCAGGCCGTTGTAGGTGTAGAAGGGGTTCCGGTTCGGGAACATCTGGTTGAACTGGGCCTCGCTGACCACGAATCCGGACGGGTTCCCGTTGCCGGGGTCCGGGTCCGTCCCGCCGCCGCTGCCGCAGCTGCCCTGGTCGGCCCAGACACCCCACTCGCCGGTGGTCCCCGGGGTCTCGCCCTGGGTCCACCACTTGGCCTGCCAGTTGTGGCCGTTGTGCGAGGCGGTCATGCCGCCGGTGTACACGGAGGTCGAGGACCAGGCGGCCGTACAGGCTGCGGCTGCGGCGGAGTTCGCCGGGAGGACGACGGACAGGCCGGCGACCGCTGCGCCGGTGGCGGCCAGGGCGAGGGCGCGGCGGCGTAGTGCGCGTATCACGTAACTGCTCCTTGGGTGGGGGGAGTTGCCGTGGGGGGCGGCAACTTCCCCCACTCAAGCGAGAATGGTCTGGACCTGTCAAGGTCCAGACCATTCTTGGTTCATCTATCGGCTAAGGCTGTTTGCTACGGCTGTTTGCTACGACGCGCCGAACGGGCTCCCGTGGAGACGGCGGAGCAGCTCGGCCGGGTCCCGGTACACCGCCCCGGCTCCGGCCGCTTCGAGGTCGGCCCGTGGGATGCCGCCGCTGAGCAGGCCCACGCAGGCGACCCCGGCTCGGGTGCCCGCCTTCATGTCCCACACCGTGTCCCCGACGAACACGGCCCCGTCCGAAGGCGCATCGGCCAGCTCGAGGGCGTGCAGCACCGGCTCCGGCGCCGGTTTCCCCTCGCTCACGTCGTCGGCGCTCGCCGTCGCGGTGATGGCCTCGTCGGCGCCTATGGCCTTCCGCAGGGCCGTCAGCTCCGCCTCACCCGCGGAGGTGACGAGCACGACCCGCCAGCCCCGCCGGTCCAGTTCGCGGAGCAGTGCGCCGGCCGAGTCCAGGGCCGGCAGCCGGTCGAAGAAGGTGCCGTAGAGGACGTCGTGCGCGACGCTCAGCCGGTCGTCGCCGTCGCTGTCCCGGTCGTCGCCGAGCAGATGGGCGAGCAGGTCCTCCGCGGGCAGGCCGATCGCCCGGTGGATGTCGTGCATCGCGACCTCGTGTCCGGCCTGACGGAACGCTTCCCACCAGCACGTGACGTGGAGGTGATTGGTGTCGGTGAGGGTCCCGTCGACATCGAAGAGCGCGGCCCGGTTCATGTCCGCCTCCCGCCTGGTCCCGGCGCCCGGGCCACTGCTGCGCACCCCGGGCCGAGCCCCGCGGCGCGCCTACCCGTTCCCCTCCGCCGCACACCCCGCGCTGTCGTCGGATCCTCCGAAGCAACGGCTGGGACGGGTGAGGCGTCCAGGGCGGGGTATCCGCCTCGTGCCCCCCGACGCGCGCTCCGGCCGGGCCGTTCCGGCCGGGGGCGCCGGATCCCGGCGACCGTGTTCCTCGACGACCGTGTTGCCGCGCACCTCCGCGCGGCCTGGCAGCAGGGCCCGCACCGCCCTGCGCATCCCCCTGAGTCCTGCTGACCCGCACGCGGCCCGTACGCGAGTCTCCCCCGAGCCTCGCCCGAGCCTCATGCGACCGAGAGGAACCCGGATGGCCCTGACCGTTCCCCTGCGGGGAGCCGTGGAGCAGGCCCTCACCCGGCCCGCCACCCCACAGCTCACCATGGGTGTGGAGGAAGAATTCCTGTTGGTGGACCGCCGTAGCCGCGCTCCGGCCGGCCGTGCACCCCGCGTCATCGACGCCGCCCAGCCGCTGCTCGGCATGCAGGTGCAGAAGGAGTTCTTCACCGTCCAGGTGGAGGCCTGCACCGCCCCGACCGCCAGCCTCGCCGCGATGCGGGAGGAGCTGGCCCGCAACCGGGCCGTGCTCCGCGCCGCCGCGGCCGGCGAGGACTGTCTCCTCGTCGCCTCCGGAACGGCCGTGATCCCGCCGGAACGCCCGCTGACCGTGACCGAGGACGCCCGCTACCAGCGCATGAGCACCCGCTACGCCCCCCTCCTCGGCGCCCGCGACCGGGTGGTGTGCGGCTGCCACATCCACATCGGCGTCACCGGCCGCGCCCAGGCCCTGGCCCTCGCCAACCACCTGCAGCCCTGGCTGCCCGTCCTCCAGTCCATCGCCGCCAACTCGCCGTACAGCCACGGCAGGGACACCGGGTACGCGAGCCGGCGCGCCGTCGACCACACCCGCTGGCCCACCGTGCGGCCGGCCCCCATCCTGGACGAGGCCTCCTACGAACGCCTCGCGAGGGCCCTCCTCCGGTCCGGAGCGCTGCTCGACCGGGCGATGATCTACTGGTACGCCCGGCCCTCCGAGCACGTGCCCACGGTGGAGATCCGGGTCGCCGACACCAACGCCGACATCGATGTGATCGTATTGCTGGCCGCCCTCGTCCGGGGCCTCGCCACGGCCCTGCTCCCGGAGACCGACCGGGGCTGCCCGCCACCGGCTCCCCCGTACGGGCTGCTGTGGGCGGCCCACCGGCAGGCGGCCCGCCACGGACTGGAAGGCGCCGGCCTGGACCTGGCCACCGGCCTGCACGTGCCCGCCTGGCACCTGGTCGACCGGCTCCTCGCCCGGGCGGCACCCGGCCTGGAGGCGGCCGGCGACCTGACCCGCGTCGCCGGGCTTCTCGACCGGCTCCGCACCACCGGCACCGGCGCGGCCCGCCAGCGCGAGGCGTTCCTGCGCCACGGCCGGCTGTACGCCGTGGTGGACGGCCTCGCGAGGACCACGGCGGCTGCCTGACGCCGGGCCGGCCGCCGACCGGAGCGGGGCACGCACCACCCCGGTGCCCCGCCCGGCCCATGGTGTTCCATGACCCCCATGAGCACCGATGGCATCCGCGACTTCCACGAGACCCTGCACTCCCTGCGCGTGTGGGACACCGAGCTTCCCGCCTTCGACGCCACAGCGGCCCCCGCCGAGCCGCTGCCGCTGTTCCGGGAGTGGTTCGTCCACGCCGCCCGGGCCGGACAGACCGAGCCGCACACCATGGGCCTGGCCACCGCGGATGCCGAGGGGCGGCCCGACGTACGCATCCTGATGCTGCACGACGCCGACGAGCGCGGCTGGCACTTCGCCTCGCACTCCACCAGCACCAAGGGGCGCCAGCTCGCGGACCGGCCCGATGCCGCGCTCCTCTTCTACTGGCCCACCGTCGGCCGGCAGGTCCGCATCCGGGGGCAGGTGTCCGCCGCCGGCCCCGAGGAGAGCCGGGCCGACCTGGCCGTCCGCACCCGGGGGGCGCTCGCGGCAGCCCTCACCGGTCGTCAGAGCGAGGTGCTGGGCTCCACCGAGGAGCTGGAGCGGGCCTCGGCCGCCGCGTGGGAGCGGGCCGGGGCGGAGCCGGACGCCCCGGCGCCCACCTGGACGCGGTACGTCCTCCGGGCCGCCGAGGCGGAGTTCTTCCAGGGCGCCGCCACCCGCCGCCACATCCGCCTCCGCTACCGCCGCACCCCCGCCGGCACCTGGACCCGCGAGCTGCTGTGGCCGTGACCCGTCCGGAGAGCGGCTAGCCCCGCGTGGTGGTCGCCGGCAGGGAGAGGGAGCCGACGCGGCTGTCGGTGTCGGTGTCGACCAGGGTCACCATCAGCGGAGTACTGCCCGTGGCGCCGGCCTTGAGCGCGCGCAGCCGGAACCGTTCGGTGCGTACGGCGTCCCGGGCGAGCGGGGTGCCGCCCTGGAGCAGCGTGGCCGGCAGGGCGTCGTTGGCGATGCGGAGGGGGGCCGCACGCCAGGCACCGGTGGCGGGGTCCCGGCGCTCCAGGACGAACGCATCACCCGAGGCGGGCACGTCGCCCTCCCGGTGCAGCAGGATCTCCATCTGGAAGGCGAGCACCAGGTGCCCGTACGCCCGGGTGTTGCCGTTGCGCAGCGTGATGCCGAACTCCTGGGCGGCGCCGCCGCGGACCAGGGAGAGCCGGCCGCCCGGAGCCGAAACCGACAGGGCGAGCCGGGTCGCGGGCGCGGGCACCGCCGTGGGCGTCGGCCGGCTCGCGGACGGGGCCGCCGGCTTCGGCTGCGCTGCCGCGGGCGACGGCGGCGGCGCGGACGAGGGCACCGCCGTGGGGGTGGCCGAGGGCGTGGCCGCGGGGGAGCCCGACAGCGCGGCGGCGGAGGGGGCGGACGAGCTCGGGGAGCCGCCCGACTGCGGGGCACAGCCGGCGAGCGCGGCGGCGGCCAGGAGGGCTGCGAGGGCGGGGATGGCGGGAACTCGTCTGGCGGGCATGGCGCAGAACCGTACTCGCAGCAGGGCCGCAGGACAGGCCCGGAACGATAACGCTTCGGCCCCGATGCCGTACGCGGCGGAGCCCGGTCGCGCGGTGGCCCCGCGTACGGGCCCGGCCCGGTTCCCGCAGCCCCGGCAGGCGCCGCGGCGGGCTCCGTCCGTGACCGCGGCCGTGACCGACGCATGGCGTGATCGTTTGGGTGGCTGGCGGGAGATCGTCCACACACGAAAGCGAGTGGTCGGGGTGCGGGTTGCGCGCAGGACGGTTCTGCAGGCGGCTTCGGCCGGTGCCCTGACGGCCCTGCTCGGCCGTCCCCCGGCGGCGGCCGACGCACCCGGCTCGCCCGGCTCGACCGCCCCGGCGGCGGCCGACGGGCGGCCCGGGCCGCAGCCCGGCGAAGACCTGGTCAGGCTGCGCTTCACCCGGGCCACCAATGGCACCGCGACCGCCACCGCCACCGGGGAGCGGTTCGTCGCCGAGGTCCAGAACGTCCTCTGGTCGCTGCCCCCGGACGGTTCGCCCGCCACCCCGCTCACCCCGCCTGACCTGGAGCCCGGCCGCCCGGTGTTCTCCCCGGACGGCAGCCGGATCGCGATGTCCGCCTACCGCGGCGGTGCCTTCCACATCTGGGTCATGGACGCGGACGGCTCCGGTCTGCGCAGGCTCACCGACGGCCCCTTCGACCACCGCGCCCCCGCCTGGTCGCCCGACGGCCGCCGGCTCGCCTTCTGCTCCGAACGCGGCGGCGACCCGGTGGCGGGCAGCCCATACCGGATCTGGACCGTCCCCCTCAACGGCGGGCCCCCGCGCCGGCTGACCGGCCTGCCCGGCCAGGACGGCCCCGGCCAGGGCGGCGAGTGGGAGGACTACGACCCGGTCTGGTTCCCGGACGGTTCCCGGGTGATGTTCGTCCGCGCCATCTTCACCCCGGGCCCGGACACCCTCACCGCCCGCACCCTGGCCTCCGTCCCCGCCGACGCCACCGGGCCCGCACGCACCGTACGCACCGAACACACCGTCACCGACGGCCGGCTGCTGTCCCCGGCGCTCTCCCCGGCCGGCCGCACCGCCTGGCTGTCCGCCGCCCCCGGTCCCCGCAAGGCCGAGACCCTGAGCCTGTTCGTCGACGGCCGCCCGGTCGCCCTCGGCGGGGACCTCGCGCCCGCACCCCCGCGCTGGATCGGCGACGACCGTCTGCTGATCACCCTGGACGGCCGGTTCACGGTGATCCACCCGCACCGGGACACCACCGGCCGCGAGATCCCCCTCGACGCCACCCTGACCGTGCCCCGCCCCCGCTACCGGGCCAAGGAGTACGTCCTCGAAGCGGAACAGAGCCGCCCCGTCCGCGGCATCCACCAGCCCGCCCTCTCGCCCGACGGCCGCGGCATCGCCTTCGCCGCGCTCAACGCCCTCTGGATCGTCCCCGTCACCGGGGGAGCGCCCCGGAAGATCGTCCAGGCGCCGGCCACGGCCTACCTCCAGGGACCGGTGTGGACCCCGGACGGCCGGGCCCTCCTCTACACCGACGACCGCGACGGGCTGAACACCGTACGCCGCAAGGACATCGCGGGCACCGGCACCGGCAGCGGCATCATCACCGGCAGCGGCCGGGAGACCGCCCTCGCCCCGGGCGGTCGCGTCTACGGGGTCCTCTCACCCGATGGCACCCGCCTCGCCGCCCTCGACCTCGCCGGCCGGCTGATGGTCCGCGACCTCGCCACCGATACGGAGACACCCCTGGTCGCGGCCCTAGGCGGCGGCGGCCTGCCCGGCCCGCCCAGCTGGTCCCCCGACGGCCGCCACCTCGCTCTCTGCGACCGCAACCGGTTCAGCCGCCGCTTCCGCGAAGGCCACAACCTCATCCGGATCGTCGACACCGCCACCGGCACCGCCCGCCTCCACGCCCTGGCCCCGCACACCTCCCTCTCCGACCGCTACGCCTCCGGCCCCGTCTGGTCCCCCGACGGCCGCTTCCTCGCCTGCATCGCCGAATCGGCCCTCTGGCTGCTCCCGGTCACCCCCGACGGCACGCCGGCCGGCCCGGCCCGCCGCCTCACCGACGAGCCCGCCGACCACCCCTCCTGGTCCGGCGATTCGCGCACCCTCCTCTACCAGTCCTGCGCCCGGCTGCGCCTGCTCACCCTCGACCCCTCCGGGACACCGGCCGCAGCCCCCCGCACCGTCCCGGTCTCGCTGACCTACCGCCGCCCCGCGCCCGTCGACACGGTTGTGCACGCCGGACTGCTGTGGGACGCCACCGGCTCCCCGCCCCGCGCCGATGTCGACATCCTGATCAGCGGCGGCCGGATCACCGCCGTGGAATCCCACCGCCCGCGCCGCCGCACCGCCCGTACCGTCGACGCCTCCACCGGCACGGTCCTGCCCGGCCTGTGGGACTCCCACATCCACCCGTACGCGAACACCTACGGAGCCCGCCAGGGCGCCCTGCACCTCGCGTACGGCGTCACCACCGCGGTCTCCCTCGGCGGTTCCGCCTACGAACAGGCCCGGCTGCGCGAGGACATCCGCTCCGGCCGGCTCACCGGCCCCCGCCTGCTGGCCGGCGGCGAGCTCCTCGACGGCTCCCGCGTCGCCTACAGCATGGGACGCGCCCACCGCACCCGGGAGGGCTTCGCCCGCTCGCTGGCCCGGGCCGCCGCACTGGACTGGGACTTCGTCAAGACGTACGTCCGCGCCCCCTACGCAGACATGGCCGAGGCCGCCCGCTTCGCCCACGACCGGCTGGGCGTCCCGGCCGGCTCTCACCTGTGCTCCCACGGCATCCAGGCAGGCCAGGACCTGACCACCCACCTGGTGGCCACCGAGCGCGCCGAGTCCGGCCACGGAGCCACCCCGCTCGGCCACACGTACCAGGACACCGTCGAGGTGTACACGCGCGGCCGGTTCGACCTGATCGCCACCCCCTTCACGGCCCTGCCGCTGATCGGCGCCGATCCGGCAGCCGCCGCCGACCCCCGGGTCACGGCCCTGATGCCGCCCTGGGACGTGGCGGCCGTACGGACCGCGGCCGGCCGCCCGCCGACCCCCGAACAGGAAGCCGCCCTCGAACGGGAGGTCGCCGTCTACCGGCGCGTCCTCGCCGACGGCGGACGCCTCGCGCTCGGCACCGACGCCCCGATCACCCCGGCCGGCCTCCACCTCCACCTGTCCCTGCGCGCCCTGCACCGGTACGGGATGACACCGGCCGAGGCCCTCACCACCGCCACCCGGACCCCGGCCCGCGTCTTCGGCGTGGCGGACCGGCTCGGCACGGTCGAGCCGGGCAGGATCGCCGACCTCACCCTCGTCGACGGCGACCCCTTCACCGATTTCGCCGACCTGATCCGGGTACGGGCGGCCATCCGCGGCGGAGTCCTGACCGAACGCCCCGCCCTGGAACGCGCCTACGCCGCACCCCCCGCGCCCCCCGAACCCCCCGCATCCGACGACGGCTGGGGCCGGGTCCTGCACCAAATGCTCCGCGAAGGCTGCTGCACCGCCCACCCGGACGGTCTCTGAGCTACTGCGTGCGGCCCAGGCTCAGGACCGTCTCCAGCCGCGCAGGCCGGTCCGCGGTGGCGACCAGCGGTTCCGCGATCCGGGCCGTCTCCACACAGAGGAACTCCCGGTACCCGCTGTCCGGAACGTCCGCCATGGACCGGGACAGTTCCGGACCGGGGTTCCACACCACCACATCGCTGTGGTGCCCGTGCCGCATCTCGACGGTCCGCCCGAACGCGCGGTCCGTGATCCGGCTGACCTCGTCCGCCTGCGGATAGATCCGCTCGGTGTGCCCGGTGGGCGTGAACGCGCCCTCCTCACGGCCCTGTCCGGCCTCCGTCCCGTCGTGCAGCCGGTCCGTGTACGCCCCGCCCAGGCCGGAGACCTCGGCCGCACCGAGCGCGCCGATCCGGAGATAGGTGTGCAGGGCCGCGGTGGTCCGGTGGTTCCCGTACGCCTCCAGTTCGACCGAGCACTGCCGGCCGCCCAGCCGGATGCGCGAGATCAGGGTGAACTCGTGCGGCCAGTATCCGCGGGTCCGCTCGTCGGCGCGGAGCGTCAGGACCAGCCCGACCCCCTCCGCGTCCTCCTCGTGGCCGGTGAGCTCCCAGGGAAGGATCCGGGCGAACCCGTGGGCGGGCTCGCCGACCGTCCCGAACCACGGCCAGCAGACGGGCACCCCACCGCGGATCGCCGTCCCCGGCTTGTAGCGCGCCTCATCGCTGAGCCACAGTACGGGCTGTTCGCCGGCCGGCTGCCACTCCAGGAGCTGCCCGCCCTGGAGGCTGACGGCGCCCCGCACCGCGGGGTGCTCGACGACGAGGACGGTGAGGCCGCCCAGCAGGCGCGTACTGACCGACGCACTCAGCTGTTCGACGACGGGCAGCTCGAGGAGGTTCCTGTGCTGGCTGTTCACGGTGTTCACGCTGTTCCATATCGGTGAAGTGGAGCGGACGGAGGCCACCGGTCCGGGGTGCCGGTGCCCCGCCGTCCGGCGCCCGGGACATCATGGGCCCGAGGGTACGCGCGGACGGAACGGGGAACGCGGAATGAAGGCGACCGAGGTACTGGCCGACGCGTTCGGGCGCATCCGGGAGGCGGTCCACGACGTGGTCGAGAACCTGTCCGCCGAGGAACTCCACGCCCGCGTCGGCCCGGAGGCCAATTCGATCGCCTGGCTGGTGTGGCACCTGACCCGGATCCAGGACGACCACATCGCCGATGCCGCCGGCGAGGAGCAGCTGTGGCAGGCCGCGGGCTGGCGGGAACGCTTCGGCCTGCCCTTCCCCGCGGCTGCCACGGGGTACGGACACACCCCGCAGGAGGTCGCCGAAGTCCGGGTGGACGACGGCGACCTCCTGCTGGGCTACCTGGACGCGGTGCACGACCGTACGACGGCCTTCGTCCGCGGGCTCGCCGCCGCGGACCTGGACCGGGTGGTCGACGAGCGCTGGGACCCCCCGGTCACCCTGGGGGTCCGGCTGGTCAGCGTGCTGGCCGACGACCTGCAGCACGCCGGGCAGGCGGCCTTCGTCCGGGGCGTGCTCCGGAACGGCTGAAGCAGGCGCACCGCTGGGCGCGCGGTCACGCGTCAGTCGGAGTCTGTTCCGCTCGGCAGCCGCGCGATCAGCTCGGCGTCCAGCTCGATGCCGAACTCCTCCCTCAGCACCCGCTGGAGGTCCGCCACTTCGATCTTCTGCTCGCTGCGGGTGCCGTCCGGCAGGACCTGGATCCAGGTCAGCCCGTCGATCAGCTGGTGCCGGGCGGCACTGAAGTGCTGGGCGAACAGGCGCTTGACGAAGGGGGAGCGCGGGTGCGAGCCCACGAAGTGGCTGCCGACCACGTAGTCGATGGGGTACTGCGGAATCAGGGTGAACGTGTGCCGGTCGAGCCAGCCGTCCGCCCCGTACTGGTACAGCCACCACTCGTCGACACCGAGGACGCCCTCCCGCCGCTCCATCCGGAACCGCCACCCCTCGAACTCCGCCTCGGCGCCGTCGGCGAGCTCGATCGGCCCCAGCGGACCACCGCCGAAGCCGACGTCGCACAGCCAGGTCCGCTCGTCGTCGGACGGCGCCACGGCCAGCAGTGCATGAGTGGCCGGCAGGATCTTGT
This sequence comes from Streptomyces sp. NPDC002054, assembly GCF_040296685.1. Taxonomy (NCBI): domain Bacteria; kingdom Bacillati; phylum Actinomycetota; class Actinomycetes; order Kitasatosporales; family Streptomycetaceae; genus Streptomyces; species Streptomyces sp. NPDC002054. The sequence continues at coordinate 366,775 of NZ_JBEOXT010000001.1, forward strand.
CATTGCCGAGGGTGACCCGCCCGATCAGCGCGGTGAACTTGAAGCCCAGCCTCTCCAGGGCCGCGGCGAACAGGGTGACATGCTCGTAGCAGTACCCCCCTCGCGGCGCCCGCACCAGCTTGTCCTGGACGGACTCGAGGTCCAGGGGGAGCGGGATCCCGAGGACGGCACTGACGTTCTCGAACGGAATCGAGGTCACGTGCGCCCGGTGCAGGGCCCGCAGCACCTCCAGCGTCGGCACCCGCTCCCCGGTGTACCCCAGGCGTTTCACGTAGGCATCGAGGTCCAGCGAATCGCCGTTCCAGTGTCCCCCGTGGTCAGTCTGCATCTGCCTTATCCCTCACTGTGATGGTTCGTCACCTTCCGTCGACGATAAGTGACCGCGCCCCGGAGCGGGTGTTGTATTGATCACGTCAGCGGCGGGTTGAGGCGGGCGAAGCCCTCCTGGCGCTCGTACGGAAAGTACGGGTACGGGGCCGGGCGGTGGCTCGCGGCGTCGAGCCGGGCGACCTGCTCGGCGGTCAGCGACCATCCGATGGCGCCGATGTTCTGGCGCAGCTGCTCCTCGTTGCGCGCGCCGATGATCACGGAGGACACCGTCGGCCGCTGCAACAGCCAGTTGAGGGCGACCTGCGGGACGGTCCGGCCCGTCTCCTCGGCCATCTCGACGAGCGCGTCGACCACGTCGTAGAGGTACCCGTCCTCCACCGGCGGCCCGTAGTCCGCGGTCTGGTGCAGCCGGCTCCCGGGCGGCAGCGGGCGGTCGCGGCGGACCTTGCCGGTCAGCCGCCCCCAGCCGAGGGGGCTCCAGACCAGGGCGCCGACGCCCTGGTCGTGCCCGAGCGGCATCAGCTCCCACTCGTAGTCCCGCCCGATGAGGGAGTAGTACACCTGGTGGGCCACATAGCGCGGGTAACCGTGCCGGTCGGCTGCGGAGAGGGACTTCATCAGCTGCCAGCCGGCGAAGTTGGAGACCCCGACGTGGCGGATCTTGCCGTCCCGTACGAGCCGGTCGAGGGCGGCCAGCACCTCCTCGACCGGGGTGGCCGCGTCGAAGGCGTGCAGCTGGAAGAGGTCGATGCGGTCGGTGCCGAGCCGGCGCAGGGCGTCCTCGGTCGCCCGGACCAGCCGGGCCCCGGAGGTGCCCGCGTCGTCCGGCCCGTCGCCCATCGGCAGCCCGGCCTTGGTCGACAGCAGCACCCGGTCGCGCCGCCCCTTCACCGCCTCGCCGAGAACGGTCTCGGAGGCGCCCGCGGAGTACACGTCGGCGGTGTCGAACAGGGTGATGCCGGCATCCAGGCTGATGTCCACCAGCCGGCGGGCCTCCTTGGTGTCGGTGTCGCCCCAGGCGCCGAAGAGCGGTCCACTGCCGCCGAAGGTGCCGGCCCCGAAGCTGAGGGCGGGAACCATGAGACCGGACGTGCCGAGCTGCCTGTACTCCATGACGAACCTCCGAAAGCGTGATCTGTTAACGGAACTTTCGACCCCTTAAGCTGCCCCCAAGGTAGCAGCGATGCGCGATTAATGGAACTGGAGACCCGTTATGGCGGCTGGAGAGGCAGAACCCGGGACCGTACGGCCCGGCGGACGGACGGCGCGGGTCCGGGCGGCGGTCCTGGAGGCGGCCGGCGACCTGCTCGCCGAATCCGGCTTCGACCGGCTCGACCTCGCCGAGGTCGCCCGCCGCGCCGACGTGGGCAAGACGACCGTCTACCGCCGCTGGGGGACACCGGCCGGCCTGGTCGCCGACCTGCTGGCGGACATGGCCGAACAATCCCTGCCGCGCGCCGAGACGGGCTCCCTCGACGGGGACCTCCGGGCCAACGCCGACCTGGTGTGTCGCACCCTCGCGGACCCCCGTCAAGGCGCGCTGTTCGCGGCGGTGATCGCCGCGGCCACGGCCGACCCCGGAACGGCCGAGGCCCTGCACCGCTTCTACGCGATCCGCGTTGCGGAGTGGGCGCCCTGCGTCCGGCAGGCCGTGGACCGGGGTGAACTCCCGGCGGACACCGACCCGGAGGAGGTGATCCGCGCGGTCTCCGCCCCCCTCTACTACCGGCTGCTGACCACCGCTGCGCCACTGGACGAGGCCGCCGCGGCGCAGGCGGCGCGGGCGACCGCGGCAGCCGCCCGCGCCGGCGCATTCACCCGCGCCCCCCTCGGAATTGATTGCTCCATGTGACGATTTGACAACATTCAGTCACTGTCAGGGGCGAGCGGCACATGCGCTGGGCAGAACCGGATGGGGGAGACACCCCTGGTGGAGGGAGGGCTCACGTGCTCACCGACGTACTCGCCTGGATCACCCGCCGGCCGAAAGCCGCAACCGCGCCCGTGGCGTTCACCGCAGACTTCGGCTCGACCACCCAGTGGGTGGCCGGCCGGTCCTGGGCCTATCCGAACGGCGGCCCCGTCAACCCCGGAGACAACAAACTCGACCACCTCGTGGCGGACCCCGCGTACAGCCGCAGCGGCGTCTTCCGCGCCACCCGCCGTACCGACGGCAACTGGAACGCCGGCCTCCTCACCACCGAGGGCAGCGACGAGGGATTCATGATGCAGGCCGGCGACCTGCTGGAGACCCGGGTGCGGCTGCCCGTGGAGATGGGTGCCTGGCCCGCCATCTGGACCTGGCGCGACGGCGACCAGGAGATCGACGTCTTCGAATACCACCCGGACAACCCCGACCTGCTGGAACTCTCCAACCACGTCCGCGGCGGATCCCACTACTACCGCAACGCCGCCACCATCCGGCCCGGCGGCTGGGTGGACCTGGCGGTGGAGTGCGGCTCCCGCTCGGTGGTGTGGTGGGTGAACGGCACGAAGGTCTTCACGGACCGGCGCGGGGTCGGCCGGCGCTGGCGGGCCGCCCTCATCGTCAACCTCTCGGTCTGCGCCGGCCGCTACCACCCGGCCCCGCCCCCGGAGATCACGAAGATGTCCTACGAGGTGGCCTACCTGAGGGTGCGCCGGCCCTGACAATGGCGGCATGCGCATTCGAGCCGTACGCGGGGACGAGCTGGCCGTGCTCCAGGACATCGAGCGGGCGGCCGGGCGGTGCTTCCGGGACATCGGCATGCCCGAGATCGCCGACGACGAGCCGCTCCCGCTCGAGGAACTCGCCCGCTACCGGCGGGCCGGACTGGCCTGGGTCGCCACCGACGCCGAGGCCGAGGCCGACGCTGAGGCCGACGTCCCGGTCGCGTACCTGATCGCCGACCGCGTCGACGGCAACCTCCACGTCGAACAGGTCTCGGTCCACCCGGACCGGGCACGCCGCGGCATCGGCCGGTCCCTGCTGGACCACCTGGCGGCCCGGGCCGGGACCGAGCGGGTGCCCGCCCTGACCCTGACCACCTTCACCGCGGTCCCGTGGAACGCCCCCTACTACGCGCGCCTCGGCTTCCGCCCCCTGGACGACGGCACCCTCACCCCCGACCTGCGGAGGATCCGCGAGCAGGAAGCGGCCCACGGCCTGGACCGATGGCCGCGGACCTGCATGCGCCGGGACCTCGGCCGGTAGCGGAGCTTGGGCCCTCCCGGTGGGGAGGCCGGGAGGGAGCGTGGATACGGCAGACCCCGCCCGGCAGGGGGTGCTCGGGCGGGGCCGTGGGGCTTCGCCGCGGGGGTCGGAGAAGCCCGCCGTGCGCGCACAGCATTGCACTGGTTTCAGCCACGCAACAAGGTTCTGGCTGGAATCGGTTGGTCGTGCGTTCGGGAAGCGGCTATCCGGCGCGGCGCACCCGGTGAGCAGGCCCGGGGCTCTACTGTCGGCGCATGGCAGACACGTTCGACCACGATCCCCAGGTGTGGACCGCCGCCAGGCTCCGCGCCGCCCTCGCCGACCTGCCGGACGAGACGCCGATCCATGTCGGCGTCGCGGACGGCCCCGGTGACTTCGAGGGCTACGGCGAGTACGTCCTGGTGGACGCCGAGCCGATCGAAACGGACCTCGACGACGAGGCCCCCGGCGACACCGGCCCGCACATCCAGTTCACCCTCTTCGCCGACGCCAAGGCCGGCGTGTACCACCTCGACACGGACTGACAGCGCCGCCCGGGTCAGCTCTTCCGGGGGTGGACGACCAGGCCGCCGCCCGCCTGCAGCGGTACCTCGAAGACCCCGATGCCCGCGAAGTCGGCGGTCGGAGTGATCGCTCCGCTCTCCAGGGGCTGGGGGGTGCCCGTGCTCAGCGACAGCTGGACGGGCGCCTCCGCGCCGGAGGCGGTGCCGTTCCGGGTGACCGAGACGCCGTACGCCGTCCCCTCGTCGGTGACCGTACGGAAGGTGAGCGGCTTGGCGGTGTCACTCTCCACGAAGCAGTGGCCCTTCTTCCCCTCGAGGTCGAAGGCGAGGTGCTTGGAGACCAGGAAGCGGCCGTTCGGCGACACCGCGGAGTCCGGGTCCGTGCCCGATGGTATGAACGGCTTTTCACACGTCACCGATGCCTGTACCTGGCCGCTCTCGGCGTCCAGCACGGCCCACAGGTTGCGCATGGGGTTGCCCTTCTCGTCCCAGCGCGCCAGCAGGCGCCCGCCGGCCACCGGCCAGACCGATCCGCCGCTCGGCTCGGCCCCGGCCGGTGCGATGGTCGTGGCGTCCCACCCGGCCGGGGACCAGAACCTGGCCGTGGAGTTGGTGCTGTTGGTCAACACCGGGCCCTTGGCCGTCACGGCCTTGACCTGATCGCCCCGGCAGGCGGAGGAGCAGCCCGCGGGCGGCGTGAGCGACTTGGGCTCGATGGTCTGCAGTGCCCCGGTGGCGGGATCGACGGCCGTGACCCGCGAGGTCGTCGAGTCCAGCAGCAGCCTGGTGCCCCCGTCCAGCACCTCATGCCGCCCGCCATCGGGCATCGGGACGTCGAGATGCCGCGGCGCCACCTCGCTGCCGGAGCCGTCGGCCGCGAAGATGTCGATGGAGTACACCTTCTGGGCCTTCGTCAGTGCATCGCCGGCCGATTCGCCCGTCGACCACACCACGAGGTGTTCCGCGCCGCCGGAGCCGGTCACGAAGAGCTGAGGGGCCGGGGACTGCTGGAGTTTCTTGAACGGCCTGCTCTCCCACCGGACCCGCCCCGTGGCGGCCTCGTACGCGGTCACCCGGTACGTCCCCTCCTTGCCGGTCAGCGCCATCACCAGCCCGGCCTTGGGCAGCACGCCGAACTGCGGAGCCTGCTCCGCCTTCAGCTGCCAGCCCTTGGAGGCGTCGTACGCCGCCGGCACCTTCAGCCCGGCCTGGGGCGGCGCGGCCTGCTCAGCCCCGGTCGCGGTCGGCCCGCCGGCGGCGGTGGGCGTCGCCTTCTGCGCCGCATCGGGCGTCCCGCCGCCCGAACACGCCGCGAGCGTACCGGCCGCCACGAGTGCGATCGCCCCCCTGATGATCTTCACGTACGGATTCCTTCCAAGTTGATCAAGCCGAATTCGAACGTCGTACGATACAACGCTGCGGCGCTGAACCGTTTCTGACGTGCAGTCGGAATCCGGGCTCGAACGAAGCCGATGCCCGAAGCAGCCTCACGGACACGGTGCGTATCTGATTGGCTACGGGCCACGGGTGCGGCTGGCGTGCCCGAGGACGTAAGGGAGCGGCAATGAGCACAGCGCAGGACAAGCAGACCAACCCGGCCGCCCGGCTGGGCTTCCAGCCCGGCCAGGTCGTCCAGGAGCTGGGCTACGACGACGACACGGACCAGGCTCTGCGCGAGGAGATCGAGGCCCTGATCGGTCAGGACCTGGTCGACGAGGAGTACGACGACGTGGTCGACGCCGTGATCGTCTGGTTCCGGGACGAGGACGGTGACCTCGCCGACATCCTGGTCGACGCCACGACCCTGATCGAGGACGGCGCTCTGATCTGGCTCTTCACGCCGAAGAGCGGGCGTGATGGGTATGCCGAGCCTTCGGACATCCAGGAGGCTGCCGTGACCGCCGGACTCCAGCAGGTCGGCTCCGCCGGGGTCGGCCAGGACTGGAACGGCCTCCGTCTGGCCACCCCGAAGGCCAAGAGGTAGCCGAAGAAGCAGAAGACTCCGAGCCCCCGCTCCCCGGCCGGACGCCTTCGGCCCGGCGGAGCGGGGCACACCTTCCGTCGCCCCGTCGCCGCCGAAACGTGTAGCGGTCCGGAACGGGGGCAGGCGCGACGTCAGTCATCTGCCGTCGGGAGGAAAGGTTTCCCATGTCTCGCCGCTCCGCCGCAGTCGCCGACCTCGTCCACCGGATCGACACGGAGAAGACCGTGTCGGCTGTGGGCCCGGCCGGTGAGCCGTCCGGGGCGCTGCCGCACATCACCGATGCCCGAGAGGTGGCCCCCGCCGACGCGCGGGTGCTCTCCCGGCTCTTCCTGGTGCGGCTGCGCTCTCTGGAAGAGGGGACACGCGAGTACCAGTACGCCCGCAACACGCTGATCGAGATGAACGTCTCCCTGGTGCGCTTCGCCGCCAAGCGCTTCCAGGCCCGCGCCGGCGGAGGCAGGACCGAGACGGACGACATCGTCCAGGTCGGCATCATCGGTCTCATCAAGGCGATCGACCGGTTCGACCCCGACCGCGAGGTCGAGTTCGCCACCCTCGCCCTCCCCTTCATCACCGGCGAGATAAAGCGGTACTTCCGCGACACCACGTGGGCGGTGCACGTGCCGCGGCGCCTGCAGGAGCTCCGGACCGACCTGGCCAAGAGCCAGGAGGTCCTGACGGACGTGCTGGGCCGGGCGCCGACCGTGGCGGAGCTCGCCGCGGACCTCGAACTCGACGAGGAGCAGGTCATCGAGGGTCTGGTCGCCGCCAACGGCTACACCAGCGACTCCCTGGACGCCGCCACGGACTCCGAGGACTCCTCGTCCGCCGCCCGCAGGACGCGATCCCTGGCCGACACCATGGGCGAGGTCGACCCGGCCATCGAACTCTTCGAGGAGTTCCACACCCTCGCCCCGCTGCTGGCCCGGCTCGGCGGACGGGACCGCCGCATTCTGCGGATGCGGTTCGGGGAGGAGAAGACCCAGGCGGAGATCGGCGCCGTACTCGGCATCTCCCAGATGCAGGTCTCCCGCCTCCTCGCCCGGACCCTGGCCCGGCTGCGGGCCGGGATGCTGTGAGTCTGAGTCGAACGCAGGGCCATGAGACCGGACACCGGTGATCGCACACCGTCCCGCCGTTCCGCCGTCGGTCAACGCCAACGCCGACGTCGCCGGCTTGCCCTGCGCGGCAGCCGCCGGCAGGTCGCCGGCAGCCGTGAGTTCGCCCGCCAGGCCCTGCGGGACTGGGGCTGGGACGGGAACGAGGCGGGTGAGGACGCCCTCGTCCTCGTCTCCGAGCTGGTGACCAACGCGTGCCTGTATGCGGGCGGCTGTCACGAGGTGGTCCTCACCTCCGGAGACGCCTTCCGGGTCGAGGTGTTCGACGGGGACACCACGCTGCCCCGTCCGCCGGCCGTCACGCGACGCGGCACCCCCGGCGGACACGGCCTGCACATCGTGCAGCGGCTCGCCGACCGCTGGGGAACCGCCGCCCACGGCGGCGGCAAGGTCGTCTGGGCCGAAATCGACGCCACCCGCCTCACGGCCGGCCCCGCCCGGGCTGCCGGCGCTGCCCCGCACGGGTAGCCGCGGCAACCGGGGGAGAGTGCAGGCCCGGCGTCATCCGGTTGGGCCCGCCGCGGCATGGGCTGCGGCGACACGCGGACGGAGCTCCGTACGATGGCGCCCGGCCGCGTGCCCACAAACGGTGGAAGGAACCCAGCAGATGACCGTCGAGGAAAGCGCCCACCAGGTCAGCGTCCATCTCTCGGACTGCGCACACGAGACCGCCGACACCGTCCTCGACGTGCTGCGCGCGGCCTTCTCCGAGGTCGTGGCCGCCGAGCGGACCGGACAGGGAAGCACGGCTGCGACCCCGGCCACGGTGTGGTCGATGGCCGTGGACGCCAGGTCCCGCAGGGAGGAACACGGCCCGGCCCCGGCTCACCTGGGCTCCCCGGTGACGGCGGAGCTCTACGGTTCCGCAGACCCCATCCGCCTGGTCCGCCAGGAGCTCCAGAAGGCCTTCGTCGTGGAGCACCTGGGCACGGTTCCCGGCGAACACGAGATGGAATCCCGACTCCGCCTGACGAACCGATAACGCCCGGTCGGACATCCGGCGGCACGGAGCGGCGCCCGGGAGCCGGGCGCCGACCGTCGCCGTACGTCCGTCAGGTGTGGAGTCGGCTGTTGGCGCCGTCCAGGTCGACGACGCTGTCGTCGTTGAACCAGTGGTCGTCGGCGGCGAGGTAGCGGAAGGAATGGCTGCTCGCGCTCGGCAGTTCGACCGTCACCGCACGCATGCCGTCCTTGCGCGGACGCAGGGTGTGGGTGCCGGGCTGCCAGCCGTTGAAGTCGCCCACGACACTCACGGGTCCGGGCGGTGTGTCGGCAGGCAGGACGAAGGTGACTTCGGTGCGGTTCTTGCGCAGCTTGCGTTCCAGCATGGGCAGGCTCCTGAGGGGGCTGGACGGGAGTTGGCCGGAAGCCATCCTCGGCCCGTCCGGACCGCCGCGCACTCCGGCGGATCCGTCCGACGCGGGAACACCACCCTCCTGCCACGTGCAGTACTCAAGATGGTGCAGTGTGCGTGCCTTTGTTCGACGGCGGCCTCCCGGTCCCACCGGGCCGGGGACCGGCTACGAACGGCGCTTCCAGAGCGTCACTTCGGCGCGGTAGGTCGGGACGGTGTACAGCTTGTTGGTGGACGGTTCGATGGCGACGATCTTGACCAGGGCGAGGTTGCCTTTCGAGGTCACGGTGCACAGCAGGTCGCCCTTGACGATCGCTCTGTCCGCGCCGGAGAGGTCCCCCTCCCGCAGCCGGTCCGGGATCGGGTCGGTCGCCGCGCCGGTTGCGCACTGCTCGGAGGTGGTACCCCGGCTCTTGCCGAACGGCGTGCGGAACTCGACGTCCTCGTAGCCCATCTGCAGTTCGCGGTCGCCGCTGTTGATCTCTCCGAACGGGGCCACCCTGGGGAAGTCGAGGTCCACGTCGTTGATCTTGCCGAACTCCCTGGTGGCCAGGAGCTTCAGCGGCTTGTCCTGGTACACCACGGTGTAGGCGTCGCCGGAGGCGGAGCCCTGGGGCGCGGGTGTCGCGCCCTCTCCCGGCGTCGCCGAGGGGGTGGTGCTCTTCGGCTGGTCCGCCGCCTTGCTCTTGTCCGGGGCTGCGGCCTGCCCCGTGGCCTTGCTCTTCCCGCCGCTGCCTCCGCCGCTGTCCTCACCGCGCGTGAAGTACCAGGTGCCGCCGACGGCCAGAGCGACCGCCAGCACCCCCGCCCCGAGCACCAACGGCACGCGGCTGCGGCCGGCGGACGCCGGAGCCGCCGGAGCTGCCGGAACGGCGGTGGCAGCGTGGCCAACGGCGGCGGACGGGGGGCCGTAGGCGGAGGGCCGGGGGTCGTGCGCCGGCCCCTGGGTCGGCGCGTACGCCGGGTGGACCGGCCCGGAAGCCTGCGTGGGCGAGTACGCCGGCGGGACCGGACCGGGAGCCTGGGTCGGCGAGTACGCCGGCGGGACCGGACCGGGAGCCTGGGTCGGCGTGTACGCGGGCCGGGGCGGGTTCTGCTGCGGCGGCGGGGCGGCCTGCGGCGGCGGGGCCTGTGCCGCCGTCTCGCGCCGCGCGATCTCCGCGCCGAGCGGTACGGGGAGCCAGTTCGCGAAGTCGCGCAGGTCCCGCCCCGCCTCCGCCCGGCACCACTCGGCGAGCTCGGCCGGCCGGGGCCGCCCGGCGGGATCGGCGGCCAGGCAGCGCTCCAGCATCGGCCGCAGCGCGTCCGGATAGCCGCTGAGGTCCGGCGCCTGCTGCGGGGTGTTGGCTATCAAGGCGGCGATCGAGATTCCCGAGCCGTCGCCGTACGGGTGCCGCCCGGTGGCGACGACGGCGGCGATGAGCCCGAGCGCGAACACATCGGTGGCCGGGGTGACCGCCCGGCCCAGCGCGTGCTCGGGGGACATGTACTGCGGCGTTCCGATGAACCCGCCGCTCCGCGTCAGCTGGGTCGTGTCGGTGGCCCGCGCGATCCCGAAGTCGATCACCCAGGGGCCGCCCGAGCCGAGCAGGATGTTGCTCGGCTTGAGGTCGCGGTGGATGACCGAGGCCGCGTGGACGGACTGCAGCGCCTGGGCGGTGCAGCCGATCAGCTGGAACACGGCGGGCAGCGGCAGCGGGCCGTGGGCGGCGAGCGCGTCGTCGAGCGCCAGCCCGGGCACATAGGCAGTGGCGAGCCAGGGCTGCTCACCGCTCGTGTCGTGGTCGAGCACCGGCACGATGTGATAGCCCTGCACCCGACGGGCCGCCTGTACCTCCTGCTCGAAGCGGGCCCGGAAGTCCTGCTCCTGGGCGAACTCGCGGCGGATGACCTTGAGCGCGACCGGCTGGTTCCCCCGGGTCCGGGAGAGGTAGACGGCCCCCATGCCGCCCTCGCCGATCTTGGCGAGCAGCCGGTAGCCGGCGATCTCCTGTGGATCACCGGGCCCGAGCGGGCGAAGTATGGCGTGGTCGGCGTTCGGCATCCGTTCCCCCTTGACGATCATGAAGGTGCGATCCTAGGGGACGGCCCGTGCCCTGTTGCCCGCGGAGCCCCATGCGACCTTTCTGTGGGGCGAGTTCAGGAACCGGATGTCCCGAGCAGCCGCTTGCGGAACAGGTCCAGGACCTGGTCCAGCGCCGCCCGGGTGGGCTCCCCGGGGGCGTCGACCAGATGCTCGGTCAGCACGGAGTGCGGAGGGAGCACAGCCTCGGGGTTCGCCGTACTGTCGTCCAGCTCGACGGCGACGAAGGCCTCGCCGAGCTCGCGCCGCAGGAAGGCGAACCGGTCCCCGGGCACGAGCCGGTCGCCCTTGAACCGCAGCCCCATGACCTGCAGCCCCTCCCGCTCACAACGCCCCCGTACGAGGTCCAGGTCCCCGGCACCGATGTCGATCGTCCGCGAACGGCCCCCCGACACCGCCACCGGCAGCGACGGCTGGGACAACACCGGGGCCACCACCCGTGCGTCGGTGGCCATGGCCAGGGCGAAGCCCCCGGTCAGACACATGCCGACGGCTCCGACCCCCGGACCGCCGCACCGCTCGTGCTCGTGGGCGGCCAGGGCGCGCAGCCAGGTCACCACCCGGGAACTGCGGCCCGTGGCCAGCAGGGTGAACTCCCGGCTCACACACACCTTCAGGATCGACGAAGCCGCGTACCGCCCGGCACTCAGCGCGCCGTGCGCCTCGGGACGGGGGTCCCGGCCCGGCTCGCCGAACAGCACCGGGAGCACGGCCGTACAGCCGATCCCCGCCACGCGGTCCGCGAACTCCAGCACCTTCGGCGTGATACCCGGGATCTCGGCCATCACGATCACGGCCGGCCCGGCGCCGCGCCGGAGGATGCGGCGTCCGGTCCCCTCGTGCGTGAACGTGCTCTTCTCGTACCCGGCCAGGTCGTGGTCCGCCATGACTCTCCTCAACCCCTCCACGCACAGCATCCCGCCGCCGAGAAAGACCCCGCCGGCCGAGGCGAGTCTGACACGAGCCCAACCGCGCCTGGCACGGGGCCCGTTCGCTGTGTCCGCCCTATGCATGACGAATGTCATGACAGTCAATGACACGTCTGGTACTGGGGTTTGACGTTCCGTACGTCCCGGATCGTCCGTGGAGACGACGATCCGAGGGACGGCGGGCGAAAGGATCGAGGGGTCCACAGCGATCCGACGCCCGATGGGCCACAGCCCCCAGGAGTAACTCGTGCAGCTCGTGCCCTCTACGCACGCCACCACCCGCAACGACGGCCGAAAGCACCGGACGTTGCGGCGGCGCAGGACGGCTCCGGCCGCCGCCGTGGCCGTGTTCGCCCTGCTGGCCGCCGCGGCCCCCGCGGCAACGGCCGCCCCCGGCCCCGCAGTCGGCGACCGGCTCGATCGACAGGCACTCGCGGCCGAGCTCCGCGCCGTTCACGAGGCCGGCGTGTTCGGCGTCTACTCCGCCGTGCGCAACGGCCACTCCCAGTGGAAGGGCGCAGCAGGCCTCGCCGACATCGACACCCACCGGCCCACCCGCCCCGACCTGCGGCACCGCGTCGGCAGCGTCACCAAGTCCTTCACCGCCGTCGCCGTCCTCCAGCAGGTGGCCGACGGCCGCATACGCCTCGACCAGCCGATCGGCGACCATCTGCCCGAGCTCGTACCGGGCGAGCGGGGTCGCAAGGTCACCGTCCGGATGCTGCTGAACCACACCAGCGGCATCGCCGACTACGTGGCCGAGGCCTTCCCCTCCCTCAAGGAGCTCGACCCCCGCAGCCTGGACGAGCACCGCCACCGCACCATCGCCCCCACCGAGCTCGTACGGCTCGGCGTCGGCCTCCCGCAGACCTTCGAACCCGGCACCGACTGGGGATACTCCAACACCAACTACATCCTGCTCGGCGAACTCCTGCGCAAGGTCACCGGCCAGGACCCGGAACGGGTCATCACCCGGGACGTGATCCGCAAGGCCGGGCTGCGCGACACCTGGTTCCCCGGCACGCAGCCGGCCGTCAAGGGCCCCCATGCGCGGATGTACGAAAACCTGCACGGCCTGATCGACCCGCCGCGCGACTACAGCACCTACAACATGACCTGGGCCGGAACCGCCGGAGCGCTGATCTCCACCCAGCAGGACCTGAACACCTTCTACCGCCGCCTGCTCGCCGGCGAACTGCTGCCCGCCGCCCAGCTGCGCGAGATGCTCACGACCTGGCCGGTCAAGGCCCCGGACGGCAGTGTGGGCATGCGCTACGGCCTCGGCATCTACTCCATGGACACGTCCTGCGGCCCGGTCTGGGGCCACGACGGAGGTGTCTTCGGAGCCGGCACCTGGGCGCTGTCCAGCCCCGAGGGGAAGCGGCAGTTCGCCGTGGGCTGGAACCTGACGAAGTATCAGCGCTTCGACGAGGCCGGCAACGGCATCCCCCACCCGGCCGACCAGGCCATGGGGCGGCTCATGGAACGTGCTCTGTGCGGGGGCGCCCCGGCCGCCCCGGCATCCGGCGGAAAGCCGACGGCTCCCAAGGGCGCTCCGCTCCAGCAGGTCCCGCTCAACCGCTGACCAACCGCTGACCGTACAGCCGGAAGAGGCTCAGCCCCCGGGAATGAGCAATCCCGGGGGCTGAGTGCCATGGCCTTCGCTGACCACCCCGTTCAACGACCGACCGGCCGCGCCGTTATGCCCGGCGCACATCGAGTTGCCGGAAAATGGAAACGGAAATCCGTTCCCGCTGGCCGGAAATGCATCTGCGACACGGGTGGACCCGGTGGAGCTGCCCGGGAGCGGCGTCGATGGTCGGATCGGTCCATGAAGGATCCATTCGCCTGCGAAGAGCAGGCTCTGCTCGCACCGTCCGCCCCCGCCGACCGGGCGGCTGCCCGCCGGACGGTCGCCGCCCGTGCGGTCGACCACTCCGAGCTGCTGCTGCTCCTCGACATGCTGGGCCTGCACCCCGATCACGATCGCCCCGACGAGCCGGACCCCTGAACCCCCGGCCGACCGCCGCCGCGGCGGCAGGCTTTGGGCGGCTTGGCGGTGTATGCAGGGGGGATGGATTTCCGTCGGATGCGTGTGGGCCGCCAGCGGTCGGGGGATTTCGGTAACGCGCTGCTGGCGGTTCCGCTCGCTTTGATCGCCTTCGTCACCGTGGTCGACATCCTGGCCCCGCCGGAGGTCCATCTCGGCCCGTTCCTGGTGGCCGCCCCCGCCGTCACCGCATCGTTCGCCGGCCCTCGCGCCACCGCCTTCATCGGCGCGATCGCGGTCCTGGCCCAGGTCGTGGTCTCGGTGGTGCGCACCAGCCTCACCGACCTGAACCACACCTTCCAGATCACCGCGCTCATTCTGATCTCCGTGATCGTCACCTTCTTCGCGTATCTCCGCGAAGTACACGAGAGGGAGCTGGTGCAGTTGCGCACGGTCGCGGAGACCGCCCAGCAGGTGGTGCTGCGTCCGCTCCCCGAGCGGCTCGGTCCCCTGCGGATCGCCTGTCTGTACCTAGCCGCCGAGGCGGAGGCGCAGATCGGCGGTGACCTGTACGCCGCCGCCCGTACGGCCCGCGGGACCCGGCTGATCATCGGTGACGTACGGGGGAAGGGCATGGACGCCGTCGGCGATGCCGCCCTCGTGCTCGGCGCCTTCCGCGCGGCTGCCCACCAGGAGGGCGACCTGTCGGGTCTCGTGGCCTATCTGGAGCGCGCGGCCACACCGGACTGGGACCACACCGACGTCCTGAGCACCGGTACGACGATCCCGGGGGAGAGCTTCGTGACCGCGGCCGTACTCGACGTCCCCGACGACGAGCCGTCCCTGCAACTGGTCAGCTGCGGCCACCCGCCGCCGCTGCTCCTGCGGGGCAGCCGGGTCCTGACCCTGGCCGTGGCCCATCCGGCGCCGCCCCTGGGCCTGGCCGGCCTCGTGGAGTCGCAGGTCACGGCCGAGGACTTCACCTTCGAGCCCGGTGACCTCGTACTCCTCTGCACCGACGGCGTCCTCGAGGCACGCGACGAGGCCGGCCGGTTCTACCCGCTGGTCGATCGCCTCGCCGACTGGGCCGGCGCCGGCCCGCAGGACCTGCTGGACCGGCTGCGCAGCGATCTGTTCGCCCATGCGGCGGGCGGATTCCTCGGGGACGACGCCGCCATGGTGGCGATCCAGCGTCTGCCCTGAGCCCTGAGAACACACCGCACACCACCCCCCACCCTGAGGAAATTGGAGACGTCATCATGGCCCTGTCGATCGAGGAGCGCGAGGCCTTCCTCGCCGAACCCCACATCGGATCCCTGGCCGTCGCCCGCCCGGAAAAGGACCGGGCCCCGCTGGTCGTGCCGATCTGGTACGTCTACCAGCCCGGCGGCGACCTGTGGGTGGTGACCGGTGTGGATTCCGTCAAGGCGCGGCTGATGGCCGAGGCCGGACACTTCTCCCTGCTGGCCGAACGCGTCACTCCGACCGTCCGCTACGTCTCCGTCGAGGGACGGATCGTCTCCACCACACCCACCACCGACGACGAGATGAGAACAGTCGCGGCACACTATCTGCCCCCGGGATCCGTCGAGGCCTACCTGGAGCTCTCGGCGAACGAACTCGGCCCCCAGCAGACCGTCCGGATGCGCCCGGAACACTGGCTCTCCGCCGACCTGGGCATGGGCGGCGGCTGACCGGGGTCAGCCGGTGAGGTGTCCGACCGTGGGGGCCACGGTGCCGAAGAGGTCGGCGATGGTGGTGAGGGCTGCGGTCTGGAGGGTGGCGGCCGGTACGGTGCTGCCGTCGGGGGCGGTCAGGGAGCGGGTGGCGGTCGCTTCGGCGACGACGGTGGGCCGGTAGCCCAGGTTGAAGGCCTCCTGGGCGGTGAAGGTGATGCACATGTGGGTCATAAACCCGGCCAGCACCAGATCGGGTCCGGCGCCCAGGCCGCGCAGGGTCTTCTCCAGGTCGGTGGCGTGGAAGGCGTTGGGGAACTGCTTGACGACGACCGGCTCGCCGGCGACCGGCGCCACCTCGGGGCTGATGGCCCCGATCTCCGCGCGGATGTCGTACGGGGTTCCCTCGCCTCCGTCGTTGACGACGTGGACGACCGGTGTGCCGGCCGAGCGGGCGGCGGCGAGCAGCCGGGCCCCGGCGGCCAGGGCGGGCTCGGCGCCGTCGAGGGTCATGACGCCGCTGCGGTAGGTGTTCTGGAAATCGATCATGATCAGGGTGGCGTCGGCGAGGCGGGGCAGCGTGTTGTCCAGGCCGGCGAGGTCGCGCAGGGTCATGGAGGTATTCACGAAGGAACGTTCCTTTCGACGTGGAATCGGGTGGAATCGGGTGGAATTGGGGTGGAATCAGGGTCGGGAAGTGGTGCGGAAGCGGCGTCGGTAGGAGGCCGGGGTGGTGTTGATCTGTTTCCGGAAGGCGCGGTGCAGTGTTTCCACCGAACCCATCCCGGTGGCTGCCGCGATCTGCTCCAGCGACCGGTCGGTGGTCTCCAGCAGGCGGCGGGCCGCCTCGACCCGGGCCGCCTCCACATAGGCGGCCGGACTGGTGCCGGTCTCCTGCCGGAACACCCGGGCGAAATGGCGCTCGCTCAGGCACAGGCGACCGGCCAGCACGGGCGCGGACAGATCCTCGTCGAGGTGCTCCGTGATGAACACGCGCAGCTGGTCGATGTCCCGGCGGGCCGCCGCGGGCCGGCTCAGCGGCACGCTGAACTGGCTCTGGCCGCCCTGCCGCCGGAGATAGACCACCAGCTGCCGGGCCACGCTCAGCGCCAGCTCCTCGCCGTGGTCCTCGGCCACCAGCGCGAGCGCCAGGTCCAGACAGGTGCTGATGCCCGCGCCGGTCCACACCCGTCCGGAACGGACGAAGATCGGGTCGGCGTCGACCCTCACCCGGGGGTGATCGGCCGCGAGTTGTGCCGCGGTCGACCAGTGCGTGGTCGCCCGCCGCCCGTCGAGCAGCCCGGCCGCCGCGAGCAGGTGCGCGCCCACGCACACCGAGGCGATCCGCCGCGCGTGCGGCGCGGTCTCCCGCACCCACTCCACCACGGCTTCGTCGACCCGGGCCACCGGGCCGTCCGGGTGCAGGTCCACCGCGCCGGGCACCAGCAGGGTGTCCACGGCGGCGCCCACGTCGTCGAAGGCCAGGTCGGCCAGGAGCCGTACGCCGGCCGAGGTGACGACCGGCCCGGCCTCGGGCCCGGCCAGCCGGACCTCGTAGCCCGCCCGGCCCCCGGTCTCCCGGTTGGCCAGGGCGAACACCTCGGCAGGGCCGGTGACATCGAGCAGGTCGACATCCGCGAAGACCGCGATGACGACACGGTGGGGAGTGGGCATGCACCCATCGTCACCGCAGCACCTGATGGCTGCAATGACAGCTATCTGTCACATCCGGCCACCGGTGACCGGCCACCGGCGGACACCACGCGATTCGCCGCGCGCAGCGCGACCTCCGGGGGCGCGAGACGGCGGCCCGGCCAGAGCAGATCGACGGAGGCGACACCCGCCAAGAACGCAGCCGCCTCACAGGTCTCCATGGGTTCCAGGGAGTTGGCGATCTCCCGGGCGGTAAGCGGCGTGACACCTCTCAGGAACCGCTCCCAGGCGGCGTCGCCGAAGACCGCGCCGACGAGCAGCGCCCGGATCCCGTCCGCCAGTTCGGGCAGGTCGGCCTCGGACTCGCTGAAACGCCCGGAGACCACGTACACGCGCATCGGGGTGGACAGCTCTGCCATGCACAGCTCCAGTTCGCGCAACAGCTCGGCGGTGTCCATGGACCCATATTCGCTTGCGCGGCCCTCGTCGCCCGGGCCAACGTCGCCTGACACCTCAAGAAGGCGGAGAGAGATGACCACCCAGAACCACCACGTCGACCACGAACTCATCCAGGCCGCGGCCCATGTCGCTCGTACGCGCTGCCAGGGCGACAACCACACCATGGCAGCCGCGGCCCGCGCCCGGGACGGCCGGATCATCACCGCGGTGAATGCCTACCACTTCACCGGAGGCCCCTGCGCCGAGCTGGTCCTCATCGGCACGGCAGCCGCCCAGGGCGCCTACGAGCTGGACACGATCGTCGCCGTGGGCGACCGCGACCGGGGGGTTGTTCCTCCGTGCGGCCGGTGCCGGCAGGTCCTTCTCGACTACTTCCCCGCCCTCAAGGTCATCGTCGGCGAAGGCGACCGCATCCGAACCGTCCTGATCACCGACCTGCTGCCCGAGAGCTACGTCTGGGCCGACCACCAGCTCGACGCCGAGTAAGGCTTCTAGGGCGCGTATCGAGTCGTGATCAATTTGCGGGATGTGCTTTCGTGGCACGGTCCGGTCCGATAGACGGTCTTACGTGACGCGAGTGCAACTGACCGATCCGGATTGGGAGTTCATCGAGCCGTACCTGCCGATTGGCGAGTACGGCCCGTACCCCGAGCGACTGCGGCAGCAGTTCGAGGGCGTGATCTGGCGGTTCAAGACGGGCGGGCAGTGGCCATGAGCGACACCATCCAAGCCGTCGCCGGACTGCTCTCACACCAGCAGACCGCCACCTGCGGGCCCGGTCAGCCATAGTGACCACCGGGCCGACCTGCACCTTTCGGCGTCGCACCGCCAACCATGCACGAGCTCGTTAGGTGACGCGCTGAGGTGCCGGACGCCAAGGGCGGGCAGGAGTTGAGTCAACGGTCAGCCAGCCGTGGACGCGGGGCCTCACCCGTGGATTCCGCCTCGGTGTCGTCGGTGCCGACCGGGCCGCGGGGAAGCATCCAGTCCAGCCACTTCGGCAGCCACCAGTTGGTCCGGCCGAGGAGTGTCATGGTCGCCGGTACCAGCACCATGCGTACGACCGTGGCGTCGATGAAGATCGCGGTGGCCAGGCCGAGCCCGAACATTTTGGTGGAGGGGTCCTCGGCGACGGCGAAGGACAGGAAGACCGCCACCATGATGAGGGCGGCCGAGGTGATGATCCGGGCGGTGCGCGAGATGCCCTCGACGATCGCCGTGCCGTTGTCGCCGGTGCGCAGGTACTCCTCGCGTACGCGGGAGAGGAGGAACACCTCGTAGTCCATCGACAGGCCGAACAGGATGGCGAAGAGGAACATCGGGATGAACGACACGATCGGAACCGTCGCTTCCAGCCCGATGAGTGCGCCTCCCCAGCCCCACTGGAAGACCGCGACCATGATGCCGTAGGCCGCGCCGATGCTCAGCAGGTTCAGCAGTACCGCCTTGAGCGGTACGAGTATCGAGCGGAAGACCAGCATCAGCAGCAGGAACGACATCGCCAGCACGGCGGCGACGAACACCGGCAGGCGTTGGCTGGTGCGTTGGCCCACGTCGGACAGGCTTGCGGCGGCCCCGCCGACGTGCGCCCTGGCCGGGCCGTGCCCGATCGCCGTGGGCAGCACGTCGGTGCGCAGCCGGGCGATGGTGTCGGCCGTGGCCTTGTCCTGAGGGCTGGTGGTCGGGAACACCACGAGGGTCGCGATGCCGGTGGCCCGGTCGATGTGCGTCGGCGCGACGGATGCGATGCCCGGATCCGCCGCGACCGCCCCGACGAGTCGGTCCAGCACTCCCGGATCACCGGTGGGGTCCGCGGCGATGACGAGGGGACCGTTGGTGCCCGGGCCGAACCCCTCGGCGACGAGGTCGTAGGCCCGGCGCTCGGTACGGCTGTGGGGCAGTGAGCCGTCGTCGGGCAGGCCGACGCGCAGGCCGAGCACGGGCAGCGTCGCGGTCAGCAGCAGCCCCGCCGCGGCGACCGCGTACAGCACCGGGTGCCGGCTGACGTGCCCGATCCAGCGACGCCACCCGGCGGCGGGAGCGGCGCCTGCCGCCGGGTCCCGCCGCCGTGCGAGTCGGCCCGGCTTCCCGGTCTGCAGAGCCCGGCCGATCCGGCCGGCCCGGGCCAGGCGTGGGCCGGCGGCGCCGAGGAAGGCCGGCAGAAGCGTCACCGACGCGACCACCATGGTCAGAACGACGATCGAGACGGCGAGCCCGCCCACCGTCATGAACGGCACGTTCGCGACCGCCAGGCCGAGGATCGACACGACGACGACGCCGCCGGCGAAGACCACCGGCCGCCCCGCCGTGGCCACCGCTCGCCCCGCCGCCTCGCGGGGATCGAGCCCGCACGCGAGGTACTCCCGGTGCCTGGCGAGCACGAACAGCGCGTAGTCGATGCCCACTCCGAGCCCGACCATGCTGCCCAGGACCGGTGCGAAGGTGGGGACCTCTGTCACCCCCGCCAGTACCGTCATCGTGGCGACCCCGACGGTCAGCCCGAAGACCGCCATGCCGATCGGCAGCGCGGCGGCGACGAGCGAACCGAACGCCAGGAACAGGATCGCGGCCGCGGCGAGGAGGCCGATCAGCTCGCTCGCGCCGCCGTCGGGTTCGGAGAAGGCGTAGAAGAGGTTCCCGCCCATCTCGATGCGCAGCGGCAGCTCGGCGCGCAGCCGGTCGCCGAGATCGACGAGAGCGTCGAGGTCTTCGGCCGACAGCCGGCTCTGGTCGGGGTACTGCACCCGGACGACCGCGATCCGCCCGTCGGCCGAAACGAGGCCGCCGCGCACGGCGGTGTCCCCGTCCGCGTCGAGCGCCCCCGCCGGGTCGCTCGTGCCGAGCACGTGCGGCAGCCGCTGCACCTCGGCCCGCAGCCGCGTGAGAGCGGTGCGCGCGCCGTCGTCGTCGAAGAACGTCGCACCGCCGTCGAGGGGGGTGACGACCACTTGGGCGGTCATCCCCTCCTGGCCGGTGCCGGCCCGCTCGATCAGTTCCGCGGCCCGCCCGGAGTCCAGTCCCGGAGCGGTCATCGAGTCCGCGGTCCGCCCGCCGAAGGCGACGGCGGCGAGGACGGCGAGCGTGGCGGCGATCAGCCATGCCGCGATCACCCGCCAGGGACGGCGGGCGGCGCCCCCGCCCAGGCGCAACAGGGCTTTCGAGAGCATCGGGTCCTCCAACCACCTCGTCGGCCGTCCTTGTACGGCCGCCGATGCCGAGGTTCGTCGCCACGGCGCTCCGCGGCATCGGCTCGCGGGCCGCGGATCCGTCGGCCCCAGGGCGGAGTGACGACCCGTCCTTTCGGCCGATGCGCGGCACGCCGCGGTCCCTAGGCTGAGAACCGTGCTCCGAGACGACCTGCGAACCCTGTGGACCGAACCCCGGCCGCCCGACGCGCCCGCCCGGGTGTGGCGGGACTGGGCGCTGCTCGCCGCGGGCCTTGCCGGTGTGGCGCTGGAGGCCACCCTGCGCGAGACCATGGTGTGGCGGCCGGTGGCGGTGGTGTTCGCCGTATGGCTGTGCCTGCTGCCCCTGTGGCGCCGGACCCGCCCGCTGGCGATGGTCGAGCTGGCGTTCGGCTCGGTGATCCTGCTTCAGGTGGCCTCGCTCGTTGCCACACCGCGCGAGCCCGTCGGCCTGTACACCGGCGCGGTCGTGCTCGTGCTGGTGTACGCGCTGCCCCGGTGGGGATCGGGACGCGAGATCGTGCTGGGCGCCGCGGTGATCCTCGCGACCGGCGCGCTGTGTTCCGTCACGGACGAGACCCCGGTCGTCGAGAACCTCGTGGGCTTCGTCTTCCTGCTGCTGCCCGGCGTGCTCGGGGCTGCCGTGCGGTTCCGGGTGACCGCTCGCGAGCGGCAGTTGGAGCAGGTGCGCTCCCGCGAGCGCGAGCAGCTCGCCCGGGAACTGCACGACACGGTGGCCCACCACGTGTCGGCCATGGTGATCATCGCCCAGGCGGGCCGGGTGCTCGCGGGCACCGACCCGTCCGCCGCCGTCGAGGCGCTGGAGGGGGTCGAGGAGGAAGGGGCACGCACGCTGGAGGAAATGCGCGCCATGGTCGCCGCGCTGCGCGACCGCGGGGTCGGCGCCGAGCTGGCGCCCCCTGCCGGAGTCGCGGATCTGGAGCGCCTGGTGCGCACCCCGGGTGGTCGCCTCAGGGTCGACCTGGGGCTCGACGGCGAACTGGACGCGCTGCCCCCGGCCGTGGACGCGGCCGTCTACCGGATCGTGCAGGAGTCGGTGACCAACGCGCTGCGCCATGCGGTCGACGCGACCGAGCTCGTCGTCCGGGTCGCCGCGGAACGGCACACGGTACGGGTGAGCGTGCGCGACAACGGCCGGCGCACCGGCCGGGGTCGCGACGGATACGGACTTACCGGACTGCGCGAGCGCGCGACCCTGCTCGGCGGCACACTACGAGCCGGCCCGGGTACCGACCGGGGCTGGCATGTCGACGCCGAACTGCCGAGAGCGAGGAGCGAGAGCGGTGCCCATTCGCGTCCTCGTCGCTGACGACCAGACGATCATCCGCACCGGGTTGCGGATCATGCTGAACGCCCAGCCCGGCATCGAGGTGGTCGGCGAGGCCGCCGACGGGCGGGAAGCGGTACGTCTGGCCCGCGAACTACGCCCCGATGTCTGCCTGTTCGACATCCGCATGCCCGTACTCGACGGACTCGAGGCCACCCGGCTGGTCGCCGGCCCGGGCGTCGCCGACCCGCTGGCCGTGGTCGTCATCACCACGTTCGACCTCGACGAGTACGTCTACGGCTCACTGCGTGCCGGCGCCCGCGGATTCCTCCTCAAGGACACGGGACCGGACCTTCTGGCGCAGGCCGTACGGTCGGCGTCCGACGGTGAGGCGCTCATCGCGCCCAGCGTCACCGTCCGTCTGCTCCAGGCATTCGCGGACCTGCCCGCCGGCCGGCCCGTGGCCCAGCCGGTCTCACCCGTCACCGCCCGCGAGGAGCAGGTGCTTCTCGCCGTCGCTCGCGGGCTGACCAACACCGAGATCGCCGATGCACTGCACATCAGCCTCAGCACGGTGAAGACGCATCTGGCCAGCCTGATGGCCAAACTCGGCGCCCGCAACCGGGTCGAGATCGCGATGTGGGCCTACGAAACGCGCCGTATCCTCCCCGGAACCTGAGCCGGGTGCCGGGCCATGTCCCATGAGTCCCCGCCCGGACATCAGTGCACGCGCCCTAGTGCTCCGCGTTTGGCTCTGCGGGCTGGGCGGCGGCTCGTACGAGGTTCTGCTCCAAGCGTTCCAAGGTGGCAAGGGCATCGGCACGCTCGTCGTCCGAGAGACCCGCGGTCGAGATGTCCTCGAGCTGGCTCCAGACCCGCTCCACCTCCCGACGCAGGGCGTGGCTGGCCGTTGTGGGTTCGATGAGCGAGGCGCGCTTGTCGGTGGGGGAGGGGCGGCGGCGTACGAAGCCGGCCTGCTCGAGGCGTCGGACGGTGCGGGTCATGGTGGCGGCGTCGGAATCCATCAGGCGCACCAGGTCGATCTGGCGCTGGGGGCCGAGTTCCCAGAGGTGCATCATGACCAGCTCCTGGCCCGGGTGCAGGCCGATCCGGCGCAGTAGCTGTCCCGCGAACATGCGGTGCAGCCGGGCCAGCCGGAAGATCGCGTGACTGATCGGTCCGCTGCCGGCCGCGGCGGGGACCGGAACGGTGGCTTCCTGTTCCGTCACTCCGGAACCCTGCCCGGTCTCAGGTGTGGACTCGGCCATCTCTTCCTCACTCTCCTGCTTGAGCAGGGTAACTCTACCTCCCGCTGAGGTTCCCGCAGTCGCCTTCGCTTGTCGAGCGGCACATATTCCCAGGTAGGTGGGTTGTTACTTAGTTCACTTTCGATCCCCGGAGGCGGCCCTGAGGTGATTACTGTTCGGACAAGTGATTTACTTGTTCGGACAGGCAATCGGCACGCACCCCGAGGGAACGACCCATGACCACTGCTTTCGACCCGATCGACCTGGGCGGCAAGCGCCTCACAAACCGCGTCGTGATGGCGCCGATGACCCGCAGCCGCGCCTATGGGCTCGGCGCGGAGCCGACGGAGCTGATGGCGACGTACTACGCGCAGCGAGCCGGCGCCGGGCTGATCGTCACCGAGGGCGTCCAGCCCTCGCCCGTCGGCCAGGGCTACCCCGACACCCCCGGCCTGCACACGCCCGGCCAGGTGCAGGCGTGGCGGACGGTGACCGACGCCGTACACGGCGCGGGCGGGGTGATCTTCGCGCAGCTGATGCACACCGGGCGGATCGGTCACCCCAGCCTGCTGCCCGACGGCCTGACGCCGGTGGGGCCCTCGGCGGTCGCCGCCCAGGGCCGGGTTTACACCCACCAGGGGCCGCAGGACTTCATCACGCCGAAGGAGCTGAGCGAGGCGGAGATCCGGCAGACCGTCGCCGACTTCGCGACCGCCGCGCACAACGCCATCGAGGCCGGTTTCGACGGTGTGGAGATCCACGGCGCCAACGGCTATCTGATCCACCAGTTCCTCGCGGACAACACCAACCACCGCACCGACGCCTGGGGTGGCTCTACCGAGGGGCGGATCCGCTTCGCCGTCGAGGTCGTCACGGCCGTGGCCGAGGCGATCGGCGGTCGGCGGGTCGGTCTGCGGATCTCGCCCGGGAACCGGTACAACGACATCGTCGAGGACAACCCGGGCGAGGTCTACGGGGCGCTGCTGGACCGGCTCGCCGGTCTGGATCTTGCCTATCTGCACCTGATGGAGGGCCCTGACTCCACGCTGACCTCGCAGCTGCGCAAGGAATGGCCCGGCACGTTCGTCCTCAACCCGTTCACCTACCCCGACGTCACCGGCCTCGACGCGCTCAAGCTGATCGAGGACGGCAGCGCGGACATGGTGGCCTACGGGGCGCTGTTCCTCGCCAACCCCGATCTGCCTAAGCGTCTTGCCGTCGGCGGTCCTTTTAACGCCCCGGACCAGTCCACCTTCTACGGCGGCGACCACCGCGGCTACACCGACTACCCCACCCTCACCGATTGACCCGGGAGTTTCCGATGTCCAAAGCGATCACCTTCTCTGAGTACGGCACGCCCGAGGTACTGCGGCTGTCGGAGGTCACCCCGCCGGAGCCCGGCCCGGGCCAGGTCCGGATCCGGGTGCGAGCCGCCTCCGTGAATCCACTCGACATGAAGATCCGCTCCGGCCTGATGGCCGGCGCCGTCCCGGCGCGCTTCCCCGTGATCCCCGGCCTGGACGCGGCCGGTGTCGTCGATGTGGTCGGCGAGGGAGCCGACGCGGCCGTGGGCGACGAGGTCCTGGGCGCCACCGTCGGCGGCAGCTACAGCGAGTACGCGACGCTGGAGCAGCCGGTGGCCAAGCCTGCGGCGCTGTCGTGGGAGGTCGCCGCATCGCTGGTGACGGTCGGCCGGACCGCGTTCCGTGTCCTCGCCCAGCTGGGCGTGCGCGAGGGGCAGACCCTGCTCGTTCACGGTGCCGGCGGCAGCGTGGGCGTCATCGCCGTGCAGCTGGCCGTCGCCCGCGGCATCACCGTCATCGCCACGGTCGGCGAGCACGACATCGAGCGGGTCACCGCGCTCGGAGCCGTCGCCGTCCGCTACGGCGACGGTTGGGTGCAGCGGGCGAAGACCGCGGCACCCCAGGGAGTCGACTGCGTCTTCGACGCCTCCGGCGCCGGCGTCCTCGCCGACTCCGTCGCCCTGACCGGCGACAGCGCACACGTCATCACCATCGCCGACATGTCCGCCGCGCAGCACGGCGTCCGCTTCAGCGCGGGCGGCGCCGACCAGGCCGAGGAAGCTCTGCCGCAGCTGGTGCAGTTGGCCGCCGCCGGCATGCTCACCGTGCCCATCTGGCGGACCTACCCGCTCGAGCAGGCCGCCATTGCGCACGCTGACCTGGAAGCCCACCGCAACCGTGGCAAGGCCGTCCTGCTGCCCTGACGTCCCGGGCTGTCGGCACCAATATGCCGCCGACCGGCTGCGCGGATTGCCCGATGCCGGGCTCGTCACCCACGACCAGCACCGCACCACCTGTTACCCACACCCGCAGATTGGAATAGCCATGTCCGCACGCACCCTGCCGGATGCCACCTTCGCCCGCACCGTTCTGGGCTCCGGCCCCGGCCTCGCACTCGCCCACGGCGCCGGCAGCAGCGTGGCCGGCACCTACGGTCCGATCCTGGAAGGCCTGGCAGCCGGCCACACCGTCGTCGGCATCGACTACCCCGGCAGCGGCGACACCCCCCGCTCCACCACTCCGCTGGAGCTGGACGACCTGGCCGACCAGCTCGTCGCCGCCGCCGTCGCCGAAGGCCTGGACACCTTCGCCCTGTCCGGCTACTCCCTCGGCGGCCCCGTCGCCATCCGCGCGGCAGCCCGCCACCCCGAGCGCGTCACGGCCCTCGTGCTGACCGCCACCTTCCCCCACCCGGACAACCGCCTCGCTCTCGCCGTGTCCGTCTGGCGCCAGCTGGCCGAGTCGGGCAACCGCGAACTGCTGGCCGAGTACCTGACGATGATGGCCCTGGGCGCCGACGCACTGGAGGCCATGCCGGCCGAGCAACTCCAGCAGGCCCTCGCCTTCACCGCAGCCAGCATCGCCGACGGGACCCCTGAGCACGCCGAGATGGCCCCCCGGGTCGACGTCCGCGACGACCTGCCGCACATCAAGGTGCCCACCCTGGTCATCTCCACCACCCAGGACGGGTTCACCTCCACCCGCCTGCACCACCAGCTCGCCGACACCATCCCCGGCGCCCAGCTCGTGGAGATCCAGACCGGCCACCTGCCCATGGTGGAACGTCCTGAGGAATGGCAGAAGCTCATCACCACCTTCCTCGCCCAGCACAGCGCCTGATTGACCCGCCAACTCCCGGGCGGCGCCTGCGTCGGTGGCACGCGTACGACCGCATCGCGGTCAGCGAGATGCCGGCGCAGGCGGCCGGCCCGGGCTTCGCGGATCATGTGGTGTTCATGCCAAGTTTCGCTGTGCTACGGCTGCGGGCCGGGATGGCGGTTGGGAAGCGGGCCGATGCTGGGCCCGATGCGATTCCCGATATGAAGGAGCCACTTCGTGCCCCTCTCCCGTATCCGACGGTCGTGTGTGATCGGCGTCGTCGCCCTCGCGGCCCTCGCCGCCACGGTGCCGGCCCAGGCCCAGGCCGCCCAGTCCCACGCGCCCCGCGCCGCCGCGCTGCCGACCGTGACGCCCCGGGCCGAGACCGCCGCCCTGTACGACGACGAGGACGGTGGCAACGCGGACGCCGACGACCCGGCGATCTGGCGCAACGCGGCCGACCCCGGTCGCAGCCTCGTCGTGGCGACGGCGAAGGAGGGCGGCCTGCGGGTCTACGATCTCGATGCCCGGCAGATCCAGGCCCTGCCCGCCCCGGCCGGCCCGGCGCCCGGCGACGCACCCGGCCGCTTCAACAACGTGGACCTCGTCCACGGGCTGCGGCTCGGCACCGGCCGCGCCGACCTGGCGGTGACCACCGACCGCGGAAACGACCGGCTGCGCTTCTACCGCATCGACCGCGACCGGCCCGGCGGCCCGCTCACCGACGTCACCGACCCGGCGGCCCGGCCCGTCTTCTCCGCCGACCAGGCCGAGATCAACGACCAGCGGACCGCCTATGGCCTCGCCACCTGGACCGACCGCGCCACCGGCCGGGCCTACGCCGTCGTCAGCCGGCGCGAGACCACCAGCGTCGCTCTGCTCGAACTCCTCCCCACGAGCTCCGGCACCGTCGGCTACCGCACGATCCGCACCCTGGACCTTCCCTCCGTCTTCCGTCTGCCCAACGGCGCTTCCTGGTCGCCGTGCCTGGAACCCGGTGAACTGCCGCAGGTCGAGGGAATGGTGGTCGACCCGGCGGACGGCACGCTGTACGCCGGCCAGGAGGACATCGGCATCTGGCGGCTGCGGGCCGACCTCACGGGCACCCCGCAACTGGTTGACAGGGTCCGCGAGTACGGCAGGCCCGGCACCTACGACGAGGAGACCGAGGAGTGCACGCCGGGGGCCGACCCCGGGTTCGGCGGTCGCCGGCTCGCCGCCGACGTCGAAGGGCTCACCTTGGTCACCCAGCCCGACGGCGACGGATACCTGCTCGCCTCGAGCCAGGGCGACAACACCTTCGCGGCCTACGACCGCGAGACCGACGAAGGCAACGAGTACGAAGGCGGCTTCCGGATCACCGCCTCCGCCACCCTCGACGGCTCCGAGGAGTGCGACGGCGCGGCAGCCCTCAACGCACCCCTGGGGAACAGGTATCCGCGGGGCCTCCTCGTCGTCCAGGACGGCCACGAGACCCCCCAGAGCTCGGAGCGCGCCGCCACCGGCTTCAAATTCGTCGACCTCGGCAAGGTCCTGGACGCACTGGACGACTAAGCGGTCGCTAGAGGCGGACCTGCCATTCGATCGTGGCGCCCAGGGTGCGGGCGATCTCCGGGTCCCGCACCGACGGCGTACGGTCCTCGACCCGTACCGACAGCCGGTGGGACCGCAGGTCGATGAGGTGCAGGCCCAGGTCGGCGACCCGCACCCGGGTCCGGCCCGCGAACGGCCGCAGCTCCCGGCCGTCCAGGTACCAGCGTACGGTGAACCGCTGCGCGGCCGTCCCCGTCAGCCGGGGCAGGGCGACCGCAGCCGCCTGATGGCCGCGCAGCGTACGCCCGGTGGGCGTGAGCGCGGTGGCCGGACGCGCGTGCCGGTAGAAGCCGGCGATCATGGCCTCGACGCCGGGCAGGTTGAACGGCCGCTCCAGCACCCGCATCAGGGAGCCCTCCGTGGGCCGGTACAGCCCTGAGACGAAGTACCCGCCGCCTTCGTACGCGCCGACCGTGCCCCCGTCGGGAGAGGTTTCGCCCAGCCAGCGGTGCCACTTCTCCCCACGCGCGGCCATCGTGGCGGCGTCCAGGACGGACACGTTCGGCTCGGTCGGTTCGCTTCCGGTGTACCGCTCGTAGTCCGGCAGGCCGGGGTAGAAGTATTCGTCCGCCAGCCGGCCCAGGGAGTGGCCCGTCTCGTGGACGGCGACCTGCCCCGACTTCGCGTTGCCCGCCGAGGCCGTTGCGATGCCGTCGTAACCGAGGCTGTCGCTGGCCTCGTTGTAGCCGGCCCCGCCGTATTTGGCACTGTTCGCAAGGACCAGCACCAGGTCGGCGTCCGGCACGCGCGCCACGTACCCGTCGACCTTCTCCTGGTCGATGCAGAGCAGCCGCTCGATGTCCCCGCACCAGAAGTACGACCCCAGCGCGGTGTCCCGTACGGTGCCCCGGTCCGGGTCGCCGGTCACCCCGGACTCCCGGGAGACCGCATCGACCGTCCACACGTTGAACAGGCCCTGGTACGTCGTGTACGGCTCCACGGCCGCCACCTCCGCCCACTTCGACCGCGCATCGGTGTGGAACCGCGCCAGCTCCTCCGCCGTGTAGCCGTCGCCGACCACGACCACATCGAGCCGGTCGGCGGAAGGGCCGTTGTCGATCATCTTGGCGACCCCGCCGTCCGCCTCCCGTCCCGCGGCGGACAGGCGTCCGGCGGGCACGCCCCGGCCCGCGGCGGGCACCAGGGTGTGTCCCGATCCGGCGGTCACACCCTCCTCGGGGCCGGGTATCTCCACCTCCACCAGAGCGGGCGGCGGCGGGCCGGCCGACGCGGTACCGGGCACGGCGGCGAGCGCGGCGAGTGCGACGAGCGCGGTGACGGTGGCGGCGGCCACCCGCGCTGCCGGCAGGGAACTGCGGCGCAGGGTCGTACGCATGGGATCCTCCCCGGACACGGAATTAACCAGCGGCTTAAGCGAACTGAACCAGCCGCTTAAACTAGGGGGATGCCGGGGGACCGCGCAATGATCGCGTGCCAGCGAATGCTGGTGAATACTGGGGGAGTTGAACGAACAGGGGGTTCCCCGTGGATGAACCGGCCGAGATCGGCCGTCGGGTGCAACAGCTCCGCACCAGCGGCGGCATGACGCAGCGGCAGCTCGCCGAGCCCGCCTACAGCGCGGCCTACATCTCCACCCTCGAGTCCGGCCGGGTACGCCCCTCCGAGACGGCCCTGCGCTTCCTCGCCACCCGCCTCGGCACCACGTACGAGGAGCTCGCCACCGGCCGCCCCGCCCACCTGGCCACCGAACTCAGGCTCGCCCTGACCGACGCGCAGCGGACGCTGGCCACCGGCGCGGCCGACGAGGCCGCCGAGCACTACCGGCGCCTGCTCGCCGAGGCGGAGCGCCTCGACCTGCTCGCCGAGCGGGCCGAGGCGCTGCTGGGCCTCGGCGACTGCGCCCTGGAGTCCGGCGAACTCACGGCAGCGCGCGGCCACTTCGCCGCGGCCGAAACGCTGCTGGCCGGCGAACCGCTGCCGCGCCGGGCCCGCGCCATCCGCGGTCGCGCCGTCGCCCACCTCCTCGCGGGGGAGCTCCGGTACTCCTGCTACCTGCTCGAATCGACCATCGAGGAGCTGGAGGCCCGCGGCCTCGCCGACCCGGAAGCGCTGGTGATGCTGTACGCGGCCGTCATCAGCCCGTACATCGACATGGGCGCGCACGCGCGGGCGACCCACGCCGCCGAGACCGCCCTCGCCCTGGCACCGCAGGTCACCGACCCCGCCCTGGTGGCCGGCATGCACCGGCAGGTGGCCCGGACCTTCCTCGCCGAGGGGCGCACCGCCGACGCCGACGCCTCCCTCGCCAAGGCCCAGTCCATGTACCGGCAGCTCCGGCTGGCCACCGACCTCGCCCACTGCCACTGGATGCGCGGCTACGTCAAGGCGCAGAGCGGCGAACTCGACGCCGCGGAGGCGGAGTTGCGTACGGCCCGGAGCATGCTCGCGGCCCGGCGGGCCGCCCTGTACACCGCACAGGTGGAGGTCGAGCTGGCCGACGTCCTGCGCCGCCTCGGCCGCCATGGGGAGGCCGCCGAACTCCTGTCCGCCGTGCTGGACCTGGACGACCGCCACGGCGCCGTGCACGCCGGCGGAGCCCACCGGCTCCTCGGCCTGATGGCCGAGGAGCGCGGCGAGGTCGAAGCGGCCGAGGAGCACTACGTACGCGCCCTGGCCCTCCTGGAGCGCAGCGGGGCCACCGGCGACCTCGCCGATCTGTGCCGGCTCCTGGGCGACCTGCTGCGCCGTACGGGCCGGACCGAGGCCGCCCTCGATGCGTACCGCACCGGCCTGGGCCACCGCGCCGCGATCGGCACCACCACCCTGGGCCCGGCCCCGCCCGCCCCCTGCTGACCTCCGGCTGCGGCTCCGGCTGCGGCCCCAGCTCCGGCTGCGGCTACGGCCGGGCCAGGATGTCGGCCATCCGGTGCGCGTAGATCACCCGGCCGCAGGGGGAACCGGCGTCCGTGCAGGTCGCGTCCCCGTTCTCCATCCGGTGTTCGGACAGGGACCAGAGGTACTGCGTGCCGCTGCCCGGCCGGCTCTGCCCGTGCTCGATGTACAGGTCCTCGGGACCGACGGCATTGGTGATGTTGTTGCCGTAGTCCACCAGTCGGGTCCCGGAGACCTGGGCGCGCCGCAGGCTGCCGCTGTTGTTGAGGTAGCTGCGGTTGAAGTAGTACATGCCGTCGTAGCGGGCCGCGCCCTGAGTGAGGTCACGGGGCAGGTGGTACGCGCCCGATGCGGCGACCACACCGTTCGTCGTCTTCAGGAGTCCGGTGGCGTCGTCGATCGGCAGCGCACCGACCCGCCCCTTCTCGGGGTGCTCCTCGTCCGAGTTGCAGTACTCGCCCATGATCAGCGCCGGTGCCGCGAGGTCGCTGCGGTCGATCGAGATGTACGAGGCCTTCGGCGCTCCAGTCGCCACACAGGTTCCGGCCGAGGTGTTGCCCTGGGCGCTGGCGAACTTGTACGAGGCCACCTGCGGCATCACATAGCGGTAGGTGTGGCTGTAGTAGACGTTGCTCTGCCGGCCGATCTTCGTCTCGTCCCTGACATTGCTCTTCAGGCCGTCGAGCGTGGTGTCGTCCGCCGATGCGTTCTGGTCCGGGTTGAGGTCCAGGACCGCGCGCATGTCGAAGACCCGCAGGCCGTTCAGGGTGTCGGCGACGTAGAGGTAGTTCTTGTACCAGGCGATGCCTCCGGCGTGGAGGTCGACCGCCTTGTAGGAGATGTGCTGGAAGGAGTTGTAGTACGGCTCGACCAGCAGGACGTGGCGGTACCGGCGGCCGTCGGGGTCGCCGGGCACCGCGGTCTCCGGGTCGAGGAACGACAGCCGCACGCCCTTGTCGTGGCAGGTGGCGGGGTCCGAATCGCAGAGGTCCTTGCTCGCCTTGTCGTACCAGGCGGTGACCAACGGCTTGCGAGTGCCCCAGAGTTCGTCAGCCTGGGCGTCCGACACGCCGGTGATGCCCTGGGGTATCCATTCCTTGGTGTCGGAGTCGCCGCCGTCCCAGCAGAACTTCCGGTCCGGGGCGAGGATCGTGCCGCTGTCGCCCGTACCGAACGGATCGGTGGTACAGGAAGTGCCCGTCTTCGCGACCCGATTCCCCTGGTCGAGCAGGGTCTGGATGCCCTGTGTGGGGAGGGCCGCCTTGAGGGCGGTCACGTGGCCGTTCAGATCCGGCCCGGGCTTGAGGTTGAAGGAGGAGGCGACGGCCGGGTCGCCCGGGGCGGCCTGCGCGGGGGACCCGACCGCCGGAACGGAAAGGACCGCCGCGGCCAGCACGGCGGCCCAGGCAGCAGGCCGGAAAAAGGGAGTACGGGTGGAAATCATCCCGTGATCATTCCAACCCGGCGGTTCGCGCGTCCAGTTGGCGGCGCATGTCAAGAAATCTTGACACCACGTCAAGCGCTGCTTACATTCAACGTGTCAAAGGTTCTTTACATGGGGGCGGGAGCGCGAATGAGCCTCGAAGAGAAGCGCGCATGGAGCATGGGCCTGGTCACGGTGGTGGCATACCTGGCCTACCTGGCGGTCGTCCTCGGCCGGGCGGACGGCGGCGCCTTCGCGCAACTGCCGTACATCCCGGTGATGCTGTGGACCATCGGCGCGGCGATCGCTGCCTCGATCCTGATCCACATCGCCCTGGACCTCACCTCGGGGGAGCGCGGGCGCAAGACCGACCAGCGCGACCGGGAGATCGGCCGGTTCGGGGAGCACGCCGGGCAGTCGTTCGTCGTCGTCGGCGCGGTCGCGGCCCTCGTCATGGCGATGGCCGAGGTGGACCACTTCTGGATCGCCAACGCCGTCTACCTGGCGTTCGCGCTGTCCGCGGTGCTCGGCTCCACAGCCAGGATCGTCGCCTACCGCCGGGGCTTCCAGCCGTGGTGAAGTCGACCAGGATCACCAACAGCATCCGGTCCCTGCGGTTCGCCCAC
This sequence comes from Streptomyces sp. NPDC002054, assembly GCF_040296685.1. Taxonomy (NCBI): domain Bacteria; kingdom Bacillati; phylum Actinomycetota; class Actinomycetes; order Kitasatosporales; family Streptomycetaceae; genus Streptomyces; species Streptomyces sp. NPDC002054. Next base: position 399,384 of record NZ_JBEOXT010000001.1, read on the forward strand.
GGCGAGATGACCCAGGCACAACTGGCCGAGCGTATCGGCGTGACCCGTCAGACCGTCATCGCCATCGAGAAGGGCCGCTATTCCCCCTCCCTCGACATGGCCTTCCAGATCGCCCGTGTCTTCAAGGTCTCCCTCGAAGAGGTCTTCCAGTACCCGGACGGCGAGAGCGACCAGAAGGAGACTTCCCAATGACATTGTCAAGCTCGCGCCGTGACCGGTGGTGCGGCTTGGTAGCACGCTCCGTCGCGGATCATGGCCCACAGGACGTTG